>SYCV01000008.1 GCA_005786805.1 Planctomycetia bacterium | reverse complement strand
GTATCTGAAAAAGTTTGGCAACTGGCTATGAACAAGCCCCAGATCAACACTTCAATCCCACATTTTCTGATTGCACCACTCCCACCTTCAATTTAAGCTTGTTTACATACATTCCTTCCAACCTTCAGGGACTTCTCTCTCATGCAACGAAGAAAATTTTTAAAATCCACCGCGGCACTCTCGGCAGGCGCGCTTGCCTACAACGCTCCAATTATCATTGGCGCACAAGACAAAACAGATTCCAAGCCCCTTGTCGTGGGCGCAGGCGAACACAAGTATCAGGTGATTCACGATTGGGCCAAGCTGCCCAGCCAGTATTCCTGGCAGACCACGCACAATGTCGCAGTTGATAAATCCGGCTGCCTTTATGTCATCCATGAAGGCAGGGATAACCTCAAGGATCACCCTTCCATATTCGTGTTTGATCCCGAGGGCAAATTCATCCGTGCCTTTGGCAAGCAGTTTCAAGGTGGCGGGCATGGCATTGAAATCCGGGAGGAAGGCGGGCAGGAATACCTTTATGTTTGCGCCTACCAACAAGTGAAGTCTTTCGCCAAGATGAGCCTCACGGGCGAAACCGTCTGGCAGAAATACGCGCCGATGGATTCCGGCCTTTATGCCAAGGATGAAGATAAGAAGCCCATGAAAATTTGGGGCAGGGATCGCTTCATGCCCACCAATTTCGCCTTCCTGGATGATGGTGGTTTCCTCCTCGTGGATGGTTATGGCGCGTTCGCGGCCCATCGTTACGACAAAGATGGGAACTGGAAATCCTTCTTTGGTGGCGCGGGCAAAGGCGAGGGGAAGTTCAACACGCCCCATGGCATCTGGGTTGATAACCGCCCGGGCAGGAAACCTTCCATAGTTGTTTGCGATCGCGCGAACCATACCCTGCAATATTTCACCATGGATGGAAAATACCTCGAGACCATCAAGGGTTTCGGTCTTCCCGCGAATGCTGACACCCATAAGAACCTGCTTTTGATTCCCGAACTTCAAGCCCGGGTCACCCTTCTTAACGAAAAGAACGAAGTGGTTGCTGTGCTTGGGGACGACAAGGAAAGAGTCACGGGCAAGGATGGTGGCGCGATCCGGGGCGATAGCAAGAAATGGATCGCAGGAAAGTTTGTGCATCCACACGATGCCTGCTTCGATGCCAAGGGAAATATCTATGTTGCTGAGTGGGTCGCGACCGGCCGTGTCAGCATGCTTAAGAAAGTTTAATTCAACCTTTGTTTCAACCTCTGTTTTTAAGGATCAAAAGACCATGCTTTCAAACGAATATCTTTTTCCCGTTCGCAAGACCCGCAGGGATTTTATCGCTGCTGGCGCCGCCTTCACCCTGGGAACCTCCGGCCTTCTGGCGCTCGACAAGGATGAGCCCAAGAATTCCCTCAAGCTGGAAGTCGACCCCACCTGGGGCAAGTTGCCCGATGGCATGAAGTTCGGCCTCGGTTGCGCGGTGGTGGTGGATGGCAAAGACCGCATCATTGTGACCTCGCGATCAACCAACCCCTGTGTCGCCATCTTTGACATCAAGGGCACGCTTCTTGAAACCTGGAGCAAGGATATTTCCTCGCGCATAGGTTACGACCAGGCACAGTTCAACGCCACCGCCCATGGCCTTTACTGGAGCAAGGAACCTGAGGGAGAATTCCTTTACTGGACCGAAAATGTCTCCAAGGGCAAGGATGGCAATAAACTGGGCGCCCGCATCTACAAGACCGATATGAACGGCAAGATTTTATTCGAGATCGGTAATGTCGCCCAAGAAGGCCCCAAGGCTGTCAAATGGGATTTCGCTAACCCAACTGATGTCGCAGTCTCGCCCAATGGCGACATTTACATTGTTGATGGTTATGGCAGCCAGAAGGTTTTTCAATTCGACAAGAACTTCAAGCATTTGAAAACCATTGGTGGCCCAGGCAAAGAGCATGGGAAATTCAGCACCTGCCATGGTGTCTGGGTTAGCACGCTTAACAAGGAACCAGAACTTTACATCGCGGACCGCGCCAACAACCGCCTTGAGGTGTTTTCGCTCGGGATGGAATACAAGCGAACAGTTGAGGGTGTCCGCACCCCCTGCTGTTTCTACCAGCACGATGGACATCTTTATGTGCCTGAGCTTGGCTCCCGTGTAACGGTAATCGATGCCAAGGATAAAATCGTAGCGCAGATGGGCGATGGTTCCGCGATCAAGGATGATATTTCAAAGCATCCGGGCAAGTTCAAGGCACCCCATGCGCTGACCTTGGATTCCAAGGGGAATTTGTATGTTTTGGAATGGCTGGGCCAGGGCCGCATCCAGAAATTCAACAAGGGTTAAATTTAAATGGATAATGTGGAATTTACCGAACACGCCTTGGAGATGCTTCACGAGCGAAAAATACCCAAGGCGTGGGTATTCCAAATAATTAATAAACCCTATATCATTGAACATGATATGACAAATAAAACCATTCATTATATAGGATCAGTGCAGGAGTTTGGAAATCGTAAATTGAGAGTTATTGTTTCTCCCCTTAAAGAAAAAATAGTCAAGGTTATAACCGTTTTTTTTGACCGAAGATTAGGAACTTCAAATGAGACTTAAAATAGACAAGAAAAATGACGCGCTATATTTTCGTCTCGATGAATCTACTATCATGGATTCCCAGGAGATACAGCCAGGTATCATTCTCGATTATGACTCTAATAATCAAGTGGTAGGCATAGAAATTCTTGGTATTAGCAAAAGAACAAATCAAGAAAACTTTAAAAGTATCCTTTTTGAAACCGTTTGACTTAACACCCTTTGCATATTTTCGCCGTCGCTTACGCTTGCGGCTCTGAAAAAAATCGTGGCAACATTGTCCATTTTTCAGCACCAGCAGATTAACATCCACCGTTCATTAATAGAAATAGTGGGTTTAAAGATTCTTGGTGTAAGCTAGAGGCTTTCAACAAAATCCTTGGCTTCCTTTAGCCCAACGCCAGTGCTTTCACGATATAGTTTGATCGCTTCGATTTTTTTGCCTTCGCGGACCAGTTCTAAAAGTTGTGGATCAACCCCAGAATTAATGACTATACCCATGTGATTAATGATGGCATCCAATTTTCTTTCAACCCGCCGCAAACGCAGGTCCATCGCTAGGCTACCCGTTCTCAATAAATAGTATGCCAATGGTATAAACAAAAGAAGCCAATAGGGATCCATCGTGGGATACTCCGTTATAAAAAGATAACAAGAATCAACCCAGGATGCGATTCCAGCGTTTTTGATGATAAGCCATTTTCTCTTTAGCGGTCATTTTTGAAAAATCAACCGGGCTGGTTTTATCCACCTTGGCTGGGGGAGCTTCTTTTTTAACTTCAGCAACAGGTGCATCACATGGGCACGCCTTGGGGCCACCCTTGCAGGCGCAATCATGGTCATCTTTTTTATCAGAAGCACTTTCGGGGAAACTGATCGTGGTGCCTGACCCGGAATAATTCATCACACCGGTGGTGATTTTCATGTCATCCGCCAGCGAACGATGAGGCTTGATGTTCAATTTCTGCAAATCACCATGATAAGATTTCACAGCCTCTTCAGGCGAAACCTGACCATCCGCAAGAAGCCTCAGATAGCGGATGAAGGAAAGCTGGTGTTCAGCGTTGTTGATTTTCCGGCCGTAAAGAGCTGCCCTGGCGCCATACTTTCTGGCCTCGGCAAGAAGCTTGAACGCATCGTAGGTGGTGCCTGCGGAACCACCCAGGATTCCCACGTCAAGATGTGGATCGTAATGCACGAGTTCTTCCATGGCTTTGGGGCCATGATAAACGATCTTCAAAAACACCGGCCTGCCTTTGGAGGTCACACCGCCCAAAGTCCGGGCGATTGCATCATTGATGAAACCGGGGAGTTTCAACGGGTCGACCGCACTCTCCCGATTCGGGTCAAATATTTCCAAGAAGTGGCGAAAACCCTTTTGCTCGGCGTCGATACGAAACTTCTTGTATTCCTCAAGGGCGTTGCGATCCAGATTGGAATCGTTGTTGAATGTAATGCTGTAAAGGCCAAGGTTCACACCCTTCTGCCTTTCAAGAGGGGAGCAACTCCATTTGCCACACTGGATATGATCAAGCGTGGCGGTGCGAAAAGGAAGCGATGGCTGGGTGGCGGACTGGCCCCCGCGAAGAATATGAATGTCCGTGGTATCGTTGGCGCGGGCAGCAGGGGTTACCGGGCTGTTGGCGAAAATATTCCTGTGAATCGCCATCACTTCCGCGGTGCTTGCGGACATCAGCATGATGTCGACAAGTTTTTGCTCCACAACCTGGGTGATGATATCCCTGAATTCCGCCAGGCTGCGATACCTGGTTTCCCCATGATGGGCCTCTGGGGATTTTCCCATCGCAGCAATGCCCAGCGCCATGTCAGGATCCTTGGCATCCGCAAGGATGAAATCCTTGTTCAACTTTGGATTGGCGTGAATGCGCTGAAGTTTTTGATCGAGGGATTTGATGGTCATTCATCATCCTCCGTCAAGAAGTCATCACCCAGCTTCAAGGCCTGTCGTTTTTGCTCGAAGAATCTGGCTGCGGACTCGGCGTCCTTGAAGCGCTTTTCCTTGATGTCGGAATCGATGGATTCGGATTCAGGAAAGGTGACGGAAAAAATATTCTCATCCAGGCGGGTGATATCGAGGCCGCCACCGATGCTGATGGTGTATCCAGCGGGCTGCGATACAAGGGATGCGATGAGTTTTACATCATCCATGGCTAATATTTCCTGGAGGGTTGCCAGGCAGACCTGGGCGGGGTTTTGCCCTGGGGATTGATCGGCGATGACGCCCCGATTGGAACAGTGCCTGGGTTGCCTATACGGGCCTCAACCTGGTCGATTATTTCTCGAAGCACCTTGCCTGATTGCTGGATGCCGATGCGCTCCTTGGGGGTGAGGGCAAGTTCAAAAAGTTTGCGCGCACCACCACAGCCAACCTCGGTCGGGACTGATAGGCATACATCATGCACGCCATAAAGCCCGTTTTGCAGCGAGCTTACCGGCAGGATTTTCCTGCTGTCCAGGATGATTGATTGAACCACTTCAGCAATTGAAACCCCGACAGCAAAACCAGATCCGCCCTTTAGCTTGATCATGGTTGCGCCCGCGGTCTTCGTCTCTTCAAAGGCATCCTTCATGAGCTGGGGATTGCACCCGGGGAATTGTTCCAAAGGCAGGCCCGCAACGGTTGCGCTTGACCAGATCGGCACCATGCTGTCGCCATGCTCGCCCAGAAGCAATGCTTGGACCTGGGTTGGCGCGACTTGAAGTCGTTTGGCAAGATGGCTGCGGAAACGGGCGGTATCCAGCACCGTGCCAAGACCAACCACCCGCTTAGGATCGAGCCCTGAGAGTTTTCCCGCGAGATATGTAAGCACATCAACGGGATTACTCACCACCACAAGGTAGGTGTTATCCTTGATGCCCGCGGATTTCGCCTGCTGAAGAAGATTGAGGAAAAGATCAACATTACGGTTGATGAGATCAAGCCTGCTCTCGTCAGGTTTTCTACGAAGGCCCGCGGTGATCACAATCACATTGCTTGAGGAGACATCCTCCATGGTGCCAGCGGTTATTCGCTGGTCCGCCACCAGGCAGGATCCCTGGAGAAGATCCAAGGCGACGCCCTGCGCGACATCCTTGTTGGCATCGATGATGCAGATATGGCTTGCTGCCCTTCCAAATTGCAACGCGTATGCAGCCATGCTTCCAACCAGGCCGCCGCCACCAATGATACTTACCTTCATGACAATTCTCTCCGGAAACGCTGATGATTATTTTGGTTGTTCGAGGTCTGGGCCTTGTGGATCGGGTTGATGTGCTTGTTTTTCACCCGATTGCAGTTCCTGAATCTTCTTGTTGCCCCGCTGGACCGCGAAAACACCGATGCGCACAAGCACGATGGTCATGCAGGCAATCCAGGAAACAGCAAGGACAATCTTGATTGGGACACTGTAGTATTCCCAGTTGCCTTCCCTGATGCCCTGTGCAAGAAGGATACCGGTTGCGATCACCGTGGCGGAAGCGACGATGATCAAGCTTAGCGCTGAAAAGAAACCGGTTTTATCTTTCTTGAAACTGAACATGTAAAGCCCCAGTTGGTGAGCGCCTGGCTATCCAGGCCAATTAACCTTTCAACGATGCCATTACCTGGTCCGTGATTTTCTTGACAAGGGCGTCGACATCCAGGTTATTGTTGCCTGGCGAGGATTTCGCGTTGACCCAGGCGTCCTGTTCCGCCACGGGAAACGCCACATGTTCAGGATGGAATTTGCTGTATCCCTCATTGAAGCAGTTTTCACCACGCAGGTCACAGTTAGTGTTCTTGAACCTCACATCGTCATAGCCGAGTTTCTTCTTCAATTCAAGCAACTCCGCTGTTTCCTTGTCGGAGAAATAATTAATCCTGCCCAACTGTCTTGAAAGAATAAGGATACGGCAATAAGCATCGATGATTTCAGTGTTGAAATAAGCTTTTTCAAGATCAGGGCCAAAGGTGATGGTGCCATGATTTGCAAGGATTATGGTATTGCAATCCTTGACATAGGGGGTGATTGAGTCGGCGAATTTCTGCCCGCCCGGGGTTACATAAACCGCTGTGGGAACCTCGCCCAAAAACACCTCAACTTCGGGAAGAATCGCCTTTGGAATCGGCTCGTGAGCCACGGCAAAAGCGGTGGCATGGGGTGGATGACAATGAACAACGCCATTCACATCAGGCCGGTTCTTGTATACCGATAGATGCAATAGTATCTCGCTTGATCGCTTGCGTATCCCCGCAAGCTGCTTGCCCTCGTAATCCACCTTGCAAATGTCCTCGGGCTTCATGTAACCCTTCGAGACCATCGTCGGGGTGCAAAGAAGTTCACGGTCGTTTAGCCGGATGGATATATTCCCATCATTGGCGGCGGCAAAGCCCTTGTTGTAAACCCTGCGACCGATCTCGCAGATCAATTCCTTGAGTTTGTATTCATTTGTGTACATGATCAATTCCTTGTTCCTGATTGACTAATCAAACTAATCCCTTGGTGAAATTTCCAGTTTATCGAGCAGCAATGCGGCATAGGCATCCACCGGCTTTTTTACCGGATAAAAGGGGGCAGCCGCCTCACCCCCCTCGCTAAATCCTATTTTTGATCCCAGTCCCGCCCCCAGGTTATCAAATATCACCAGGTCTTCCCCATCACCCTTACCATCGGCACGAAGGGCCTCTAGGCTGTAGGGAACCCCGATAATCCAGCGCGATCCAACCAGCAAAGGGTGTGCCCGCGACAATGTTACCGATCCTATGACCTCAGCTACGCGCATCGAGTCTCTCCAACAATTTATGGTTGCCTTGATGGCATCCCTTTGCATCCATCATCAGGAACATCACCTGCCTGATTTCAAAATAAGTCCGGCCTGGCATTTCCACGGCCATCAGGTTCGCCCCCAGCGAGGCACAAGCCCTTTTGGCCTGAAGGATGTTGTTTACCGCAGCGGCCCTGATACCAACCAGTTTGTTTGCGGCACATGCTGCAGCCTCGGGTTCCGCGCAAAACAATACCGCGCTTTTCATCTCTCCCCTTGAAACCAACTCGCCCGCCGACTTGCCAAGGAGCATCGAATCCAATCCGCGCTGAAACTCCAATGCCTTAAGGGTCAATCCCTCCTTGTCCAACGCCAGAACCACGGTTGCTATCTGGGGGTACATTGCATCAGAGCCATACCCGATATTTCTCGGTGTTTTTTCATCCCTTCTTACCAGTGAGACACCTAGCCTTTTTAACTCATCCCTGGCGCAGGGAGTCAGCACCACCTTGTCCCTTACAACCAGCTCCCGAAGGTTTGGGCCCAGGCGCTGCAAATCATTGAGCGCAAGAACCGACCCGGGCCATTCATGCACTCCATTATTCATGAATCACACAACCCCATGACCATCCAACGCACGGGCGAATCCTTCCGCTTCATGATATCCCTCACCGCGCCACCCTCGCTGGTGATGATCACATTCGAGCCAATTGATGAACCCAGGTGATCAATCGCAAGCATCGGTTCGCCATCGGCCCCGCCGTTCTTCTGCAAGGGCTGTATCAACACAAGCTTCCAGCCTTTGAGGCTGTCATGCTTGATGGTTGCGGTCGCAGTTCCAACAACGGTGGCGATTTGCATCTTTTTTCCTAGATAACCCGCATCGAGCCAACCGTGGTCGAGCGCCTTTGCCTGGTGAATGTCAACGGGGTGGTTACACCCTCGCCTGTGGGAGTCGCAATGCTGAAACTAAGGTATCCCTCACCACCACTGCCCAGGCCCGCGACACTCGCGCCATTCTGGATGTAAAGGGTGGTGTCCATTTCACGACCCATGCGGGTGATGGTTTCCACATTGCGGGAATGAATGATGCTGGTATGCCTGTAACCATGCTCATGTTTCTTGGCCAATTCGATCGCGGAATCCACATCCCTGGTTTTCACAAAGGGAACGAAGGTCATCATTTGTTCGGTGGGAACAAACGGGTTCGACTCATCGGTTTCGCCATACAGCAACTCGGTGTCCGCAGGGATAGAAAGTCCGATTTTTGCGGCAAGAAATGCGGCATCCTGCCCGATCAGTTCCTTCGTGGGCACCATGTACTTCTTGTCTTCGGAGGGGCTGAAAGCGATCTTGGTAAGCGCGTCCACCTGCGCTGCATTCAATCTCACCGCCTTGTGCCTGCTCATTGCCTCCATCAATTCATCAAAGATTCCCGCGACCGCAAAAACTTCCTTTTCACCTATGCAAAGAAGATTGTTGTCATAGGCGGCGCCCGCAATGATGCTTCGAGCGGCGTTGTCTATGTCCGCGGTTTCATCCACAACAACAGGGGGATTGCCCGGGCCCGCGACCACCGCACGCTTGGGACTTCGCAAGGCGGCCCTGCCCACGGCGGGCCCACCGGTCACGCACAACATCTTAACTTCCCGATGATCAAAGATAGCCTGGGCTGTTTCCAAGGTCGGCTTGTCGATGATGGTGATGAGATTGTCTATCCCAATCGCGGAACGAATCGCCTGGTTGAAAAGCTTCACGCCCTTGCAGGCTATTTTCACACCGGAGGGATGGGCGTTCACCACAAGAGAATTACCCGAGGCAAGCATGTTGATCGCATTGCATGCAAGGGTGGGAAGCGAATGGGTGACAGGAGTGATGGCACCGATCACTCCAAATGGGGCATACTCCTGGAGGGTTATGCCGTTCTCTCCGCTAAATGCCTCGGTCTTGAGAAATTCAACACCAGGGATGCGATCAGCGATCAGCTTGAGTTTCTCTATCTTGTGGGCAAGCCTGCCTATCCTTGTTTCTTCCATTTCTTCCCGGCCCAGTTCATCGGCCCTTTCAAGACAGATCTTACGGATGCAAGCAAGTGCTTTTCTCCGGTCTTCAAGTCCTCTTCGTTCAAAGGCCCGCTGTGCTGAAACCGAGGCGGCAACCGCGGATTCAACATCGCTGAAAACACCATCCGCTCCGGCCTTGGCGGAAGTGGCCACTCCTGAAGGCGCTTGAATTTGAGCCAGCACCCGCTGCACAACACTTCTCACCAGATCATCTGTCACTTGCATTGGTTATCCCCTTGTTGAATCATCCTGATGCATTCCGACCCTAGCCATTTTTGCCACTGGCGTTGAACACGATTTTGTTCTGGACACTCACGGTATCAACAATCCCAATGATCGTGGCGTCAACGGGAAGTTTTTCCGTCTCGGGTGTTAGCCTGGCGCTTGAACCCTGGACTATCAGCACCATTTCATCAAGGCCAGCGCCCACGGTATCCACCACGACAAAGCTTCTTCCCGTGCCCACAAGCTTGTCGCGGTTGGCAGGATCAACCCGCAGGGGCTCGACGATGAGCAGTTTATGGCCGACCATCGACGATACCTTCTGGGATGAAACAACCGAGCCGGTGACGCGTGCCACGAACATGATGAAACTCCTTATTTAAGCCGGGCCTCGATCACTTGTATGATTTCCTTGTTATCGGGAAATCGATGTTGATCCCATTTGCTGAAGATCATTTCACCATCAAGTTCCACGTCAAAAACCCCACCTGAACCCGTCTTCTGGTGGACTGTGACTTTATCCGCGAATGCCTTCTGAATTGCTCCCGCCAAACTGACGGAAAAATTCCTGTACCCTCAGGAGGTGCAGTAGGTGATGTTCACTATCATTTGAATTCTCCTTTACTTTCCTGTTAAAAGATCACGAGTCTGCCTCGCGACCACCAATTCCTCGTTCGTGGGAATGATCCAAATCTGAACCTTGCTGTTTTCCAGGTGAAGAGTTGTCTCTCCCCGGGCAGTCTTGTTCTTTTCCCCGTCAAGGTGAACGCCGAACCATCCAAGGTCCGCGCAAACTCCGGAACGGGTCAGCGTTGAATTTTCACCTATGCCCCCGGTGAAAACGATGGCATCCACTCCACCCAGTAAAACCATGTAGGCGCCAAGGTAATGGCGGATGGATGCTATGAACACATCCAGGGCAACCTTGGATTTTTGGTCTCCCGCCAAGGCGGCAGCCTCCAGGTCACGCATGTCCTTCTTGCCACCTGATAAACCCATGAGGCCACTGTGATTGGCGAGAAGATCAAGGATTTCCTCGATCGATTTGCCTGTTTCCCGCAATAACACAGGCAGAGCGAAGACATCAAAATCCCCGACACGATTGTTGTGTGGCAAGCCGGACTGCGGGCTCATCCCAAGGCTGTTCGCCCTCGACTTACCCTCGCTTATCGCGCACACCGAGTTCGACCCACCCAGATGAAAGGATATGATCCTTGCATTAGGGTTTTTCATAAGCTCAGCGGCACGCATCGCTATGTAACGATGGCTGGCACCATGGAAACCCCATTTCTTGACACCATGCTTTTCCATCCATTCGTGGGGAATGGCATAGGAACGCTCCGCATCGGAAATGGTTTGATGAAAACCCGTTTCAAAGGATGCCACCAATGGTATCTGGGGCAGCTTCGAAGCCAGCAACCGCATCGCCTGTATGTAAGGTGGGTTGTGGGCCGGTGCCACATCGGCATATGCCTGCATGGCATCCAGCACTTTCTCATCCACCCTACGGGTGCCACTCACATCCTTGGCATGAACCGCCTTGAACCCGATAGCGGCAAGCTCACCCGGATTTTTCAGGCAGCCCCTCTGGGAAAGTTGCTCGAGGCATAATGTAACCGCGGCGGCATGATCCCTTGCGACCAACTCGGCATCAGCGCGGGTTCCACCCGACTCGACAAAGCATGGGGACACAGGTGCGCCAATCCTCTCGACACCACCCCGGGCAAGCAACTTCTCGCCATCCATGTCAAACAGACGGTACTTGAAGCTGGTGCTACCCAGGTTTGCCACCAATATCTTCATCAACAAGCCCCTTTACTTGCCCAGATAAAAATCAAGGATGTCCTTTTCAGGCCTTGGTATCACATGGGCGCTCACCAATTCACCATTGGCAGTGGCAGCCTGGGCACCAGCGTCAACCGCTGCGCGCACCGAGCCCACATCACCACGCACAAAGGTGCATACAAACGCGTTTCCAATCTGAACCTGGCCCGCAAGTGTTATGTTCGCGGCTTTCAACATCGCATCCGTGCTTGCCACGGCGGCAATGTATCCCTTTGTCTCAACCATGCCGAGCGCCTCGGCCTGTCCACCACGATTTGCTACTGTCGCCATTTCTTTTTCCTCCGTTTCATTGATTAGGGTTTAGCTGATCGCTTTTCGTTCGGGAATCAGGGTGCCTACATCCTCATGCGGCCTTGGGATCACCTGGACCCCGACCACTTCGCCCACCCTGCTGGCGGCGGCGGCACCCGCGTCTATCGCTGCCTTTACCGCGGCAACATCGCCCACAACCATGGCGGTGACCAGGCCACTGCCGATTTTTGTCCAACCAACCAGCTTCACATTCGCTGCCTTCAGCATGGTGTCGCTGGCTTCGATCAAAGGTACCATGCCCCGGGTCTCGATCATCCCGAGGGCTTCCATGTTTACTGCCATCGTTCTTTCTCCATTCCCCGATTCGCCCTTTGTCCGTCACGCCCGGACAAAAAACTCATCGAAACAGTTCAAACCCGGTCGCCCGGGCATAATTACACGCGTTCCCTTCGTCGGTATCGATATGCACTTCCAGCTTGGAGGCATCCGCCACCCTGCAAAGAAGGTTTTCGAAAACCACGGCACAATCGCTTTTGACGCGCAAGTTAAGGCGATCGCCGTCTTTGACCTGGTAATAACCCGCATCCGCGGGGCTCATGTGAACATGGCGCTCATGCCTTATGACACCCTTGGAAAGATGGATCATCCCCGCGGGACCGAGCAGGTAACAACCCGGGCTGTCACGGTGGTCCCCACTTTTTCTAACGGGAATATCCAAGCCAAGTTGCACGGCATCTGTGAATGCCAGCTCCACCTGGCTGTGGTCCCTGCATGGGCCAAGTATGCGCAGGTTGGTGATCATGCGATGCCTGGGCCCGATGATGGTGACGGTTTCCTCGGCGGCAAAAAAGCCATCCTGATAAAGGGACTTAAACACTCTTAATTTATGTCCCTTGCCAAAAAGCCTTTCAAGGTCTTCCTGGGTCACATGGGCATGACGGGCCGATACATTGACCAGGAGGGGATTGGTTTGCCCCGGGGCGAGAGCCTTGGTTTGCAAGCTGCCAAGCTGCATCACAACAGCCTCACGAACCAGTTGCTCGATACGCGACCTGTCGGGAATCATCAGATTGTTTTTTAGGGTGCCTGAGCTCATCTTCCAAACTCCTCAAGGTCGCCAGCGATGAGAAGGCGCGCGCCTGTTTGTGCCAACATGGATTTTTTCCTGTCTTCAAGTTTGCGATCAATGACCAAAAGATCAATTTCAGACCATTCGCAGAGAAACGCCAGAGCCGGACGACCAACCTTGGTATGATCAGCAAGCACGACCACCTCATCGGCACAGCGCATCATCTCGCGCTCGGTTTCAACCAAAAGCAAATTACTGTTGAACAATCCCCGCTCGGTCAACCCGCTGACACTAAGCAAAGTCTGGTGAACATGCAGGTCCTGCATCATGCGCACCGTAAAGGGCCCAAGGGCGACTCCGGTCTTGGGGTAGACATAACCCCCAAGAAGCACCAGGTCAGTCTCCCTGCTGCCGGCAAGCAAGGTGGCAATGGGCAGACTGTTGGTCACAACCTGGATGGACCTTCCCAGGAGCAGGCGAGCAGCCTCAAGGGTGGTGGTGCCCCCATCAAGAAGCACGGTGTCACCATCACAAATTCGGGCAACCGCAGCGCGGGCGATGGCTCTTTTTTCTTCCAACTGGGCATCAATGCGATCTTCCAAGGAGGGAAAACTGGAGCCGTCCCCCACAAAGATGGCACCACCATGAGTGCGCTTGAGATTTCCCTGCTGATGCCAGAACTCGAGGTCACGCCTGACAGTCGATTCGGAAACTTGAATTTCCAAGGCAAGATCAGCCAAGGTTGCAAACCCTTTGGTGGTTACCAGATCTAAAACCCTTTGCCTTCTTTCTTCAACAATCACACGCAACTCCTGAGAGTTATTGAAAGATATTGGTAGATACCTTTCATATTATTCCAATTTATGGAAAATACTGTTCTCTAGTCAAGCTATTATTCCTAAATTTCGTCATAATTCTTTCAAAACATTGCAAAAAGCTTCCTCTTTCTTGGCAATTTCCTAATTGACGCCCTTTATCTTTCCTATTCTTCTTCTTGAGATTAAACTGGTGACGGTTGTAACGATTTCTCTAACGGAAATTCTTTTCATGGATAAAAACTCAGGTTTAGTTTTCGTGTACAACGCCGACAAAGGCTTTTTTAACCTGATGGCCGATATCTCCCACAAGATACTTTCTCCATCCACTTATCCCTGCAACCTATGTGCCCTGACCCATGGTGCTTTTGCGATGCGCAAAGAATGGCGTGAGTTTTTGAGCAAAATAAAACTCCCCCTGACTTTTTTACACCGGGATGACTTTCGAAAAGAATTCAAGATGGATGATGCCCTTCCTGCCATTTTCATCAAGGACACCCGCTCAGATAGTCTCAAAACCCTGATAAATGCCGCCGACCTTAAAGCCCTGACGGGCCTCGAGGACCTCAAGCGGATCATCAACGAAAAATTAACATTGGAAGGGTTGATATAAACTTGTTTGTATCGTCAGTGGTTTGCATTTCATTTAAGATGTAATTATGAATGAACAGGAATTTATATACCTTGATTCGAATGCGACCACTCCGGTTTTGCCTGAGGTTTGGGATGCCATGCAGCCTTATGCCCTGGCTCAATTTGGAAATCCATCAAGCAGTCATGGCGCGGGAAGAAAATCTCGTAAGGCCCTTGAGGATTCCCGTGAGGAAATAGCTAACCTTCTCGGGGCGTTCCCTGATGAGGTGTTGTTCACCAGCGGAGCCACCGAGGCAAACAACCTTGCCCTTGAAAGCGCGCTGACAACCTCTTCCGCGAGAATCCTCGCCTCAAAAATCGAACATGCATCGATCACGGAACATCTTAAAAAGCTTGAAAAACAGGGTTTTCAGATTCAATGGCTTGATACGGGGCATCAGGGAAAAACCTGCGTTTCCAACCTCCATGAAAAAATCCAACCGGACACCAAGCTAGCCATATTGATGATGGTGAACCATGAGACAGGGGTGCTGCAACCCGTGGAGGCTTTGGGAAACGAATTGCAAGGCGGGATGTGGATTCACTCCGATGGAGTTCAGGCAGCGGGGAAAATACGCGTTGATTTCCATCGCCTGTGTGTGTCCTCCCTGGCCCTTAGCGCGCATAAATTCCATGGCCCGAAAGGCATCGGCGCCCTGCTCGTCCGACGCGGACATAATTTAAAACCCATGTTGTTTGGCGGACACCAGCAAAAAAGCCTTAGACCGGGTACCGAACCTGTCCATTTGATTGTGGGCATGGCTACCGCACTTAGACTTGCAATGAAGTCGCTTGAAGCAAGAAGATCGAAAGTGGCAGGCCTTCGGGACCTGTTCCTCCGCGAAATTAGAAACAAGGTCACCGATTTCACTATCAACGGTGAGTTTGATTCCTCTGTGCCTTTCACTCTTAATCTAGGTTTTCCCGGGCTTAAAGCCGACATTTTGTTGATGCGACTAGATATGGCGGGAGTGGCCTGTTCCACGGGTTCCGCATGTTCGAGTGGATCACTTTTACCATCCCCGGTATTGATGGCCATGCAAGTGGCCCCTGAGATTTTAAAATCTTCCATGAGATTCAGTTTTGGTTTTGATTTAACCGAGGCAAAAGTGGTTGAAGGCGCGAGAAGAGTGGTTGATTGCGTGGAATCACTTAAAAACCACCTGACAAAAACATAAAAATCACATAAATACGAAGAGCTTAGGATTGCACGAGAATACATAAACGCATAGCATGAAATATGGTCAGCTGACTGGATTTAATGGTCAAAACAGTTTTTTCAGGACAATAATGGTCGCACCTCATTCCCCGAGGTTGAATTTTCCCGAACACAGGCTAGCCAGATTATCCCTGGATCGTCTTGGGAAATTATTTGTTCTTCGGCCATCCAAACGATTTGACTCGATATGTGTGCTTTTTGGGCCTCCTGGAACCGGAAAAACGAGACTCTTAAGTTCCCTTTGCAGGAAAATATTGAAAGTATCCCAGAATAAGACCACCCAGATCATTCGCGCTTCTGAGTTCTGCCAATCCCTTCGTGATTCAGAAATGTCCAATCGGGATGAGTTTGAAAATCTTCAAAAACAATTCATTGACTTGGATTTATTGATCTTGGAAGACATCCAACTTTTAAAACCACGAGAAGCGGATTCACTGGCTAGGATTCTGGATGAAAGAAGCGCCAGAAGAAATCTGACTATTCTTTCAACCTCCATAGCACCGGTTCAATTAACTAAATTTTCGTATCGATTCATCAATCGGATAAGTTCAGGATTAATTCTTGAACTTCCATCACTCGGCCCTGAGAGCAGGTTACTTTTCATTGAGCGCAAACTAGAGTCCTATGGGACAAAAATTGAAACCCAGGCCTTGGAATGGCTTGCGAATCTGGTTGATGGCAGCCTTCGCAAATTGCAAAGTATTTGTAACAGGGTTCACCTGATGGTTCGTAGCCTGGGACGACCCTTGAAGCGTTCAGATCTTGAAAAACTATTCGCTTCACCAGGTCATTTGAAAAAAAGCATAAGTGTTGAATCCATCGCAACCAAGGTTGGGAAACATTTTCGTATAACCCCAAAATCAATGCAAACCCGGTCGAGGGACAAGGAAATAGTTTTACCCAGGCAGATTGTCATGTACCTTGCAAGAAGGTTGACCGGAATGTCACTCCAGGAAATAGGTGAATTTTTTGGTGGAAGAGATCATTCAACAGTACTTCACGCCTGCAAAAAAGTGGAAGATGTCCTGGTTAATGACACCAGACTTTTGGGCACAATTCGACAGCTGGAACACGATTTAGCTTGATTTAATTTGTTAACAACTTGTTGATTCAATGTCATTTGACGGTTTGATTTCGTCATCACACAAAACAATGCAGATTCAGCAAACATTTCACCCACCAAGATTAACCACGAATCCACCACAAAATAACAAGTTTTCCACAACAAATTTAGTACAATAAACTCAAGTAGTGAAATGGTTTAAATGTTCTTTGAACATGTTTTTGACAGCATGGATGTGCCACTCAATAAAAGTAATAAAATTTAATTATATTTACTATTAAGAATCATAGTATGTGCGATGATATGGAGACGAGGGTCGTTTAATTATGAAAGCAATATGCAATCGGGAAGCATTGTTGGCTGCATGCCAGGTGGCAAGTTCCGCCATTTCTTCCAAGGATGTGAAACCCATTCTTAAAAATTTCAAGGCAGTTGCCGAAGAGGATCGTTGTGTCTTGATGGCGACTGACTTGGAACTGGGAGTAAGGATTGAAATAGCCGGCATGATGGTTGAAAAACCTGGAGAGGCAATTCTTCCTGCCTCCAAGTTGATTTCAATTCTAAGGGAAACAAAGGATGTTGAGGTTCACTTGGAAGCTGATGCGGATTCAAGCCACATCGAGGGAAAATCATTTGAATTCGACATGCCAAGTGAGGATCCTGCGAATTTTCCAGACATACCGATTTTTTCCGATGAGAAGTATCATGAGATGACTGCTGCGACATTGCGAGCCATGATACGCAGAACCGTGTTTGCAGCAGCTTCTGAAATGGCAAGATACACCATGACCGGGGCGCTTTGGGAGCTTGAAAAAGAAAGTGTGAAACTGGTGGCGACGGATGGAAGAAGACTGGCTTGGACCCAGGGGGTGGCTTCAGAGCATGGAGGTCATTCCGTGAAAGGGCAGATGCCAGTGGTGCCCAGCAAGGCTTTGAATTTATTGGATCGTAATTTTTCTGATGACCAGGAAACCATCAAGGTATGTTTCCGTCCCAATGAGGTTTTATTCAAAACAGAAAGATCCATGGTTTACAGCAGGCTTGTGGAAGGACGCTTTCCAGATTACAAAATGGTGCTGCCTAAAAAATCATCGGCCCATGCTATTTTGAAAGTCGAGCCTTTTGGATCGGCAGTCAGGCAAGCGGCGATCATGGCGGATGAAGAGGTTAAAAAAGTCCTTTTCAAGTTCAACTCAAAGAAATTGGTGCTTCAGGCCCAGGGCAGTGTCTCAGGTAAATCAAAAGTTGAAATGCAGATTGATTATGATGGCCCAAATGTTGAAATAGCTTTCAATCCGGTTTTTGTTTCTGATCTTTTGAAAGTTTTACCCAATGATTCAGAAGTAAGATTGGATTTGACAGACGCCTCAAGTCCCGCGTTGTTCAAATTTGGCGATGATTACCAATATTTGATCATGCCCCTGACCTGATGAGATAGTTGGAGACATTAAAAATGGGTATACGGTTTTTCAAGCCGGAAAAAGGGCCGGAAAAAATCGGGGATATCCTCGGCAGATTATTTGTCGCAAAAGGATGGGGTAGAAAACAGGAACGCCTGAAGCTTGAAAAAAGCTGGGCGGAGGCGGCGGGTGAGGAATATGCCGAACATACCCGCGTGCTTGTTTTAAAAAAAGGTGTGCTCGAAGTATCGGTTGACAGCTCGGTGTTGCTTCAGGAGCTTTCGCAATACCAGAAACGCCCGATACTGGCCAAGTTACGCAAGCTTTTGCCGGCCTTGGTGCTTACAGACTTGCGTTTCAAGTACGGAAAAGCAGAATAATTTATATTGGAGATAGAATAAATGGCAGATGATAATACGATTGATCAAACATCTGAAGAAGCAAATGATTACAACAGTGGCAATGTTCAGATTCTTCGTGATGCTGATCATATCCGCAGGCGACCGGGGGTGTATATCGGCGATATCAACACCACTGGCCTGCATCATCTTGTTTACGAGTTGATTTACAACAGCGTTGATGAGGCGCTTGCCGGTTTTTGCAACACGATACAGATTCACATCTATGTTGATGGCAGCATCAGCGTCAAGGATGATGGCCGTGGTATTCCTGTTGACATGCATCCCCAGGCCAAGAAACCAACTTTGGAAGTCGTGCTTACAACCGTTGGCGCGGGGGGAAAATTCGACAAGGGAGCCTATAAGGTTTCCGCGGGTTTGCACGGCATGGGTGCCAAGGCTGTAACTGCCCTGAGTGCCTGGGTAGAGGCTGAGGTTCGTCGAAATGGCCGTACTTATGTGCAGGAATATGAGCGGGGCAAGGCCACCACACAACTGAAGGATATTGGAATTGCAATCGGCACGGGTACACGCATCAAGTTCAAACCCGATCATGAAATTTTCAAGGATCTTGAATTCAAATATGACACACTTGAAGATCGCCTGAGGGAACTCGCGTTCCTTAATAAAAACCTTTGTTTCACCCTGACGGATGACCGAACGGGAAAATCCGAGGAATTCAAGTATGAAGGTGGAATTGCGGAATTCGTGAAGCATCTTAATCGTAACAGTGAGGTGATTCATCCACCAATTTACATCGAACATAGCGTTGGCGACATCAAGGTTGAATGTGCTTTGCAATACACAAAAGAGGATGAGGAACGAGTCCGTTGCTACGCGAACAATGCCTATAATCCGGTTGGTGGGACTCATCTTAGTGGTTTCAGGGCCGCACTAACCCGAACCGTGGGGGCATATGGCGAAAAACTTGATTTCTTCAAGAATGTCCGCCCAATTGGTGAGGATTTCCGCACTGGTGTGACCGCGGTTGTCAGTATCCAGCATCCTGAGCCGCAATTTGAATCACAAAATAAAATCCGACTTCTTAACGCGGATGTTGAAGGCGCTGTTTCCGCAGCTGTCTCAGAGAAGTTAAGCAAGTACATGGAGGAAAACCCCAAGGAATCGAAAGTAATCCTTGACATGATCATGAATGCAGCCGAAGCCCGTGAGGCCGCTGCCAAGGCAAGAAAAGCAATTCGCGACAGAAAAAATATCCTCAGTGGAGGTGGGTTACCAGGGAAACTTTTTGACTGCACCACGCGCGACACCGAGGAGTCGGAATTATTCCTCGTTGAGGGTGACAGCGCCGGTGGAAGCGCCGAAGCAGGTCGCGACCGCATGTACCAGGCGGTATTGCCCCTGCGTGGCAAACCACTGAATGTGGAGAAATGCAGGCTGGAGAATTTGTTGAACAACACGGAAATTTGCAGCTTGATATCCGCGATTGGTGTCGACATAGGAAATCAGCAGGATTATGAAACCGTTCGAAATTCCCTCCGGTACAACAAAATCATCATCATGACGGATGCCGATGTTGATGGGCAGCATATCCGTACCCTTTTGCTGACTTTCTTTTACAGGCAGATGGCGCAATTGGTGGAACATGGTCATATCCATGTCGCCCGCCCTCCGCTTTACAAGGTGGTGCAGAAAAAGCAGATTCGTTATGTCGCGACCGCCGAGGACATGCAATCTGAATTACTTGAGCGCGGTCTTGATGGGACCGGCCTGATCATACTTCCCCTTCCTGGAACCAATTCGGAACGAATCACCCTTAGTGGTGAAAGGTTCGCTCATTTGTTGAAGCTGACCTCCCGCATGGAGGATGCGCTTTTGACCCTGGAAAAACGAGGTTTGTCGCTCCGGGCTTTGATTGAGCGCATCAAGGATGGGGTGCTTCCTTATTGCAGGGTTCTTTTGTCTGGAAAAGAGTATTGGTTCTTCAGCCCCGCGGAAGTTGATGCGTTTCGCAAACAGGAACAGGAAAAGGCAGGCAAGGAATTTGTCGCAGGTAATGAGGATCAGCAACCTTTGCCCGCCCAGGGTTCCGAAGGTTCGGACAATTCAACACCCGTGGTGCCTCCCGCAGATGTTTTTTATGCCCAGGAGCTTCACGAAATCCGTGATATCAACAAAACGATTGAAGAACTAAAGGTGTTTGGTCTACTACCAACTGACTTGATCCCTCCAGTTCGCATAGCAGGTCGAGAACCTGTGCCAAGGCTGGTGCTGACCAACGGCGACCAGAGTAAAAATCTCGAGCATTTGCGTGGCTTGATTGTTGAAGTTCGCAGGATTGGGGAAAAGGGTATGACAATAACCCGGTTCAAAGGACTGGGTGAAATGGATCCCGAGGAACTTTGGGAAACAACATTGGATCCCAATCAGCGCACCCTTATGCAAATCAAGCTAGATGATGCGTTCAAGGCGGATGAGATGTTTCGAACCCTGATGGGAGACAAGGTTGAACCCCGCAGGGATTTCATACATAAATACGCGCTCCAGGTCACCGAAATTGACTACCATGGCGCTTGATTTCTCTCATGGAAATTTTAACCATGGATTCGCTGCCTAGCACCTCAAGTCGTTGGTTGCAATTCAAGCATGGGTATGCCCTGGGAATTTGTAATTTATGGAACAAGGGGCAATATTGTTCCATTATCACACCTGCCGGAATTGTCGGATGTGGGATTTATGATCTTGAAACCCCCGCCGAGTTTGACCAGGCGATTGCAATCGCCAAGGGCACCCCTGCAAATCCCCTTAGAGAACCAGAAGATCTTTTTGAAGCCAAAATCGTTGGAACCACTCCCAAAGCCGCCTCCTTCGGTATCAAGATAGGAATGACAGGCCGGGAAGCGGTTGAGTTGATGCAATTGGCATCATTAAAAGTGGAGGTTCCAAAGGTTGAAAATCCATCATCTCTGTTGCAGGTGAAATCGTTTGATCACATCACCCTTGTGGTCAAGGACCTCGAAATCTCAAGGAATTTTTATGTGAAAGTTTTGGGGATGAGGCAGGTTGCGCGACCGGCTTTTTCCTTTGATGGGCTTTGGTTTCAACTTGGCAGGGTTCAGATGCATTTGATACTTGAGTATGAGGGTTCCTCGCCTGCTGGGAATCAATTGCCGTTGGAAAAACGGCAGACTCGCGGCCCTCATTTTGCATTTGAAGTCACCGATGCGGAAGCCACCATCGGTATTTTGAAACAAAATAATATTCAGATTATTTCAGGTCCAAAATTAAGGCCTGATGGGTATGTCCAGGTGTTTATAAGTGACCCGGATGGTCATATGGTGGAACTTTGCTCGGTTGCGAAACCGGGATAGCCATCAGGAAAAAATATAAGTGGATATGTCCAGGTGTTTATAAGTGACCCGGATGGTCATATGGTGGAACTTTGCTCGGTTGCGAAACCATAATAGTCATCAAAAGATGTTTTTAGGCCATTAATTCTTCGATCACACTTGCATCAGTTATGGTTGCCCGCTCTTCCCTGCCATTGTGTTTATAGGTCAACAAATCATTTTCGAGGCCGGCCAGCCTGAGGATTGTAGCATGGATATCCTTGATGGGTGCCGGCCTGTCGACGGCATAAAGACCAATCTCATCGGTGCTGCCAACAATGGTGCCAGCCTTAACTCCGCCCCCGGCGAACCACATTGAAAAACCCCAAGGATTGTGATCACGGCCATCGCCACTTTCGCTCATTGGCGTGCGACCAAACTCGCCTCCCCAGATTACAAGGGTTTCATCGAGCAATCCCCTGCGTTTTAAATCGGTCAGGAAAGCGGCAACGGGTTGGTCTGTTTCCCTGCACAATTGGGAATGATTTCCTTCAAGGTCGGAATGGGCGTCCCATCCGCTGCCACTGCCAAGATAAACTTGAATGAAGCGCACACCGCGTTCAACAAGTCTCCTCGCCATCAGGCATGCACGAGCGGTTGGCTTGGTGGTCTCATTCTCGATTCCATAAAGTCCAAGAGTTTCCCGGGTCTCATTCGAAAGATTATTAACATCAGGGATGCTGGTCTGCATTTTCCAAGCCAGCTCGTAACTTGCAATACGGGCATCAAGTCTGTCTGTCGGGGTGGAAAGTTTTTTGTGTCGTTCATTCAGCCAATTTAGATAATCAAGTTTTTTCCGTTGCCTGATCGGAGTGATTTGAGGTGGCGGGGCATGGAAGAGCACCGGCTCGGGGCCTTCAAGAAACCTAGTACCCTGGTAAGTGGCGGGTATGAAGCCACTACCCCAATTACGGCTGCCACCCGGGACATCACCCCTGCGATCCGAAAGGACGACGAAGGAGGGTAGATTGTCGCACTCATTACCAAGTCCATAAACAGACCATGCACCCAGGGATGGTCTGCCTGGCAGGGTGCTGCATGTGTTCATCTGGGAAACACCCGCGACATGAGTCAGGCCTTCGCCAACACAGGATCGCAACACGGCGATATCATCGGCATGTCGGGATAGGTGCGGTAACCAGTCGCTAATGGGAATGCCTGATTTTCCGTGTTGTTTGAAAGTTCTCTTGGATGCCATGAGAGGGGTGTTCGCGGTTATTCCCATGGCGGTTTGGGGTTTTGCAAAAGTGGAGGGAAGAGGTTTCCCTGCAAGTTTTTCAAGGGCTGGCTTTGGATCAAGTAGATCAATATGACTTGGGCCACCATCCAGAAAAAACCAGACTATGCTGCGAACCTTGGATGGATGATGCCGGAGCGGATCATCACTGATATTGGAAGCTTGGGCATCTCGGGCAAGTAATGAACCAAGCGCGATTGAACCAAATCCACCGCCCATGCTTCGAAGGAACTCTCTTCTTGATTGAGGATTCATTCAAGCTCCAAAAATTCACTTGTGTTCAACAAGGCGTGTATAAGGTCTGATAGTCTTTCAAGAGGGTCAACAGCGGCGGAGTTGACCTCGATGAATACCCTGGATTGCTCCAATTCAGCGGAATCTGGAGCTCGTTTTAAAATCGCGAGAAAACCTTCTTGGATTTGCATGCGGGTGTTGTTACCAGATTTTTGAAGAATATTCGCTGCGAGATTTCGGGAATGATCAAGCATTTCAGGATCATTCAAAAGCGCAAGCGCCTGCACCGCAGTCACAGTGTCATTGCGGATCGCACAACTTAGGTTTCGGTCGGGAAAATCAAAGGCTTCAAGGGATGGGTTTGGAAGGTTGCGCCTTTGAATCAAATAAATGGAGCGCCTTTTTGATGAATCAGCAGACTCGTCTTTTGTCCAGGCATATCTGCTGCTTGCAAGTGATGCGGGAAGCGCAAACCTGACCACACCATTATGCATGCCGTGGTTCAGGGCGCCTGATGCATGAAGAATGGCATCCCTGATCTCTTCCGCGGAAAGTCTTCGGACTTCCGCGTGCCATACAAGATGGTTTTCAGGATCAACCTTGTTGCCCTTAACAAGTATATCCGGGTCTGAGATTTTGCTTGAAAGTTTGTAAGGTGAGCTATTCACGATCATTCGGTGGATTGATTTGAGGCTGTAATCATTGCGTACAAGCTCTGATGCCAGCCAGTCTAAAATTTCAGGTTGATGGTAAGGCTCGCTGGCTTTGCCAAAATCACTCGGGTTTGCAACCAAACCGGTGCCAAAATATCCCTGCCAAATTCGATTTACCATCACACGGGCAGTCAAAGGGTGGTCCGGTTGTGTAAGCCACTTGGCGAGTGCGGTCCTTCGTCCTGAGCTATTTGATAACTGCGATATTTGTGGAGCATTTTTTTCAAGCCATGCGGGGAATCCGGGTTGGACCTCTTCTTTTGGCTTGCGAACATCCCCTTGTGCCAACCGGTATGTCGAGGGTGCCAGGGGGAATTTTTCCATCACGCCCATGTATGCTTCTTGGGTGGGTAGTTCCTTGGTCAGGTTGGCAAGTGATTCAAATGTCTTATCGTAAATGGCCCTTTGTTCGGGTTTAAGCCTGCGGTAAAGTTTTGTTTTCCTGCGTTCAATCTGTTTGCTTGCCAAAATAGCCAACTGGGTTTGGGTGACAGTTCGTTTTTCCGGTGGTGTTTTCAATGCCACCTGAGTTTGCGGGTCCAATGCAACGACTATTTCCTCGAATAAATCCTTCTCGTGTTTTTCCATCATGAGGGAAAGTTCCTTGCGCATGGAAAGAACTTTTTCCTCTATCGACTTTTGCCCTGAAGAAAGTGAGACAGGCGCGAGCGGTATGGAGTCTGGATAAATGATACCACTGAAAAATGCCTGAAACTTGAAATATTCGTCCTGACGGATCGGGTCAAATTTATGATGGTGACAACGGGCGCAACCAAGTGTCAAACCAAGGAAAGCCTGTGCCGTGACATCGGTCACATCGTTCAAAATATCCTGGCGAATCTGGGTGTAATCAGCCCCGTTTGATTCTTCCGGTGCAAGCCTGAGAAAACCAGTGGCAATTCGCGCGACTTGGTTGTCTGGAGCTAATTCATCTCCTGCCAACTGCCACCTGATAAATTTATCGTACGGAAGATCATCGTTAAGAGATTGAATCACCCAGTTGCGGTATTTCCAGGCATCAGGCCTGATGCGGTCAATTTTAAATCCCTCGGAGTCGCTGTATCTTACCAAGTCCAACCATTGCTGACCCCAGTGTTCGCCAAACGCTGGTGATGCCAATAGTTTCTCCACGACTTTCTCATAAGCATAAGGAGAAGAATCGTTTAAAAACTCTTGAATATCCTCGTTTTTGGGAGGAAGTCCTGTGATATCAATATGTAATCTGCGTAAAAGGGTTCGTTTGTCGGCTTGAGGGGCTGGGGCAACACCCGCTTTGTTCAAAGCAGCTTTCCAAAATGAGTCAATGGGGCTTAATCCACCTACTGACTCGTTTGGGATTTTTGGCCATGTTAAAGGCTTGAATGAACTTTGGCGGGAATTATCCGCGGCATGCGCATAAACCATCATGGAAAGCCCGCACCAGATCAAAATAAAAATCATTTTAAACTGGTGCGTTAAAGATGAACTAAACATGAAGACCCATGGTTGAAATCTTAATATTCTGAATTAGGCCAGGAATTTAAATTAGCTGCGTTCTTGCAGGAGGGCTATATATTAAAATTAAGCTAAATCCAAGGTCACTTCAAGGCTCATTAGTTGAAGTTGGAGTTAATTTGGTAAAAAAAAGTGGGATCTAAACGAAAGTAGAGGCTAATTAACAAATCTGCTTGTTTTTCAGGCATAAATTGGGGCAAGTTTAAGAATTGTTGGCAAGGAAGAAGTAATATCCAAGCGAGCCCAATACCAATATTGCGATAAATCCAATGATATACAAAGGCTTGAAAACGCTAGACCAGGTATCGGATACAAAATTATCGTCTGAAGGGGCCCCGTTTTTCAAATATTCCACGGCATCTCGAAGCGATTCATCTTCCATGAAATGATGGATATCTTGGTTTGAAAAGTTTAGGTTGGCATTAGTTTGCAAGCTTTGGGCGGAAACCATCTGTAAACTGGATAAATTTTCCTGCTCGATCGCTGCGATTACATCATAATCATTTGCATCCTGTTGATTGGAACTTTCATTGAATTTCGGGTTTTTCCTCGCAAAAAAAGTTCTCAGACCTTTGACATGCCTGGCTTTTTTCCATACTTTTTGAAAATCACAAAAAACCAAATCATCGGCACGAAGTCTGCCTCTTTTGGCCAATTTTTTCAATACTTCGCCAGATACAATAAAGGGCCTATAGCCTTCTTTTGCTATGATGTAGCCGCTGAATTTTTCACCTGGTGTATTCATGGTAAAAGCTTGGTAGGGATATTAAACCTCTATAATAATTATAACATCAATGGCCTTTTTACCTAAAATATGAGCAATTTTTAATATTTGATCCGGTTAAATCCCCGGGTTGATCCTGTCAGTTATGACTTTTTTTCCGATTGTGACCTAAATTCCAAAATTGAATTGGATTATGTGGCTATTTGATATTTTGATCACTACTCATCTGGTTTTAAAGTCCTTGGGTTTGTTTTTGCCCGCTTGAACCGTGTAGGATTTGGCGTCTTTGCCAACCGTTAAAACAACAGTTTCTGCGGAGCATTCCTCTCCCTCATTCGCGATGTTGGAGGGTTCGGTGTTTTCACCCGGGCCCGCATTAATATTGCGGTGGACTTGAAAGATCGCTTCCAATCCCTGAACTCTTCGAAGTGCGCCAGTTACCTGGGGATGGCATCCTTTTTTTGAACCATTGTTGAAAATCGCAACCCGAGGCTCCACCGTGTTGATGACCACCGGGTTATTGCTTATTTCAAGTCCATGGTGGGTGGTTTGGTACACATCTATTTTGCCGATCTTATCCGTGGGATGAACCAGCTTGTACTCGATGTTCCAGGTGAGATCGCCCAAGTCAAGAAACTTCCATTCGCCAAACTGAAGTAGGAATCCAAGGCTTTTGGCGTTATCAGAGTTGTCTTCAGGGCGAGGTTGATGTTGTTTGGCAATCGGGTTTTCTGGAGCGCCAGGTTTATCCTTAAGCACTTGTCCACTGGCACTTAAAACACTTAATTTTAATTTTGGGGCACCTGCAAGTTGTTTCAAAGGAACTTCATCGCCAGCTTTGAGGGTTTTTGATTTATCCCCCCCGGCAGCCTTGTATGCCTGTATGAGTATGGGAAAATTTTTCGCATCTTCAGGCAGGGTTTCAGGGATGCCACGATCCCAAAAGTTGTGGATGGGCATGAGTGACCGGAGGCGCTCCGCCCCGCCGTAATGGTCCAGATGCCAGTGCGTGATGAAAAGATGATCGATGGCCTTGATGCCAGCCTTCTCGGTTGCAACCTTGTGAATTCGCTCGGCATCGCGTTTGCCCGGGTTGCCACAATCAATAAGAAGCGATTCCCCAGCGGGAGTTACTATCAGGGTTGCAGCGCCTCCCTCGACATCTACAAAAAAGACACGAAGCTCTGATGCAATTAAGTTTGAATTAAAAACAATAATAAATGCAAGTAATGTCAGGATATGCTTAAGCATTGGTTTCTCCGGTGGGTAATGATGAGCATATTCTGATGAATTGGCGGGAGCTTGTGAAGTGCAATTATTTGAAAATTCCAAGGCCATGAATTTGTCTTCAAAGCTTGGCGTGCGGTGATTATTGAACAAATCTACTTTTTATTTTTTACAAGATCGAAGGGGCCGAGCTTGTTATCGCCGTTTTTTAATTCGGCAATCAAGGGGGTTTTGTCCTGCAAGTTATATTGTGCGGGCAAAAGATTCACTTCAGGAGCGCCCATCGCCTTTACCTCGATGGGTGCGATCTTTGAAATCAACACCTTGTATTTTCCCGGTTTCAACCAGTTATTATCATTGGCATCCGGCTTGATGGTGAACTCACCATTGGTGTTTGTCCTACAAAACGCATTACCCAGATCTGGATTATCGTAGGGCATGAACCTGATTTGGGCATCGGCCACAGGAGCGCCATCAAGTTTGACAATGCCTGAAACCTCAGCCTTTTCACCTTTTCTTCCTTCCGCGCACCCTAAAAGCACAGGTGCGAGGCAAACTGTGAGTATTATTTGCTTACGAAAAAAGGGAGTCATCTTGGGGAATCCTTTAGTTGAAAATGCGTTTGAATTAATAATCGCTCACAGGAACACCATCTCGGGGATCGCAAATACTTGCCCAAGTCGCGGAAGAGATATTACTTGCAATATTTTTTACAGATCCATCGCCCATGCCCACGGTGATACCGCCTGAGTGAGGTGAACTGCCTCCCCCGCTCGCGTTGGGTGCGTTAACTACCAATGGTTTTACTTGAAAAAGAGGACAAGGGGCGTAACCAGTACCGCCAGCATAAGGGGCGCTGCAAATTTGCGCCATCCAGCGGTTTTCAGAGTTGAACCAAAGGCTGGAACAAGGTGTCCCGTTGACATTGGCGTTTCCGTACCATGCATATCGTTCCCCAAAAAAAATGGTTTGTGAGGTTCCATCCGGGAAAGAGGCGGGAAGCTTTGCGGAGCCCTCCTGGCGATTATTTGCCGGATCACCAAGGGCAAGATAGTTCCAGGCATAATTGGAAATCGCGAAAGTCGCATCGGGTCCGACGGGGCTGCCGAAACCATTGCCGCCAGTGCCGCTGGTATCAGTCGGGCAAACAAGCATCGGAATCTTGGTGTTTTGATAAGCAGTGGGAGTGGAGACATTCCCGCCCTGGGCTATGACCATGTTGTATACCGCGGTTTGTTCTATATAGGGAAAAAGAAGAAAGAATCCCGGGGTTTGCCCTTTGAAAGGGCCATTTTGAGTGACCACGGAATTCCAAGCGGAACCATTTGCAACACCCGCACCCGGAGGGGGAAGAATCCCGAAAGTATTATTGAGATTGTGCACGGCAAGGCCGAGTTGCTTGATGTTATTTTGGCATTTCATTCGTGCGGCTGCCTCCCTGACCTTCTGCACCGCGGGAAGCAATAATCCAATCAAAATCGCAATAATGGCGATAACCACCAGGAGTTCTATAAGGGTAAAGCCCTGTTTGGATTTCATGATTATCGACCTCGAGATGGGAAAGCCTGATGGGATTTATTTCACTTGTTAATTAATATTAAACTTCTACTAATCTTGGGTCAAGATTATTGCCAGAAGCTTGCACAATCATTCTTTTCTGGTTAGCTTGTTAACACATGCCTCAAACCTTAACCAACTTTTGTTTAATTGGGAATAACCATGATTTCTCGAAGAACCTGCCTGGGTTCGATGCTTTCAGGCTTCGTGTCTTCTTTCAATATTGTTGCGCAAGGCGCATCAAAACCAAAAAAGAAACTGGCAATCCTAACCACCGAGTGGCGATTTCGCTCCCATGCCTGGCACATGGGTGAAAGATTTCTTGGTGGTTATCCCGTAAAAGGGAGATGGCATTATCCTGACATTGATGTTGTTTCCGCCTTTGTGGACCAGTTTCCCAAGGGAGACCTGAGCAAGGAAAGGGCACGGGAGTCAAATTTTAAAATTTATTCCACAATTGCTGAAACCTTGCGTTGTGGCACCGATAAACTTGCGGTCGATGCGGTGCTAATCATCGGTGAGCATGGTGATTATCCGGATAATGAACTTGGGCAAAGGAAATATCCCCGTTATGAATTTTTCAAGCAAGTGGTCGAGGTATTCAATAAGGATGGAATAACCACGCCTGTTTTCAATGACAAGCATCTTTCCTGGAATTGGGATTGGGCCAAGGAGATGGTTGACACATCCCGCAAGATGAAATTTCCCCTACTTGCAGGTTCGTCGCTGCCAGTGACCTGGCGCATGCCCGCTGTTGAAATGCCCCAAAATGCCCAACCCGAGGAAATGATGTGCCTCGCCATGGGTGGAATAGACAGTTACGATTTTCATGCCTTGGAAGTGATTCAGTGCATGGCGGAAAGGCGCAAGGGGGGTGAAACAGGGGTTGCAGCCGTTCAAGCCATCCGCGGGGAGGAAGTATGGGAAAGAATGTCCAAGGGTTCCTGGGAAAAGGGAGGCTGGAATCCCCGCCTTTTTGATGCCTGTCTTAACAGGTCTCAAACTTTGGCGCAGGCACCAACTTACAGTCATCGCAAACCCACAACCAAGCAAATGTCAGAATGGGTTAAATCACCAGTGGTTTACCGAGTTGAATATTTGGATGGGTTGAAAGCTTCCATGTTGCTGATGAATGGATTGGTCGGTGATTTTACTTTTGCGGCAAGTTTGAAAGATCAACCTGAACCCCTATCGACCCTGTTTTATCTTCCTCCAAATCCGAATGTTTCTTATTCGGCTGCACTCATGAGTAATGCGGAGGAAATGTTCATGACTGGTAAAGCACCCTACCCTGTTGAGCGTACACTTTTGACATCCGGGATATTGGCGGCATGCCTTGGTTCACTTGGCAGCGGACAGAAAAGACTTGAGACTCCACATTTGAAAGTTGTCTATCAAGCGGGAAAATCGACTTTCTGGAGAGACTGATAAATTTTATCCCCGCATCAATTTTAATCTGACCTGGAGAATACATCAGTCTGGTTGAATGTTGTTGGCGTAGGGTAATTCTTTTTGGGCGCTGGCACTGGGTTTGTTTGATTTTTCAGTTGAACTTAGGACAGATGTTTCCCATTTGTTTCTATCCAAAAAAGTCGCAAAGGGGCTTCTGCCACAAAGAAGCCTTCCTAGAAGGTAGCGAAATTCCCTTAACTTGGAGGCGGGTTGATAGGCGAATAGTTTTAAGGCCTCTTGAAATTTCCTGTGCAGTTCCGGCGTGATGATCAAAGCCGGCTCTTTGAATGCGATTGCCCAGACTTGAAGTGGTTTATTAGCCGGGCCCTGGTAACCGATGATTTTCTGGGGGTATTTCTCAAGCAGGTAGGCGAATGCATCGGGAGTGAAACGCCAGTAATCATTTGGATAGGAATGTCGGTGAAGAAAGAATGGGCATGAAACAAAAAAGGCTCCACCTGGCCTTAGCACTCTGTATACCTCGTCGAATCCCTTCCAAAAACATCGAACATGCTCGAAAAGATTCAGGGCGATCACGGTGCCCACGGAATCATCCTCGATTGGCAGATCCTCGACATTCCCAATGATGTCAACGCCCTTTCCCTTGCGCATATCAAGCCCTTGGTATTCATGGTGTGGAAACAAGGAGCGGATGTTGGAGTAGGATTCCTGCCCAGGCACTTGATAGGCGCCTATTTCAAGCATGGTGTCAGGCAAACTGAAGGTTTGGGAAACGGCCTGCGCAACCCCGTGAAGGAATTGATTCATTTAATTACTCCAGATTGAAATCAATCTTGTTGACCTGGCCTGAAAGGATCTGCCTTACCTGGCCTGAAAACGAGGGGTCGGTGAATTTTGAGGGAAGGCCCTGCGATGCGAATGAAACCTTGTACCAGCCTGCATGGATGGAGTCTTTTCCGGGTTGTGGAAGCACGGTGTAAGTGCCATCAGCGAATATTTCGCCCGCTGCCATCGGGCCCACAGAACCTCTTTCCATATCCGGGGTGAAAACAATGGTGCCTCCCCTCAACGGTTGTTTTTGATATAGGATCCTGCCTTGGATGGAGGTTGGCACTACGGGGCCGGATGAACACCCAATCAGCATGAAAAGCAGGCAGAAAGCAGACATTGGCTGGCGCATTCTCCCTCCTTGGAGAAGTAGATTTTTTGGGGTCAGAAGCCCTTGAAACATGAATACTACAATAAATTTGGGAAAACAGGCAAGACAGAGTGTGTATTGGAGGGTTCTTTGAGACTTCGCCTTGACCCTGTGATTTCACTTAGGTAGAAGCCTTGAATCGTATTGATTTTTCGGGTGATTTTTAAAGACATGACCTTTATCCGAAATCGCATGGATGCGGCTTCCATTAAGTCTTTAACAGTCCCGGATTGAGGAGAGATTATCGTGAACAAGAAACTGGCTTGGTTTGCTGGATGCACCACACTCGCACTGGCTGTTTACTTTGGAACCAATTTGCTGCGCGCTCAAACCGCACCAGCCAAGGTCCCGATCCAAGGATCTGAGCAGCGCTCACGCATCGCACTTTTGAATCTTCATCATGTTGTCAAAAATTACCAGAAGGCTGTCGCCTTGAACAATGAAATGAAGGAAGTGTTCACCCCGTTGCAGGTGAAGACCAAGGCCAAGACCAGCCAATTGGAGGCCCTTAACAAGGAGGGCCAGTTGAAACCCGAAATGCGCGAGACCATTGAAAAACAAATGCGCGCCCTCAAGCGGGAACTGGAGGATCTTTCCAATGAGGCCCAGACCCTTATCGGCAAAAAACAGGATGAGCAGGTTGTGTTGATTTATCGTGAAGTTCAGGAAGCCGCCCAGCGCGTCGCGGTGGCACATGGCTATGACATGGTGCTTCATTACAATGATCCCACAACTTCCGCTGAATATTGGAGCGCGGGCAACATTGTCCGTAAGATGCAGGCGGGCGCATGCATGCCAATTTACTTCGCCCCCGGCATTGATATCAGTGCCGATGTGGTCAACGCGTTGAACCAGGCATATAGCAGGGTTGCGCCAGCGGCAAATCCAGCGGGATCGGCAATCACGCCTACCTCCGCCACCACTCCCAAGTAAGAAATGGGCAAACCCCGGCAGGAAGGATTCCCGCCGGGGTTCTACTTTGTTCTTTTAGTCAAGGATGACCCATTAGTGATACCGATTTCTTCACGCCAGGAAAGAACCTTGGCGAAACCAGTGGAAGTTGAGGGCATAGGCTTCATCACTGGATCATTTGTGACGCTGAGATTTTGTCCCGCTCCGGAAAACACCGGCATAGTTTTCCATCGAACCGACCTTTCACCAAAAACTTTCATTCCGGCCCATGTCACCAATGTGACCGGCACCAACAGGCGTACAACGCTTGGGCAAAAACCTTTCCAGGTAACCCTCGTTGAGCATGTGCTTGCAGCCTTGAGTGGATTAAGAATTGACAATTGTATCGTTGAGCTGAATGCGGAAGATCCCCCGGGACTGGATGGCTCCGCTAGTGAGTTTGTGAATCTCCTTAAAAAAACTGGTAGCGTCGCCCAGAATTCCAGAAAAATGATTTATGGTGTCGAAAGCCCGATTATTGTCGAGTCAAAGGGCGCCACGCTCGCGCTTCATCCCTGCGAGGGAACCGGGTTGAAAATGACATATTTCCTCGATTACGGAAACCAATCCCCGATTCAAAAACAGGTTCATACCCAAATCATCGAACCCGCTCTTTTCACAAGGGAGATTTCCCAGTGCAGGACTTTCATCCTTGAGGAAGAGGCGGACATGTTGAAAGCCCAAGGTCTTGGGTCTCGGACTACTTCCCAGGATCTTGTCATATTCGGCCCCAAGGGGCCAATCGATAACCAGCTTCGATTTGCCAATGAACCCGCCCGGCACAAGGTGTTGGACATGGTGGGCGACCTGGCCCTGCTTGGGGTGGATTTATGCGGACATGTGGTAGCTTACAGGTCCGGGCACCCCTTGAATGTTGAGCTTGCCAGGAATCTGTTTCAAAAATTACAAATGACAATCTCCCCTTCCGCGCGACTTACAGCTTAGGGATTTTTATTGAAAGGGTGTTATGCCAGACTTGAAAATCGGTGTTGTTGGAGTCGGGCACCTGGGCCAGCAGCATGCCAGGATACTTTCAACCCTAAAGGGTGTGAAGCTTATGGGCGTGGTTGATGCCTCCAGGCAACAGGCTGAAAACATCGCGCTACGATATTCCACGACCCCTTACACCTCTCACCTCGAGCTACTGCCGAAGGTTGACGCCGCAGTAATCGTGGTCCCCACCCGGTATCATCATGATGTTGCCAAAGATTTCCTGGAGCAGGGAAAATCGCTGCTTATAGAAAAGCCCATCACTATAGAACCTGAAAAAGCCTACCAGCTTTGCGACCTTGCAAAAAGCAGGAATACCACGATTCAAGTTGGCCATGTTGAGCGTTTCAACCCGGCATATGAAGCACTTTGTGATCTTCCGATGAAGCCCCGCTATATTCGCGCCGAGCGACTTGGTGGTTTTTCGGGACGGTCTTCCGATACCGGGGTTGTCCTCGACCTGATGGTTCATGATATTGATCTTGTCTGCTCGCTTGTGCGGTCGGAAGTTTCCTCGGTTTCAGGCATCGGAGTTGCTGTTTTGGGCGGGCATGAGGATATCGCGCAAGCTCGTATCACATTCGCAAATGGAACAATCTGTGACCTTTCAGCAAGCAGGGCACATCCTGAAGCCAGGCGCAGGATGGATGTCTGGGGTGCGGAAGGTTATGCCGGCATCGATTTTATCTCAAAGAAAATAACGCTCATGCAACCCAGTGATTCATTACGCTACCTGGCGGAGTCGGCCCCGGGCAGGGTGGATGCCGCAACCTTGAATTCCTTCAAGGCGGAATTGTTCGCGAGTCATATAGAGACCAGAACCATCGATTGTTCACGCAGCGATGGTGACCAATTGACCTGGGAATTGCTGGATTTTGTCCAGGCGGTGACGATGGGTGTAAAGCCTCGAGTGGATGGAATCGCTGGTGCCCGCGCGGTCGAGATATCCAATATGATCCTTGATGGAATCTGCTCGCATAAATGGGAAGGTGCCTGTGGCAATGCGACCGGCCCCTGGGATCTGCCTAATCCCGATGGAAAACTCTTCCATAATCTTAATATCAGCAAGGATGCCGCTGCCTGATATTTTGAATTTTCACGCTTTCACTCGCAAAAGCATGGATCTGTTAGGTTGGAGCATCACCTTCCAAGTGACCGGACTGCGGCCAATCTAGATTCAGCATCTTTCCTGAGTTTCCCGCATACCAGGGCGCAAAGATCAAAAATCATCGGGTCATCGATGGAATAGAAGACAAGGTTTCCCCGGCGTTCCCGCCTTAAAAGCCCCGCATCATGAAGGATTCCAAGCTGTTTGGATATATTCGCCTGCTTGGCGTTGGTGGCGTTGACAATCTCGCCCACGGAAAGAGGCTTTTTCTTGAGGTTTTGCAGTATATCGAGGCGGGTTGGTTCCGCCAGCAGGTCAAAAAGTCTAGCGACAGCGCGGAGTTGATCCTGATTCAGCAAGGAATTGGCCATGATAACATCCCATTGACAATATTACTAATTAGCAATATTATGTTAATAAATAGATGGGTCTTTGTCGATATGAAATCAGGAAAATAAAAGGAGCTATGGAATGGCGAAGCGTGTTCTTATAGTGGGAGGAGTGGCTGGGGGCGCCAGTGCCGCCGCCAGGCTTCGCAGGCTTGATGAAAAAGCCGTGATCATAATCTTTGAGCGTGGGCCGGATGTCTCCTTCGCGAATTGCGGCCTTCCTTATTACCTGGGCGGGGAAATCAAGGACCGGGGGAAACTTCTGGTGCAGACCCCTCAAAAACTTGCTGCAAACCTAAATCTTGATGTCCGGGTCCGATCCGAGGTGGTTGCGATTCTCAGGGATAAAAAAGCGATCCGGGTCCGTGATCTTCAAACCAACGCGATTTATGAGGAAAACTACGATAACTTGATCCTGGCTCCTGGGGCGGCACCCTTGGTTCCACCAATCCCCGGAATTGAAAAGCCCGGAATTTTTTCCCTCCGCAACCTTGTTGATACCGATCGCATTCATTCCTGGGTTCAAAATCAGCAGGGAAAAAAAGCGGTTGTGATGGGTGGTGGATTCATTGGCCTTGAAATGGCGGAGCAACTTGAAAAGCGCGGACTAGGGGTGGCCTTGGTCCAGCGCTCCGGCCAGGTGCTTGATCCGTTCGATCCGGAAATGATATCCCCCATTCACCAGGAACTTGCCGCCAAGGGAATAGATTTGCGACTTAATCGCCAGGTGATTCGAATTGATGATGCGCCACCGAAAGAAAAGGTGTTGAAAGTGGTGCTTGATGATGGCTCCGGAATTGAGGCCGATGTGGTGATTCTGGGGATTGGCGTGAAACCTGAATCTCATCTGGCGAGCGACGCGAAGCTTGAAGTGAATCCCCGGGGAGCAATCAAGGTTGATGATCATCTCCGTACCTCGGATCCTTTTATCTATGCGATTGGCGACGCCATAGAAGTGAAGGACCCCGTTACAGGCAATCAAACCCAGGTGCCATTGGCGGGACCCGCGAACAGGCAGGGAAGAATTGTCGCGGATAACATAGCTGGAAAACCAACATCTTACCGGGGCACGCTGGGAACCGCGATTTTACGCGTATTTGATTACACCGCGGCCTGCACGGGGGCCAGCGCGAAGACCCTTTCCAAAGCAGGGATCCCTTTCAAAACCGTCTATCTTCATCCGAATTCCCACGCAGGTTACTACCCCGGCGCCCACCCTCTATCCATGAAGGTCTTGTTCTCGCCCAAGGATGGAAAAATATTGGGCGCGCAAGCTGTGGGGAAAGACGGCGCCGATAAACGCATTGATGTGATCGCCGCCTCCATCCATCACGGGGGAACCATGGATGACCTGGTTGATTATGAATTATGCTATGCGCCGCCCTTTGGAAGCGCCAAGGATCCAGTCAATATTGCAGGCATGGCCATTCAGAATAACATCAACCAACTTGTGGAGATTGTTCATTGGAGCGAGGTTGAAGGCAGGGTGAAAAACGGATCCAAGTTATTGGATGTTCGCGAACCAAAAGAAGTGGAGGCGGGAATGATTCCCGGGGCGTTGAATATTCCCCTGCCCCAGCTTCGTTCCCGGTTGAACGAGATTGATTCCTCAAGTGATTGGATTGTTTACTGCCAATCGGGGCAGCGTTCCTATAACGCCTGCAGAATTCTTTCGCAGCATGGGTACAGGTGCTGCAATCTCAGTGGCGCGTACAAGACTTACAGCGCTGCAAAAAACACAGGCATATAGTTTTTCAACAAGGAGAATGTGATGAATGTCATCGAGATCACACCCGCGGAACTGATGGAGCGAAAAAAAGCCGGCACTATTGAATTGATAGATGTGCGCACACCCGTTGAGTTTCAGGAAATGCATGTTTCCTTCGCGAAGCTTGTTCCCCTGGATTCCCTCTCTGAAAAAATGATGGCTGAAAAATTCGGGGGCACCGAGCCATTGTATGTGGTTTGCAGGAGCGGATCGCGTGGCAAAAAAGCCTGCGAACTTCTACTTGCCTCGGGGCGAACCAATGTCTTTAACATCCAAGGGGGCACACTTGCTTGCGCTCAGGCGGGCTTACCCATCACCCATGGTAAAAAAATCATGTCCTTGGAGAGGCAGGTTCGTATCGCGGCTGGATTTCTGGTCGCGCTTGGCAGCTTGCTTGGATTTTTTATTGATCCAAGATGGTGTTTCCTTTCAACCTTTGTAGGTTGTGGTTTGATGTTCGCGGGGATCACGGATACCTGTGGCATGGGGATCATGCTTTCAAAAATGCCATGGAACCGCGTTTCCTCAAACCCAAGTTGCAATCCATCAAGTCGGTGATTAAAAATCGATGTTCTGGAACCAATACCATCAATAAACATCTTCTCCGCGATAATATTTTGCTTTTATTTGAACTTGGAAAACAAGGTTTTTGACCCTCTTGCCCATCTCGCTATTGTACTTAACATCACCTTTTTGATAAACATAGTATGTGCTGAAGATTTCAATGAATAATGGGTTTTATCCATGGCATTGACCCAATGGACTGAACAGCAGTTGAAAGACGCGTGCGTTTCCCTGGAAACCGCCACGCCACAGGACATTCTGCGTTATGCCGTGAAAAACTTTTTCCCCAAACTGACGATGGCGACCGCCTTTGGTGCCGAGGGTTGTTGCATCATACACATGCTCGCTGAAATCGAACCCAGGGTGCGGGTCTTTAACTTGGAAACAGGCTATCAGTTCAAGGAAACATTGGATTTGCGCGAAAAGATCAAGGAGCGTTACGGCATAGAAGTGGAATATGTCCGCCCTGAGCTTACCGTTGAAGAATACGAAAAAGAGCATGGAGGCCCGCTTTACAGGCATAGGCCCGATCAATGCTGTTTTGATCGCAAGATAATACCGTTGCGCAGGGCGGTGGCGGGTTATGATGCGTGGCTTAGTGCCATTCGCGCAGACCAGACCAGCCATCGTGCCGAGGCGGGTGTGGTACAGTGGGATGCCAAGTTTAATCTGATCAAGGTCAACCCTCTGTTGCGCTGGAATAAAAAAGATGTCTGGGATTTTGTGATAAAAAATGATGTGCCTTACAACCCGCTCCATGACCAGGGATATCCCAGCATAGGTTGCCAACCTTGCACCCAGCAGGTGAAGGATGGTGATGACGAGCGCAGCGGGCGGTGGGCGGGTTCCGCCAAGAAAGAGTGTGGGCTCCATGTGATCGAGCATCAACAGGGTAGCGGCATATGAATCCTGGTTGGCCAAACTGGCTTTTATTGGTTGTAATTGTTTAAGGAAGTTTCAAAATGCGATTGTCTGCCAAGGCTGATTATGCCTGTCTTGCAATGCTTGAGCTTGCCGCGACCATTGATGCATCGCAACCAGTCCGGATCAAGGCGATTGCAGACACCCACCAGATACCCCAGCGTTTTCTGGTGCAGATATTGTTGCAATTGAAAACGGCAGGCCTGGTGAAAAGTATTCGTGGCGCCTCGGGTGGTTACACTTTGGCGCGAAAGCCTGAGAACATCAATATTGCCGAGGTTATCCGCGCGGTTGATGACCGCGCGCTTGCTGCCCCCGAGGCCACTAATTTCCAAACAGCCTCATCCATTGTGAACGCTCTTTCCGAAACTTGGAAACAGGTCTATACGGAACAACTTCGCATCCTTGAAAAACTATCATTGGCGGAAATACTGCGCAGGGCCTATTCGGAGAATGTCTCCAGCTACCAGATTTGATTCCATGGGTTTTACGAACTAGTTTATTGGAATTTCAGGGTAGCTTTCCAGCAGATGCCGCATTCCAAGAAACACATCCACCAAGTCCGGGTCAAACTGGGTGCCTCTACCCTTCCCTATTTCCTCCAAGGCCTTTTCAACTGATAACCCCTTGCGATATGGCCTGTCGGAAACCATCGCATCCATCGCGTCAGCAATTGAAACCACCCGGGCAATGCGGGGAATATTCTCACCTGCCAGCCCGTCAGGGTAACCTTTCCCATCCCATCTTTCGTGGTGCGATCGCACTATCGGGATGATGTCATGAAGGTCGGGAACCAGCATGATGATAGCGGCCCCCTTGGTGGTGTGCTGCTTCATGATTTCTGTCTCATCATGCGTGAGCTTGCTTGGTTTTCGCAGGATGGCATCATCAATCCCGATTTTACCGATGTCGTGAAGCGGGGTCCCAGTCCTGATCTTATCGACTTCATCGTCATTAAGCTTGGCGCCATTCGCCAGTAACATCGCGATTGCAGTGACCCGGTTGGTGTGCCCGCCTGTGTATATGTCACGCAGTTCCACCGCCTGGGCTAGGATGGTCACCGTGTTCAAGAATAAATTCCGTTGCTTGTCCAGAAGCATGGCGCACTCGATGCCTGAGGAAACATGCGCCGCAAGCGCATCCGCCAGTTTGAGGTCATCCCTGGTGAATGGTGGTTGCAGGGGTCCCCGGTCCAGATGCAGAATCCCGACATTTTTTCGGGGCGTGCGCAGGATCACACACATGATCGAGGACATGGTTCCCTCGACTATGCTGCTTGTTATTTCAAGTTTTTCAAGTTCCTTGGGGTTGTTGTAGAGAATGGATTCTGATTTCGCGAGACATTGGTTCGCTATGGTTTTACTGTAGGGTACGCGGAGGTTGGTGTTTTTGGTTTTCGGGTCGTCAAAACCTGTTTCAATTGACTTGAGTTCAAGATTGTTGGTGGTCGGATTAATCAGGGCGATCGCGCCTCTTTGGGCCTCCAGCACGGCCACGGTGTCTTTAAGTATGTTCTTCAGTAATTCATCCTGTTTTTCAACTTTTGCGAGGTAATGTCCCGCCTGCAACAATGCGAAGAATTTTTCTCCCGCCTTGGGAAGCCTGGCGCCCAAAGTTCCAAGGCTTTGGAGTGCCTCATCCCATTTGGAGCTGTACACCTCATCGACATTGAAGTCATCCGTGATGGCGTCTTCCATGGATTTGGTTAATGGAAGATCGTGAATAGCCTCGACTCTTAGTGCGATTTCGCCAAACTGGATGATGTCATTGGGAAGGATATTAAAAAAGCCCCTGGAAAGTTTTTTGCCATTTATATAAGTTCCATTGGTGCTACCCAGGTCGCAAATCTGCCAACCTTCCCTTGATAGGGCTATTTCAGCGTGTTTTCTGCTGACGGAATTATCATCAAGAATGATTTTAAGGCTTTTATCCCTGCCCACAAAGGCGGAATCAGAAAGGTCCCATGTTTTTGATTTATAGGTGACATTCACGCCACGCAAAATCAAGGAGGATGTCTTGTTCATGGAATCACCCTGATAGTTGACCTAGGGAAGTAAAATCACTTTGCCTGAAAGAGTACCCGCGCTTTTCAGGGTGTTTTCTTCAAGAAGTTTATGAGCCTCGGCGGCCTTGGACAAAGGGAAAGCCGCCCCTATATGGGAATGTAATTTTCCTGAAGCCAGCCATGCGTTGATATCGGTTGCGCAGCGTCTTTGCTCGTCGGGGGTGGCATTAAACATTGCAAAACCTGTGAGGGTAAGGCCTTTGACATAAAAGGGGCCAACTGGAAAAAGGGGCTGGGCGGTTCTTCCCGCCATGATGATGACTCTTCCCCGGGGTGCCATCAGGTCCACAATCTTAAAGAAGTCGGGTTCCCTTTGGGTTTCGAACCAGACATTGACTCCCTGGTTGTTGGTGAATTCCTTAACCTCCTTGGGAATGTCATCGGTTTTATAGTTGATGATTTTGTCAGCGCCCCAGCTTCGACACAAATCCGCCTTGGCGTTGGAACCAACCGTGGTGATGACCTTGGCGCCGATGGCCTTTGCCATCTGCACAACCATGCTGCCTACCCCGCCGGTTCCTCCATTCACAAAAATAGTCTCACCTGCCTTTAAATTGACATTCCTGAAAAGGCCCAGGTGGGCGGTGATACCGACCAGGGCGGTTGCCGCCAATTGCTGGTCATCAACGCCTTCAGGTGATGGATAAAGCCATTCTTCCCGCACGCAGGTGAATTCTGAACTGGTTCCCTGCCTGCCCAACAAGCCCTGGTTCGAGCCCCAAACCCGGTCGCCCTCCTTGAACCGCGAGCAATTTTCCCCAACGCCTTCCACCACGCCAGCAAAGTCACATCCGGAGATGAACTGCTTGGGTAATTGCATGGCGATGGTTCCCGCGCGAATATACAGGTCGATCGGGTTCAGTGATATGGTCTTGACCCGGACAAGGTATTCGCCCTGAGATGGTTTTGGGGTTGGAACCTCCCCCACGATGATTTCATTATAAGGGCCAGGTTTGTTGATATAGGCGGCTATCATTTCATATTCCTTGTTGAATAATATCTATGGTTTATTCTATAGACACTTTTCTGTTTGATGCCGTGGATCAATCCTGTTTGATTGGTAATTGGCCGTTTTCCAATAGTTCACGCCATTTTGAAACCTCCACAGACCGCGAGGCTGGCTGTGCCAATGACAAAAAATCAGGGATATCCTTCGTGATCCTGGCATATTGCCTCAATTGCAAATAGGATAGTTCCCTGATCCTTGCATTCTCATGTGTCAATAATCCCAAAAGCTCCTCGTAATCTTTTTTGCCCGCCTGAGCTGGCATTTCCGTCAGTAGTTTTTTTATCACCAGGGATTGTTCAGGAGTATAACCCGCTCGCGGAAGCCATCCATCCATTGAGTCTTGAATATAAAGGCGACCCGCCTCAGCTGGTTCCATCATCAACCATAGTCTCAAGCCTTTCAGCGCGTATAACCTTAGCAAGGTTTGCTGCGGGGAATCTGTGCCCCATAATTCGAGAAGTTTTTTCGCTTCTCCCATCGCACCCAACGCCAGGCAACCGATATTCCTCCTGGCATCATTGCTGTTGTTGGCAAAGATGTATCCAAGTATCGCCTGCGTGACATCAAGGTTAGGTTTCAAGGCAAGCGAAAGTTCACTCAAGGCGGCGCCCAAAGCTTTGTCGTTTGAAATGAACTCCAGCGGTATTGGCTGGCTGGAAAAGATCGGGTTTTTCTCCCCCGCTGTCTGTCTTTTTATCTCTCCAAGTGAATTGATAAAAACCATACCGCCTGCTGGAAGCTCTGGCATGGGCTTTTCTTTCCCATCCTCGTGAATAATGCACGTACCGTGTGATATTCCCAAATGAAGTTTATCCGCCGCAGCTTCCATCACGATCTCTGAATCATCTTTAAGTTCTATCTCCAGCGCGATTTTAAAATCCCAGGATCTTAGGATCATCCTTTGGGGATTTTTTGATTTGATAACAGCCCGGCCATTTTTCAAGGATATATCCACCACTTTCGTTTCATTGGAATAAAACCTGAATTCGCATGAGGAATACATTGGTTCCGGGTTGGTGCTTCTTGTTTCCCCAACAAAATTGATTTGCAGGTTTTTGTTCGGCTCAGCGCTGAGCATGCTTCCCGGAAGGCAAAGATAGATCAGCGAGGTTTCAAGATGCACCGGGTTTATCATCCTTGTGTAAGGCTGGTTGCTTGCTTGCTTGTGCATGAGCAGGATGTTTTCACGGTTCACCTCTTGCAAACTCGCAGCTTCAATACGGGTTTCCAAATTCGCCTTGCTGATCATTTTTGGAATAATCGTGGTTTCCTTGGTGATGGGATTGGCACCCTTTACCTGCGGAACCATGACCTCATTTTTTTTGTTTGAAATGACAGGATCCGTCTTTATTGGATCTTTCTTTTCGGGCAATTTGGCGAATTCATTTTTATTCTGCTCCACCGAGGGGGTCACCGCCTTGATTTCAGTATGGGTCACTGGTTTTTCCGGTGGCTTGCTGGTTTTGAGAAGCAACAAGCCCAGAAGTATCATCAGCATGGGCCCGCTTATTATCAGAATCATGGTGTTTTTTGAAATCGCCTGGGTTGGTTGGTCTTCTAGTTTTTCCCTTGGGATCCCCTTTGGTTTTGCTGGCATTTTTTGAATGGCGCCAACCTCTTTTCCCAATTCATAGGAACGCGATAATGTCCTTGATGGAACAGGGATGGGAATCAAGCCACTGATAACTTTATGACAGGTCGCAAGATGGGCTAGAAAGTGATCATCCGATTCCAGAACATCCTCCACGGTTTTCAAATCATCCCCTTTAAGTGTTCCCTCAAGGTATGCGGAAACCAGGTTGGCATTGGGCCAGTTACCCTCTTTGCCATGGGGTTGCTGGAAAACCGGGTTGTTTAAAACACCCCTCAGGCGATCCAGCATTTCGACCACCCTTGGCTCTTCCTTGAGCATCAGCATCAGCTCATGGGTTTGGGAGGCATCCAATCGATCATCGAGATAGTTGAATAGAAACTTATAATTGACTCGCATGGATGCGTTCCTAAAAAATTTAAAATTACAGGCCAACCCACCTTATTAGTTGGGGTGGCAATCAGGTTTCGTACAAGAAATTTAAAAATAATTGCAGTTTTAATTGAGATTGATCCAATCAAAAATTTGGTTAAAAGGCACCTCTATGGATGCGGGAAAAGTACCAAAATATTGCTGGAGAGGTAAATGACAAAAACCAGGAAGATAATCATGGTTTTGTTAGGACTGGGGATATGGGCAGCCACTCCGGTCGCCAAAGCGGAGCTTTCCTGCAAAGTGCCTTCTGTGGATTCAGGCAAATTGCTTGCGGGAAAGCCTTTCAAGCATTCTTTCATCCTTGAAAACAATGGCAAAGAAACCATTCAAATTCTTGAAGTGCTTTCGAGTTGTGGTTGCTTGCGCCCTGTTCTTCCGAAAACCACTTTGATGGCTGGCGAATCAATCTCCCTGCCCATTGAAATTCATACCCTCACAAAGCCAAAGGGAATGCATCGTTTTGGAATTAACCTTCGCTACCAGGAAGCCGGGGTGACCAGTGAACTGGCTTTGGAGTTAAAAGCCCTAATCGAGGTGGAGGTTGAAGTCACTCCCGCCGCCGCTGCCATTTTTACCGATCGGGCCATCAATCACACGCTATGCGTGAAGGATACCCGGGCGAAACCGATGCGCATCATCGCGGCAGATTCGGGCAATGCGAATGTTGGCCTGGTGATTCATCCCGCAACCCTTAACGAGAACAAGGAGTCGGTTCAAACAATCACGGTTGGGATTTCAGATTTACTGGCGTCCGGCAGGCATGAACTTTGGATAAACCTGGTCTCGGATGATCCCTCTTATACCGAGATGAAAATCCCGCTGACGATTGTCAAACGCGATGGCAAGGTTGCAAGTGCCGCGCCTTCGAGATTATACCTGGAAGGAAGTGTTGGAATTCCGTTGGGAGCAAAAATGGTTCGGATCAACAAGGCGAGTGCCGGGCCGGTCAAGGTTGATAAGGTTGAATGTTCCCATCCCGCGTTCAAATGCACTTGGGCGCAGGGGCCTGGGGATGATGCGACTTTGCGTCTGCTTTTGGATGAGAAGAAACTGCCCAAGGGCGAAACCATCGCGGAGCTTCGGGTGCATTTAAACGGGAGCCAGTCCCAAAGCCTGCTCATCCCCGTCAATATCCAGTTAAAGTGATTAATTAATATAATCCCAACCCTGCCATGTGGCCTTTGGATCATAAGATTCAAGGCCTTATTCTCATTTGAATATAATTCGAAGATCATGCGGTTCGGCTGGTGAATCCGGGGGGAATAACTCAGGATTCCGGCTCGCAGGTATTCTCTTCCAAGGTATTATTGTTTTTGCTGTCGTTATAACCGGCCCATCATTTTGAAAAAATTTCAATTTTAATTAAAGTTTAGACCGCCTGTCTGCCGAGCGTGGTGCACATTATTTTTGAAAGCATGCTGCGCGTTGGGGTTGGGCATGCAAACCCTTCTGAACTCATATGCAAAAAAATACTATGGAAACATTCTGGTCCTTTATTGTTTCTTTCTGGGTCGATGGCGTTGGCATTGGCCAGGCCCCTCCTGCAATCCTGGGCAGGCATCAGTTCGAACGGGTCAACCGAATGCTTCATGGCTCACTGGTTGATTACACCAGTAATCATGGCAAAGACCGGCGCATTTATTCCCAGGCCCTGGGCCAAAAGCGGGACATGTATGTCTATCTTCCCCCTGGTTACGACCCTTCCAAAAAATATCCCTTTGCGATTTTTCTTCATGGCGCGGCACAGGATGAGCAGTTCTTTTTCCAGTCCCAGGTCGACCAGTTTGACCAGGCCATCAAGGATGGAAAATTAGACCCGGTGATCATCGTGGCGCCTGATGGAAGCATGAACGGAAGAGCGAGCCTTACAAAGCCCGCCACCTTCTGGGCCAACTCCCGTGTTGGTAATTTCGAGGATTATGTCATGGAGGATGTCTATGACTTCATGATGGCCAATTATCCGATCAGGCCCGAGCGGGATTACCACGCGTTACTGGGGCCCTCGATGGGTGGTTCCGCGTCATTCGCACTTGGCATCAAGCATCGTGATCGCTTCAAGGTAGCCATCGCCTTCATGCCATTATTAAATCTTCGTTATGTGGATGGTAATGGTAATTACCAGGGTAAATATGTTCCTGAAAACTGGTCGTTTCGATCGCGCATGAGGGGGCTTGAACCCCTGGGCACAAGAAAATTCTTCGTGTTGCGCTTTGGCACCCTTTACCGGCCCCTTTTTGGCATGGGCAATCAGGCGCTTAGCGGCTTAAGTGCCATCAACCCTCTTGAAATCATGGAGGCCTACGACTTGAAAGATGGTGAAATGGACCTTTACATTTCCTATGGCGGCCGCGATGAGTTCCATGTGCCCAACCAGGTCCGAAGTTTTCTCGAGGTTGCAAACAAGCGGGGCATCCAAATCACTGTTGATTATGATCCGAACGGGCAGCACGACCTCAAGAGTGGCAACAAGGCGGTTCCCAAGGCGATTCAGTGGGTCCAGAGCAGGTTCCATCCGCTGAAAGGCGTGGTCGCCTCAGATTAGCAAAACGATTTAAACCCGGGGTTGTAATCATCCCGGGTTATTTTCATTTCATCTCGATATTTCTCCCACCTTGATTTTCCATCCCTTCTGATGGTTGAATGTTGTTGTGCAGCTTTCAAGTTGCAATAATGATCACAAACAGGTTCCAAACCAAAATGGATCATTCCCAATGCGTAAAATTCCAGCCATCATTTTGTTCCTCTGTTTGGCGGTACTCCCCTGCATTGCTGATGAACCATTGGCGCTCTCGAAGGATGAAGTTCGCTCATTCATGAAAAAACTCGCGACCTTTGTCGCGGAAAAACACATGCGAACCAGCAGGGATTCCATGCAGCATGGCATGACTTATGAATATCGGGACATGCGCAGGGAAAAGTCCCCGGGTTGCTTTGTGCAGGGCGAGGCCCTGGATACGATGCACGATGGCGCATGGTTCGGCGCCGCCATGGTCAACGCCAGCCTTGCCACAGGTGATCCCCTTTATCGTGATCTTCTTGAAAAAAATGTGCTCCCCTTTTATTGCAGGATGTTGAATCATTCGGACAAGATTTTTTCCAACAAGCTAAACCATGCCAGGCCATCCGCTCAGCAAACCTGGTCCGGGCAGAAGGAATGGCTGCTTCAGGATGGGGAAAAAGGATTTGTTCCCTACTGGTGGGATGATGGGGGCTCGGTAAGCCTTGAACGGCAGCGTGATAAAAACCAGTTCCCGGCTTTTCCCTCGTTTGATCAGTTTGTGAAGGATGAAAAACCCAACCCTGAATTTGTCCTTTCGGGCTACTCCCTCGGTTCCTCCAACCACCTGGCACAAGACCTCGGCGTGTTGCTCCAACTTTCCTGGCTATATTACCGCGAATACAAGGGGAAGGATGGTGATTGCTTCCGCAGCGAGCTTTCCGATGCGGCTCAAAACCTTCAAGCCTCAAGGATGCGGCATCATGGCCATATACCCATGTGTGATGCGCCCGCGGCACTGGTGCTTTCAGACCCGGCTTTCATGCGTTTGGTGCCCGATGCCTCGGCGCTTGGCCCCGCGCTTTTGAACAATCATTACAAACAGGCCCTTGAAGCCGCTGTTTCTGAAAAAAAATACCCGACTCCCGCCTTCGCGGATGACCAGCAGTACAAGTACTATGCTGCCCTCGCCCGGCATGGCAAGCTGCCCAAAGCCGCCGCTTTCAAACTGGTTTATGATGCCCTCACCGAGCCAAGGCTTTATCATTATTATTCCGATGATGCAAAAGTTGCGGCTGGCATGAACAGGTTTGATCTGCACCCGATCAATTTCACAAACGGCAGGCCGGCTGATTATCGCTCCGATAAAAAAGGACCCTCGGGAAAACCCAGGCCAATGGGTTCCCGGTTCGGCCCGCAAAACATGATCCAGTGCGCCTTGGGATTGCAGGCTTTTGCCCAGTTCCCCGATCTTTGGGATTCTTCAATCGATGCGCTTTTCAAAGGCATTCCCAGGGTGAACATCCACGATCCCCTGGTTGACTCCGATAAAAATGTTCCTGTTAAAATCAAGTTGGGCAGCCATGATTTATATCTCGAGGCAAGCCAATACTCCTTGGGTATTAAAGTTATTCTTCCCGTGGCCATGAAAAAAATCACAATCATGCAGGCCAATGATCCAAAACGCCATGGGTGTGATTTGATCATCAAAGAGGATGGCAAACTTGAAGCCAGAAATTTTGAGGGAACATCGCTTAAGGGAAAATTCTCCGCGACTCTTGAGGGAAACAACAGGGTCATTGATTGTGTCATCCCCACCACGATCGACAAATCCCAGGCACCTTGGATGAATTCCATCGAATTGGAAAAGTACACGATTAAAATGGGTGAAGAGCAGGTGGAATTCATACTCGCCAGCAGGCAGGTTGATGTGGTCAAATGGTTGGAGCGTGAAATCGCGGGTGGTATTTTAAACTGGCGCGGGATTTTCGCGACCAAGGGTTTTATCCCGACGGGAATTGAAACCGGTGCTGATTGGGATCATTATTCCGACACGGGTGGATATGCCCATTTGATTTCCGCCTGCGCGCAATATTTGAATCATCTTGATGGTAAAAAGGATTGGGAGGTCCTACGGCTTCCCGTTTTGATCGAATCTGATGGCAGATAGGAGTCTCACATGATTTTGAATTTGATTCTGGGGTTGCTTTTAAACCAGGCTGAGAGTCCCAAGAACCCCGCGGTGACCCGCTGGAAGTTTGAGAATGTGGAAACGGTTTTGTTCGAGGGGGAACTTTCATTCAGGGCGAGTGGTGAAAATTTGAATGTGCGTGAATGGGGTATTTTCACCTGCAAGGCCCCTGATCTTCCCACCCAGAAAAATGTCCAGACCAAGACCCAGGTGATCAATGCGAAGACCCCGCCGGTTCCCGTACGAGACTTCAGTCCCCTGATGCGCACCGTGTATCTCACCCGTCTTCCGGTGAAGGAGGCGATCAACAAGGATTCAATCGATGTGAAGGTGAGTTACCAGGCGGAATTGACTGCGAGGAAACTTGTTCCCGCCGATGATGCATCCCCCATGGAAAAAGTCGAGCCGTTAAAGGAGCAGGAGAGGAATCTTTACCTGATGGAATGGGGTGATGTCAAATTCAAGGACAAGGATTTCCAGGTATGGATGGAGAACAACAAGGTGATGCGCAGGGAGGGCGAAAGGGACCTCGATTTCGCCAAGAGGGTGTTCAGGCAGATCAACTACAAGGTTGATTTTGACTTTTCAGACAAGATGGATCGCAAGTCAACCGCGGTGAGCATCATGATGAAGTCAGATGCAGGCGGGATTTCAAATCTTTTTGTAGCGATACTCCGCGCCAATAAGGTTCCCGCCAGGTCGCTTTGGGGGCGCATGGTCAGTAGTGCATCGGAAATGGAAAAACAGAAAAACAAGGAATACAACCAGATGAGTGTGCGCTGTGAGTTTTTCGCGGAGAATATCGGCTGGGTTCCCGCCGATCCAGGCTCCGCACTCTTTAGCAAAAAAAACAAGATCGATCCTGATATCTGTTTCGGTATCGATTACGCCGCTTTCTTCACCCAGCATGTCGATCCCAACATCGATGTGCATAACCCACTGAGCAACAAGCGGATTAATATCATCGCATTGCAAACGCCAGCTTATTGGATTACGACCCAGGCCACGACCATCGGGCCCATCAAGGTGACCCAGGATTGGAAAGTGACCAAGAGGGATAAAAAACCGGAGCCTGCCAAGTGAACCCCAGGTGCCCTTCGGATGTTTTCCCGATGGATTCAGGTTGGACTTATGAATTTTTTTTGTGCATAGCCACTGTAGACATAAAGCACTTCCTCGCCTGTGTTGATGTCTCTTAGTGCGGTGAGAAAAACCCTGCTGCCTTCGATTGTTTTTTTCGCATTGGGATTTGTCGAATGATTCGCGATGCCGCCAAGGCCGGTCGGGATGAGCAGGTGTTTTCCCACACGGAATTTGTAGGCATCCGCGTAGGCGGTGCATTTATCCGCGAGTGATTTTGCAGGGACCAGCACACCCACCACCTCGAGTTTGTCGCCCTTGGGGATGAGGGTTTTGGCAAACAAGCCATTGCCTGCCCCTTTGATCGTTGATCTGCCTATGCTAAAACGCTTGTCGATTTCATTGCTGATCATGGCAACTCTTGTGAAAAGTAATACGCAATTTATCAAGCGGCCTGGGGTTGCTTGGTCCTTGATTTCTTCACGGGGGGTTGGTGTTTCCATCTTCTGTGCAGCCAGAAGTATTGCTCGGGGTATTTCCTGATCATGTGCTCGAGCGCGGTGGTGTAGCGCTGCGTGATTTGATGTAGCGCATCAGGCATGCCCTCGTAATCCTTGGGGTCGATGATCTCATCACAAACAACCCGGTATTTCATGGGATTACCAACCCTGGGAACCCCGACCACCGCCATGGGCACATTGTACTCCATGGCCAAAAGCGCGATCGCCTTATGGGTGGAGGCGGGCCTGCCAAAGAAATCAACAAACTGGCCCCTTGGCCCTGCATCTTGATCTGCAAGTGTAGCGATGGTGCCACCCGCCGCGAGGATGTGTGTCATCTGGTCGAAGTCGCCTTTCTTGGCGAGCAACTTCTGGCCTGTTCGTTCGCGGAAAGAGCGCAGGAAATTTTCAAGATGGGGGTTGTCCAAAGTTCTTGCGATGGCATGGGTGGTAAACCCGAGAAGGCCGAGCGAGAAACCAGCCATCTCCCAGTTTCCGAAATGCCCGGTGACAATCATGAGGGGCCGGTTTTTTAAAAGGGCGTCAACCACGATTGGGTTATCACCCAGGTCGAGGAAATTTCGCCAGTTGCGACTGTTCATGATTCTTGGGAGGTGGACTATCTCAATCAGAAGGGTGCAGAAGTGTTCGAGGACCTTGCGCACGATGCGGTCGCGGGCGGGGAAATCGTGGGCAAGTTCTGGAAAAGCGAGTGCGAGATTATCGTGGGCCACCTGCCTGTGCCTTTTGTCCACTTTATAAATGATCCAAGCCAGCCCCCTGGCGAGTGATTTTCCTGTTTCAAGGGGCATTGCCTGCAATGCCGCCACAACGATGCGGATTGCAAGGTACACGAGATAATTCAACAGGGGTTTTTCTTTTTTT
>SYCV01000065.1 GCA_005786805.1 Planctomycetia bacterium | reverse complement strand
TGCTTTCTTGCTGAAAAGTTCACGAAACCATTTCACGCTTGGTTTGTTTTCCCTTATGATCAATCCATGAAGTTTTCATGGGTGTTACCGGGGAGATTCATGATGTTGCGAATCATTCGACTTGCCTTTCAATTATTGGTTGTTTTTACTGTTGTGAGAAGTGCGGGCGCACAATCAAACATTCCCGATACCCAGAGTCCAAAGGATAAACTTTCAACTCCCCAGGAGGCATTGAAGAGCATCAAGCTTCCCCCTGGTTTCAAGGCGCAACTTTTTGCCCATGAACCCGAGGTCATTCAACCCATCAACATGAGTTTTGATTCCCGGGGCAGGCTTTGGGTTAGTGAATGTCTCACCTATGCGGAGAGCAAAACCAATTTTGATCTCACCTTGAAGGATCGCATCGTCATTCTGGAGGATACCGACAACGATGGCGTGCATGACAAGCGGACGGTATTTTGGGACCAGGGCCATCACCTTACCAGCGCCCTGCCCGGCTTTGGTGGCGTATGGGTGCTTTGCGCCCCCAACCTTCTTTTCATCCCTGATCGTGATGGTGATGATAAACCAGATGGTGAGCCTGAAATCATCCTTACCGGGTTTGATAACAATAGTATCAGGCATAACATTGTCAACGGGCTTGCTTGGGGGCCTGATGGTTGGCTTTACGGCAGGCATGGCATCACCACCACATCGTTTGTAGGCACGCCGGACACCCCCGCCAGCAAGCGCGTTCCCATCAACTGCGGGATTTGGCGTTATCATCCATCAAAAAAGATCTTCGAGGTGGTTTGCAGGGGAGGTACCAACTCCTGGGGCCTTGATTGGGATGCAAATGGCAATGCTTTTTTCATCAACACCGTGATCGGCCATTTCTGGCATTCCATCCCCGGGGCTTATTTCAAGCGGATGTTTGGTGAACACTTCAACCCCAGGCTTTTCGAGTTGATTGACCAGCATGCGGATCATTACCACTGGGACCGGGTTGAAAACTGGAGCGATATCCGCAGCAAGGGTGTCACACCCACAACTGACAAGGCGGGAGGCGGCCATGCGCATTGCGGGTTCATGATTTATCAAGGTGATAACTGGCCCATTGAATACCAAGGCAGGGCCTTTACCGCGAATCTTCATGGCAGACGAATCAATGTTGATCGCATTGAGCCGAATGGCAATGGTTTTATCGCCCGCCATGAACCCGACTTCATGCATGTTGGCGATCTTTGGTTCAGGGGTATCGAGCTTGTGTACGGTCCCGATGGCGGGGTTTTTGTCATCGATTGGTCCGATGTTGGTGAATGCCATGAAAACGATGGAGTGCATCGTAATTCCGGCAGGATTTACAAGATCACGCATGGCGACATTAAGAAAAAGCCCAATGCGGATCTTTCCAAATTGAGTAACCTGGAACTTGTCGATTTTGTTTCAAGCACGAATGAATGGCATTATCGCCAGGCCAGGAGGATTTTGCAGGAGCGAGCGATTTCCGGCATGAAGATGATGGATGCTGGGGAGAAACTAAATTCATCCCTTGGAAAATTGAAACAATCCAATCATAAGCTGCGTGCACTATGGATGCTTTATGCGATATCCGCCTTGGATGGCAAGAAGATCATTGCGCTATTGGATTCCGAGGATGAGCAGGTAAGGTCGTGGGGGGTTCGCTTTTTGATGGATGAGGAGAATATGTCCTCAGATACCTTGCAGTCATTGGAAAAGCTTGCGGTTTCGGAAAAGTCTGCATTGGTCAGGCTTTATCTTGCAAGCATCCTGCAGAAGGTTCCCGTGGGCTCCAGGGGAAACCTGGCCCTGGCGCTAGCCTCAAGGCAGGAAGACAAAAATGATTACAATCAGCCCCTCATGCTTTGGTATGGGATTGAGCCCACCGTAAGCATGAACCCTTCCTTTGGTGTAAAGCTTGCAAAGGCAAGTGCCATGGGCAGGCATCGCATCTTTGTCGCCCGGGTGCTGGCGGAAGAAATCGATTTAAACCCCAACGCGATGAATGAGCTTTTACTTTTGGCAGGCTCGCTTGATGTCGACAAACAGAAGGAAATCGCACAGGGCCTGCAGGACGGCTTGAGGGGCAGGAGGAAAGCCAAGGCGCCCGAGGCTTGGAATGCTTTTTCTGAAAGGCTTGTCGCTTCGAAGGATGCTGATGCGGCCAAATTGGCCCGTGAGATCTCGATTGTTTTTGGGGATGGCAGGGCCCTTGATGAGGTGATGAAAATAGCAGGCAACAACAGGGAAAGCGCCGGAGCAAGGCTGGCTGCGATTTCCACCCTGGTTGAAAATAAGGCCAAGGGAATCGAACAGTTGCTTCCCAAGCTGGTAAACGACCGAAGTGTCTCCGAGGCTGCGATCCGTGGTTTGGCCTCATTCAATCTTCCTGAAACACCAAAGCTGATCATAGGCCAGTTTGGCAGGCTTGATCCCGCCGCGAAAAAAGCCGCTATCGATACTCTTTGCTCACGCCCAGCCTACGCCATCGAGCTTCTGAATGCCGTGGGCGAAAGCAAGGTGCCCCGTGATGTGATCACCGCCTATCATGCCAGGCAGATAGCGGCGTTCAATGATCCCTCGCTTGGCGCGAAACTTTCCGCCACCTGGGGAGAGGTTCGTATTCCCACTGAGAAAAAGAAAGAGCAGATTGCAAAGCTAAGAACCCAGTTGGAAACCTCCAGCAAGGAAAAGGCAGACTTGGTGCAGGGGAGATTGTTGTTCCAAAAGGTTTGCGCGAACTGTCATGGATTGTTTGGCCAGGGGGGAAACCTTGGGCCTGACCTTACAGGATCCCAGAGATCGAATCTTGAGTATCTGCTCGAGAATATTTTGGAGCCCAACGCGACGGTGGCGGCAGATTACCGGATGTCGGCTGTGACGTTGAAGGATGGCAGATTATTGACCGGTTTGGTGTTCAAGCGGGCTAACAAAGCGGTCGAGGTGGTTGGGCCAACGGAGAAAAAAACCGTTCTCGCAGAGGATATTGATTCCATCAAGCCCTTGAATGTTTCCCCCATGCCGGAGAACCTGCTTGAAACCCTGAAGCCGGGGGAGATTCGAGATTTATTCGGCTACCTCATGAGCCCGGTGCAGGTGCTTTTGCCAAAATAAATCAACCTAATGACAAAAATAAAAGTAACCACCGGCATTGACTCGTTGTTGGCAGATGGCTTCTCATGCCTTAAGGGCAGGCGTGTTGGATTACTCACCCACGCCCCCGCCTGTGATTTCTCACTAACCTCCACGCTTCAACATTTCAAGCGGGAATTGAACGAAGGCTTGAAGGTGGTGTTTACACCCGAGCATGGTTATTTTGGCCAGGCACAGGATTTGGAGTCTGTGACCGATTCCCAACGATCAGATGGCTTCAGATGGGTCAGCCTTTATGGAAATGATGAAAGCTCGCTTCATCCCCTTCACCAGGACTTTGTTGACCTTGATATTTTGGTGGTTGATTTGGTCGATGTTGGCAGCAGATATTACACTTTTCAAGCCACCATGCTTTATGCGATGCGGGTGGCCTTTGCAAAGGGGGTCACGGTCATGGTGTTGGACCGGCCCAATCCGCTTGGCGGCATCGCCGTTGAGGGCCCGATGCTTCTTCCCGAGTGGTCCAGCTTTGTTGGGGTTCATCCCATCCCAATCCGTCACGGCTTGACGATGGGTGAACTTGCAATCCTTTACAAGGAGGACTTGGATTTGGCCGGGCAATTGGAGGTCGTGCCTTGCCACGGCTGGAAAAGGGAAATGTATTTTGATGAGACGGGCTTACCCTGGGTCATGCCCAGCCCAAACATGCCCACCTTGGAAACAGCGATTGTTTATCCGGGGCAATGCCTGCTTGAGGGTACAAATCTTTCAGAGGGGCGTGGAACCACTCACCCCTTCCAATTGTGCGGGGCACCTTTCTTGGACCCCGGCAAGGTTGCGGATCTCCTGGCAAGCGAGAATCTACCCGGGGTTTCATTCCGGCCTGTTTCCTTCAAGCCCACATTTCAAAAATGGAAGGGAGAGCAGTGTGGCGGCGTGGAGATTCATGTCACTGATCGTTCCCTCTTCCAGCCGGTTCGCACCAGCCTTGCCCTTCTTCATCACCTTCGGGAGCTTTCTGGTGAGCAGTTTGCCTGGCGCACGGAACCCTATGAATTTGTACACGATAAATTAGCCATTGATTTATTAATGGGAAGTGACCGGGAACGCACCCAGATGCAGGCAGGAATGCCCTGGCGGGATATCATCGTGGAATGGCCCGAGGAGGAATCCGACTTCCTTTTCCATCGCAAGCCTTTTCTCATCTATACCGAGTGACTTGAATCTATGGAAACACCCGGTTTTTTATATTCGTTGAATGTCATCGACCTTGGCATAATCATTGTCTACCTCACCCTGACAACATTGCTGGGCGCCTGGTTTCGCAAAAATCAGAATGATATCCAGACCTACTTTGTTGGCGGGCGGGAGGTTTCATGGTTTTTGGTGCTGGTGTCGATTGTGGCCACCGAGACCAGCACTGTGACATTCCTGAGTGTGCCCGGCTTGGCGTTTAACCCAGCCAATGGAAATCTCACCTTCATTCAACTTTCAATCGGTTACATGATAGGCAGGGTGTTGATCGCCCTGGTTTTGCTGCCTGGATATTTCCAGGGCCAGTATATAAGCGCCTATGAGAGACTCCGGAAAAAATTTGATTCGAGGGTCCAGCGCTCTGCATCATTTCTTTTCATGCTGACCAGGACCATCGCGGATGGTCTCAGGCTTTTTCTAACGGGCCTGTTATTGCAGCAGTTCACAGGTTGGAACCTGGGCTTTTCGATCATCCTTATGGGTGTGGTAACCCTGGTATACACCTACCTTGGCGGAATGCAAGCGGTCCTTTGGACTGATTTCATCCAGTTCGTGATCTATTTCGCGGGGGCGCTTGTCGCGGGGATCATCCTTCTAAGTTTGATTCCGGATGGATGGAATGGTTTTTTGGCGGTCGCCAATTATTCGAACAAGCTGCAGTGGATGGACCTCTCGTTTGATCTTAAAAAGCCCTACACGATCTGGGCCGGTGTGATAGGCGGAACTTTTTTCACCATGGCTAGCCATGGGGCGGATCAAATCATGGTGCAGCGTTACCTTTGCGCCCGAAACCTGAATCATGCCAGGATCGCCCTGGTCGCAAGCGGCTTGGTGGTCTCGCTGCAGTTCCTCCTTTTCCTACTGATAGGTGCAGGCTTGTTTGTGCTTGCAAACAGTGGGAGTTGGCCCCTCCCTGATGGAATTCGCAATGACCAGGTGTTTGGTAGGTTCATCGTTGAAAAGCTTCCCGTGGGTGTCATCGGGTTGGTCATAGCCGCGGTGCTCGCCGCCGCCATGTCCACCTTATCCAGTTCCCTTAACAGTTCCGCATCGGCAGCGGTTGCGGATTTTTACAAACCCATCCGGCCAGGACTTTCCGATCATGAATATCTCTCGGTGTCACGATTCCTGACCATATTGTTCGGATTCGCACAAATCAGCGTGGCATTGATGGCCTGGCAAATCGATAGTGCAAGAAGCGTGGTTGACCAGGTACTCTCGGTCGCGGGGCTTACCACAGGCATGGTATTGGGTTTATTCATTCTTGGGACTATCAATAAAAGAGTGTCTTCATCCGCGGCATTGGCCGGAATGCTGATTGGTTTTCTGGCGGTGATGGCGGTTTATATTCCAGCAGCCCGGGGAAGCACCATTGTCGCATGGCCTTTTTACGCTCCTGTGGGGACGCTAGTCACGGTATTCGCAGCCATGCTTATTAATCCGATTTTGAAATCTTCCCCCACCCATCAGGAAACGAGAGACTCCAGTGGATCACCTGGTCACCGAACTTAAAAATATAAAATCCAATGACTTGGACTTGTTGAGCTCCAGGGAACTGGTCCTTTTGATGTGTGATGAGGATTCACAAATTCCACGGGTCATAGCGGAACAGTCAGAGGTGATTGCATCGGTTATTGATGCGATTGTTTCGCGGATGCGCCAAGGCGGGAGATTGATTTATTGTGGTGCCGGAACCTCTGGAAGGCTTGGTGTCCTTGATGCATCCGAGTGCCCCCCGACATTCAGTGTGCCCCCCGGGCTTGTGGTGGGTTTGATCGCAGGTGGTGAGAAAGCCCTGAGAACCGCGGTGGAGGGTGCTGAAGACAATCCGAGCCTTGGCGCAAAAGATCTGGAACAAATATCACTCACCGCGAATGATTGCGTGGTTGGGATCGCAAGCAGTGGCAGGACCCCGTATGTGATGGGGGCGCTTGAATTCGCAAAAAGTATAGGCGCTTTCACAGTGGCATTATCCTGCATAAATAATGCCATCATCAACCAGCACGCCGAGATTCCAATCTCTTTGGTGGTGGGCCCGGAAATAATCACGGGTTCCACGAGGTTGAAGGCTGGTACCGCGACCAAGCTGGTCTTGAACATGATCAGCACCGGGGTGATGGTGGCACTGGGAAAAACCCTTGGGAACCTGATGGTTGACCTTAGGGCATCCAATGTGAAATTAAAAGCCCGCGCCAACCGGATTGTCAGGGAAGTCACGGGCATGGGAGAGCAGGAAGCCGCGAAAATCCTGGTTGAATGCTCGGGTGAGGTAAAGACCGCCATAGTTTCGCATGAAATGAATATTGATCCTGATGTTGCCAGGAGTTTACTAACACAGAACAATGGAATCGTGCGGAAAGTTCTTTCAGGAAAATCCATAACTCCCAGCATTGATTCAAACTTGATGATCGGGCTGGATGGTGGCGGGACCAAGACGGTTGCTGTTCTTGCGCGAGGCGGCAAAAAAGACTTCAGCATCATAGGTCGGGGAGTGTCATCCGCATCAAATCCAAGGGTTGTGGGTTTTGATAATGCCATCTGTGCCATCAATGATGCCGTGAGACATGCCTTCACCGATGCGAAAATCCCGGTGATGAAACCCGGCTTGCTGGTTGCTGGAATATCCGGAGCGGGCAGGGAGGAGGAGAAAAACATCCTTCATAAAGGCATTTCAAATCTCGCGAAAAAAGTTGTCATCACCACGGATGCCTCTCTTGTTCTTGAGGAAGGGTTGATGGAGGGCTGGGGAATTGCAGTCATTTCTGGAACAGGTTCCATGGTTTTGGGAAAAAATCAGCAGGGGGAATCCTTTCGTTCGGGTGGGTGGGGAAATATCCTTGGTGACGAGGGAAGTGCGTACGCCCTTGGCATGGGTGCTTTGAAATTGGTGACTCAAATTGCGGATGGGAGAAAAAAAACAAGTTTGCTTAATGAAAAGATTCTTGCAAATCTACAAATCACCCATGCCCAAGAAATTGTCGCAATGTTCTCGGGCAAGAAACTTGAAAAAGCCAGGATTGCTGGCCTTGCAATTGAGGTTCTTCATGCCCAAGAACATGGAGACCAGAATGCGGCTGGACTAATCAATGAACAAGCTGGATTACTCTCAGCTTGTGTTGTGGCGGTGTATAACCAGATGAAAATCAAGGATGAGATGGTCCCCTTGACTCTTGCAGGCAGCCTTCTTTGTAAAAGTGATGAATATCGGCGGATATTTTTTGAGCATCTCTCTAATGCAAATATCAAGGTAGGGATGCTTACATTGGTGCATGAACCAGCCTTGGGTGCGCTGAGGTTGGCGGTAAATTTGAAGTTGGATGATTGATAAACTGGGTTATTTGACACTGACAAGTGTCGCTAAAAATTCTGATTATTGTATTTATTTCTATTGCACATATTTATTTTTCATTTATGTCCCGCTGAAATAGGGGGAATCATGTTGGAAATATTTAAAAAACAAAGTTTGGGTGTGATTGTCACCCTGGTTTTATGCTTGGGGTCCGGAAAGTTGCTTGCACAACCGCCCGAATCTCCCAAAAAAGAGGAAGCCAAGGCTGATGAAGGTGATCCCACTTTTTTTTATCGCTTTGCACAATTTTTGGTTCGAGAGCCTGACAAAACTTTCACAAGTCCGACGATGAGGGATCCTGGCCCCGATACTGCCAATTTTCCAAATAGCCCTAATACCCTGCCCAAGGGTATGTTTTATGTTGAAGTCACTCCTTTTAATCTTGCGGGTGCATCTTCTTCATCACCCAGAACCTACACCACGCCCACTTTGATTCGTTATGGTATCACCGATGATGTGGAGTTTCGATTATTCACCAATGGTTTTACCGCGATCAATAATCCTGAAACAACAGGTTTTAGTCCGTTGGTTTTTGATATGAAAGTGCGTTTTTGGGAGGAAAAAGAAGGATCTTTCCTGCCATCAATGGGACTTGAAGTTTATCTTCAAACTGATTTTGGCTCCGGTGCTTTCAACACCGGCCTACAACCGGCAATGAGTTTGCTGTTCACCAAGGATTTTCTCTGGGATTTGACATTGGAAGCCAATGTCGGTTTCCAAAGCTCTGATATTGGATTGGCAGGGTACGGGGATGGATACGAACTTAATGTGCAGGGTGCACTAACCAAGAAAGTGACAGAGAAATTCTCAGTGTTTGCCCAAACTTTCTACAATGGCGCTGCTAATCCCAGGTCTCTGGATAACATCATCGCAGGTGGTGGGGTAATTTACAACCTTACAGAAAGAACCACTATCTGGGGCAGTTACAATGCAAGCCTGGCAAAGGATCTTTCCCCTTATCTAGCCTACATGGGCGTTGCTTTTGCATTCTAGGCCAGATCTACTTATGACTGCTCCAGTAAACTGTTGGCTCATAGGTTGCTGAAAGATCAATTCTCACATCATCAACCATGTCCAAAGGATAAGTCACGGTTGCTTTTACCTTGTCACGATCAAGAAGATTTACCATTGTTGCAGCGGAAACCACTATTTCAGCACACAACCAGCGGGTGCGGTCATCGTAGGTTGTCGCGAGATATTTTTCCTTGTACCCACCCCGGTGCCTAACATAAGTGCCCTGCAATAATAGTCTCCACATGGCATATCGTTTGCCATCCTGGGCGTAGGCAAAGTTGGTGAGGTTTTCAGATTCTTCCTTGGTCAGGGAGCGCTTTGCCTGTCTGACCTGTATGCTTCCTTTGAAATTATAAAGCCTTGGCTCGATATCGAGCAGGAACACATGGAGGGTGTCATCGGGCCCCGATTCCAGCACTGCAAAGCTTCCATCTGTTTTCTTGAAAACAATACCTGCATGGAAGGGAGGCGCGGTTCCAGCGATTTTATAAAGCTTGGTCCAGAATGGACTCATGTCATCAAAAAGAAGGATGTCGCCTTCCCTTGGAATGTAAGGACGGGCGGTTACATCTACCTTGCCACTGGCATCAGATTTTTGATCCCAAAGATAGCCGAACGATTGTTGTTTTGGTTCTGCGGCAACCGCAAGGAAAGTTGAAATAACAATTGATCCAATGGTGCTCAACACGGTGAAAATCCTCCCATCCTTGGAGATAAATCAACTAGGTTTTTTATCGTCATTTGAAACTGTAACTACCAATGAAATTGATCTGATTGACCAATCAGGGGATGGGAAAGTATCCAGAATAAGTATTGTATCGGTTGCGTTTATAAGTGTGGGTTATACCGTTGGTATCGATTAACAGGGTGATTCTTATTGATAGCCGAATTTTCTTTTCAGATAACGGTCACCCATCTTACCATGATTGATTGGATCAAACCCAAGCAACGGCCTGATGAACCTCGGGAAAATCGCATCCCTTTGTCGTTTCAAGATTACCTGCATGACGATTTCCATGCATTTTTCCAAAGGCCAGAGCTTGAAGGGAAGCGGGGGCGGATTTTCCAGGACTTTGCCATCTCCTCCCAATATTCGGTTTCGCAACGGCGTGTCCACGAATCCTGTTGATATCACCCCGATATGTACCCCATCCCTTTCCACTTCGATTCTTATGCTATCCAGTAATCCCTGTAATGCGAATTTGCTAGCCCCATAAATTGAATACTCGGGCACGCCTCTTTTCCCGGTAAGGCTGCTCATTGCGACAAAGGAGCCTCTGGTTTTTTTGAGCCATGGCAGAACATGATGAATCAGGTACAGCACACCAAAGAAATTAACGCGCATCAAATGTTCGATCGCATCGATTTTTGAATCAACAAACGGGGCTCGCATCGAAATTCCCGCCGCGGCAAACACCAAGTCGACCTTTCCGAAGTTTTCGATGGTTTTTTCCACCAATCCTTTCACTTGTTGCTCATCTGAAACATCCGCTGGAATCAACAATGGCTGGCGAACCGGGTCCGGGAATTCTTTTTTTGCAATCTCAAGATTGGAAAGGCTTCTACCTGAAATTATGACTTGGTATCCCATTTTTGAAAGTCTTTTGGCTGCATCGAGACCTATACCGGAAGATCCCCCGGTTATCAGAGCGACTTTTTCCTCAGGATTTGGCATTTTTCATTCCAACCATAGATCTTTTTGCATTAATAAATTCTTTGGTTTTATCCGGCCCTGTATTTACAATTTACCATGTAGAGCGTGATAAAACCGGTAAGGGTGATTATATGACACTAAGATTGAATCTGCTTGGGATAACTTTTTTGCTTGTTCATTCCTGGAACCTTGCAGCCCAGAGTCCTGAAGTTCAAAAGGAGATACAAGAGGCAGCCAGGATTTATGAGCAGGCCCTCACTGAAAAAAACGAGTCATTGTTGAAATCCATCCTTGCTGAAAACTTCATGCTTACAACTGCTTCGGGCAAAGTCCTTCGCAAAAAAGACATGATTTCAAATTTGAAAAAAGAAGATACCAAGTACGATAAATTTGAATCTTCCGAGGTTAAGATTGAAGTGTTGAATGATGCGGCCATTGAGACGGGGAAAGTGCGCACGGTTGGCACAAGAGCGGGGAAAAAAATCTCCGAAACAACCCGATATACTGATTTCTGGGTCAAATCCCAGGGTAAATGGCTTTTGCTTGCGGAACATTCAAGCTTTATAACCAACCCCTAGTCTTATTTCTTTTTAGTCGGTTTTTTGGTGTTGGCCGAACCATTTGACCTTCCAGTGCTATCTTGGAATTTGACCGAGTTGCCTGATGTTGACGCGCTGCCGGTGCGCCTTCCAAGCTCATCATGGAATGATATCTCATTTCCGGAACGCTTTGCCTCACCCTGTCTTCGTCCTGTGTGATCATAAAAAGTCACTTTGTCCTTGTTGATATTTGCATGGCCATCGCTTCGACCAAGAGCATCGCTGAAACGAATGCTATCGCCCGAGATGGTTCCCTTGCCAATGGTTCTTCCCAGATGGTCATGAAAAGTGACAGAATTCCCAGACCATTGGGCATGCATGGAGGTTCTACCCAATGCATCCTTCAAAGTGGTCGGCTTATCGCCGGATAACAAACCAACGGCTGCGGCTTGTTTAACCTGCTCATCCAGGCCATCGCTGGCAAAAGGAACCAGAAGGCTGAAAACAACAGTTGAAATAAACATGGTTTTTATCCACTACTTGGGAAATTGGTTCAATCTCATTGTAAGTTATTCGTTGAAAGGTGATAATTATTTCAAAAAATCCATTTTAATATCCATGACATATTCATTATATTGTTGCGTAAGTGTATGAAATTATTGAATTAAGGTGAATTACCATGAGATTTAGAATTTTTAGCGTTTCATTTGTGATAGCTCTGGCTGTTTGTGTGACCAAATATGGATTTACCGGCAGAAGCAATGCCGCTGCTGATAAACCAATGATGGTTTCCCATGATGTTTTCTTTTCATTGAAGGAAGGCACCGCGGAAAACAAAAAGACTTTAGTCGAGGCTTGCCATAAGTTTTTAAAGGGTCACCCCGGCGAAGTGTTTTATAGCGCGGGAGTGTTGGCGGAAGATTTGAAGCGCCCGGTGAATGATTTGAACTTTGATGTCGCGCTTCATATTGTTTTCTCCGACAAGGCCAGCCAGGACAAATATCAGGATGCTCCCCGCCATCTTGAATTCATTGAAAAGAACAAGGCTATGTGGAAAAGCGTTCGAGTTTTTGATTCCTATGTCTCAAGGTAATTATGAAAGGTTTTGATAAATCATGAAGATTAGACTTGCTGTATTTGTATTTGCCACAACCGTTGGCGTTGTGTTTACCGCCCAGGCTGCTGAACGGGAAAATGGACTGCTTAAGAAGTTGTTCAATCGCCGTAATGTCTCAAATGTAAAAACCACGGCTCCCACCAAGGAACCACCGATTGCTGTGCCGGTGAATCCAGAACCCGCCAACAAGGGTGACAAAAGGCTGCCTGTGGGGCAACTGACTTCGTTAAAGGAAGATGCGAAAATCAACACCCTCAGCAGCGAGGAAAAATCCCTTGGCTTTGAATTGATCTTCAACGGAAAAGATTTCAAGGGTTGGGATAACAAAGGCAATTGGGTGGTCGAGGAAGGTGCGATTGCCCGTAAGGACAAGGGTGGTGGTATTACCTACAATGTGAGGAAGGTGCCTGATAATTTTGAATTGAGGTTTGAATGGAAGGTTGCCAAGGGAAGCAATAGTGGAATCTATTATCGTCCCGGCCAATATGAATACCAGATCCTTGACAACAAGGTTCATAACGATGGAAAAAACCCACGCACCAGCGCGGCTTCACTTTATTACTGCATGCCCCCCTCAAAG
>SYCV01000064.1 GCA_005786805.1 Planctomycetia bacterium | reverse complement strand
CTATTGCGAAAGAACCGGTAAATCCTCTATTCATATGAGGAGTGATGGAAATCAAGGTTACAAAAGGAGTTATTAAATGTCTATGGGTAAGGCGATTAAAAGTGATGTGAAAGATGTGAAGTTAGCTGCAATCGGTAAGAAAAGGATCATGTGGGCGGACACAGATATGCCGGTTTTGGCTCGTGTCAGGGAGCGTTTTTTAAAGGAAAAGCCATTGGCTGGCCTAAGAATGTCAGCTTGTTTACATGTTACTGCTGAAACTGCAAACCTTGCCAGAACTCTGCAAGCCGGCGGTGCAGACCTCGTATTGATTGCCTCCAATCCTTTGAGCACTCAGGATGATGTCGCCGCGAGCCTTGTCCAAGACTTCGGAATCTCGGTTTTTGCGATCAGGGAAGAGGACAACAATACTTATTACAGGCATATAGTGGCTGCACTTGAACACAGCCCGCATGTAACCATGGATGATGGGGCAGATCTGGTCTCCGCATTGATTTTCATGGCTTTGAACAGGCTTGATGAGGTTCATCCCGAGGTTAAAAAATGGGCTGAAAAACACAGCCCTGAAAGCCGAAGGAAAATTCTTGACCAAATCGCTGGCAGCATGGAGGAAACCACCACAGGCGTGAATAGACTTCGTGCCATGGAAAAAGATGGCGTGCTTCAATTCCCTGTTGTCTCTGTCAATGATGCGCAAACGAAGCATTTATTTGATAATCGTTATGGCACCGGCCAAAGCACCTTGGATGGTATTGTGCGCGCAACCAACATCCTTCTAGCGGGCAGAAAGGTTGTTGTTTGCGGTTATGGTTGGTGTGGAAAAGGTGTTGCTCAGCGTGCCCGGGGCTTGGGCAGTTCTGTGATCGTGACTGAAGTTGATTCAATCCGCGCCTTGGAGGCTGCGATGGATGGTTTTGATGTCATGCCAATCGCTAAGGCTGCCGAGGTTGGTGATATTTTTATCACCGTTACAGGAAATGCACATGTCATAATTGGTGATCATTTTTCCAAGATGAAAAATGGTGCAATGGTTTGCAATAGTGGTCACTTTGATGTTGAGCTTGAATTGCCTGCCTTAAAAGCCCAATCAAGTTCGGTTGTCAATGATGTAAGGCCAAATGTGGATGAATATCAGCTAAAGAATGGCAAAAAGATTTATGTGATCGGTCAAGGTCGGTTAGTAAATCTTGCTGCCGCAGAAGGCCATCCCCCAAGTGTGATGGATATGAGCTTTGCAACACAGGCTCTTGCAACTGAATTTTGTATAAAAAACAAGGGTAAATTGGCCAATAAGGTTATTGATGTACCCTTGGAAGTTGAGCGATATGTTGCAAGCCATAAATTGGAATCCATGGGGGTTTCAATTGATACTCTGACTGCGCAGCAAAAGAAATATATGACTGGTTGGGAACATGGAACCTAACAGGTAGTTAGATTGGGTAATTTTTACGGCCTGACTTGATTAAAGTCAGGCCGTTTTTATTAGGTTTTGCTGGTTTTATTTGTGGAATATCAAACAGTTTCAAGGTAAATTTAATAATAGAGTTTTAACTAGTTTTAAATGATATTTTCATTTTACAGGTATGCGCCTTGCACTCATTATTAAAGTTAATACCCAATTTGTTTACTCTTGGAAATGCTATCTGTGGTTTTTCCGCAATTGTAATTGCTGCTAAAATTGATCTATCAGTGCAAGATGACATCTCGGCTGGTGTGTTGCTTCGTTTGTCTGCTGGTATGATTTTTCTTGCAATGATTTTTGATGTTCTTGATGGAATGTTGGCAAGGTTGGTTAAGGTTACCAGCGATTTTGGCGGTCAATTGGATAGCCTATGTGATGCAATCAGTTTTGGTGCGGCACCAGCGTTTCTAATTCTAAGATTGAGCCAAGATTGGGAAAGCTTTTTTGTGCGAAATGTTTTCGCATGCATAGCTGGACTTTATATGGCTTGTGCGATCATACGGTTAGCTAAATATAATCTGGAAAATACTGATTTGGATTCAGGTTCGTTCAAGAGGTTTAAAGGTTTGCCTTCTCCTGCTGCAGGCGGATGTATTGCAAGCCTTGCATTGATTAGATCTTATGGTTCGATGGAGGTTCCCGGATTTGATTTTATCACCGCTAAAAATGTTGTGAGTGTTTGGACTATTTTTGGTGCGGTTTTTGTCGCTTTGTTGATGGTTTCACCTTTCTCCTATCCCCATCTCACCAAGCATATTCTTCGAAAAAAGGTGATTTTGGGGTGGTGCTTGGCCCTTCCTTTTATCGCACCCTTGGTTTATTTTTTACCTGAGTCGATTGCAATACTTGTTTTTTGGATATATGCCATGAACTTCCCAGCAAGGCAGATTTTTTATATTGCTTTTCGAAGAAACATGGTGGATCCTTCCCAGGCAAGTGCCAACGATTATTACCGTCGCTAATCGTTAAATTTCATCTCTTATCTGATTCGATTTATGTTTACCGGTATTGTGGAAACCATGGGTGTGGTGGAGCTTTTTAAAGCCCAGGGGGTTGGAGTTTTATTGTCTGTTTCTCATGATAGTTTTTTCAAGAAAGTTAAAATAGGTGCCAGTATTTCGGTCAATGGTGTTTGTCTGACCGTGGTAACTCGAAAGGGATGCCAGGCTTTCTTTGAAGTTGGCCCAGAAACCTTGAAAAAATCCAATCTTGGCTTTTTAAATACTGGAATGAAGGTTAATCTTGAAAAGCCGGTGTCTGCAAGTAGTGATTTTAGCGGGCACTTTGTCCAAGGGCATGTTGACCTTACTTCTGAGGTTTTGAAAGTTGAAAAAACAGGCTCGTGGGTTGATATTTGGTTTTCGCTTCCTGAGAAAATAAAACCCTATTTAGTTGAAAAAGGATCCATTTGTATTGATGGTGTAAGCCTTACCTTGGTTCATGTGAAAAAAGATAAATTCAGTGTCTCCCTTATTCCTCACACTCTCTCCGTTACAACCTTGGCATTCAGGAAAATTGGTGATTTGGTCAATATCGAGACGGATATGATGGCTAAATATGCAATGCGGTCATTCCAATTGTTTTTCAAAGGAAAAAGTAAATCCGAATGAATCTCTACGATATCCCACCCAGGCAGACGCAGTCATATCTGATGGACCTGTTGAAAAGTAGAAATATTTGGCCAAAGAATAAAATGGGTCAGAACTTTCTTATCGATTTGAATCTAATGGATCTTTTGGTCAATACCGCATGTCTTCAATCCTCAGATGCCGTTTTGGAAGTTGGTAGTGGTACCGGAAGCCTTACGAATAGGTTGCTAGAGGTTGCTGGTTTTGTTTTAAGTGTGGAATTGGATCCTGCGTTTCAGAAATTAACTGAGGAGACCGTAATTGAAAGAAATAGATTTCTCCTTCATCGGGGCGATATCCTCAAGGGGAAAAATCAAATTCAACCGGAGGTTATTGCAAAATTAAACGAAATTACCGCAAAGCCTGGGATTTCCGGATATAAGCTAATCGCTAATCTTCCTTACGCAGTTGCAACACCCGTTATGAGTAATCTTTTGATAAGTAATCAACCGCCTAATAAGATTGTCGCAATGGTTCAATTTGAAATAGCGGAAAAAATAATTTCAAATTCAAATAGTAAGGAGTTTGGGGCTTTACCGATTCTGTTTCAGAGTCTGGCTAAGGTGGAAATAGTCAGAAAAATACCACCTTCTGCATTCTGGCCAAGGCCTAAGGTCGATTCCGCGATAATAAAAATTGAACCATCGGATGAGCTTAGGCGTAAGCTTGTTTTCGAGGGGGTTAGTCCGGGAGACTCACCAAGGTGTTTCAGGAATTTCTTGAGAGGATTGTATGTTCATCGCCGGAAGAACTTGAGGGGTGCCATTCTTTCAATACCTAATAATAAACTTTCAAAAATTCAGATCGATGAAAAGCTTGAAAAATTAAATATTAAAGGGGATCTTCGAGCGGAAACTTTATCAGTGTCAGATCATATAAGTCTTTGCAAGCAATTTGGTGCAAGTTTGTTCGCATCTGAACAAGTGATGGATGATTAGTTGATTCTTAATTCTCTGATTTTCAATGTGATTTTTTGTAATTGAGAATTTACTTCAGCTTCATTTTTTGTTTTGCATGCTTCTTTTAGTTTAATTGCTTCTCGATTCAAGTCAGAAGATACTGCCGTAATCAATTCTTTTTTATTTTCGGGTATTTCTGTACTTTTTGACATCAATCTGGAAGTTTGTTCCAATCCTTTTGCCGCATCTTCAAGTTCCGCCCAATTATTGATAAAAAAGGATTCGGTTGCCAAAGATGATTGATTTCGGGCACGAGATAATAAATCTTGATAAGGAGGAGGGGGCGCATTGTCCGGCAAGGGCTGAATTGAGGCTGTTTTATCTGATACTGATTGGCAGCCTAGGATAAATAGGAAGAATGTTGCAACAGAAGCTGATAGGTATCTTTTCATTTTGTTTTCCATTAATGAATTATACCTTATTCTACCACCTTCCTGATGGTCCGTAAGTATCTATCCCAGTTTTTGGAGCAACATTTTGGCTTGCCTCAGGTAATGCTATTAATTCCCTGCCTCGTCTTTTCTGTTCATCGATATTATAAACAGCGCTATCAATCTTTTCTGGATGTTCCTTATGATACCGAGGTCCTTCTATATTTCGGCATCCAGTAGCAACAATTAGCATCATTAAAATAAGTAATCTTTTATACATGGTTGCCTTTTTATCGAATTTACTCGTTTTTACCCTGTCATTAACCTTAAACTTGAAATAATCCAACTTTGTTTACTAATCGGTAAGTTGGTTGATAAACTTTAAAGTTAGCATTGGCAATCCCATTACCATGAATTCATAATGGCTAATATTCACGGTTTATGTAAATTAATAAAAGTTAGTTCATTTGGTGGTTGGCTTGGAGTTTTATGGTTTCAAAAGTGCCAGATCCTGATGATTTTTTTGCGGACACCAGAATGTCTTTTGGGGATCATATCGAAGACCTACGGACCCATTTGCTGGCCGCATTCAAAGGTTTTTTCATCGCATTCTTGTTCAGTTTTTTCATCGGAAAGTATGTTGTTGACTTTATCACATTACCCGTCAAATCCGAGTTGAAGAAATTTTATGAAAGAAGAATTTCCTCATTGCGTGATGAATTGGAAAAGGGAACAGATTCAAATCTGGCGGCATTAAACAAACCTACGGATTTTTCTGGCTTGATATTTTCCCGAGCACAACTGGAAGCGCTTCTCAAAGGTCAACCTTCCCAGTTTATTTCCGAAATCAAACCCCCATCCGATTTGTCTGAGGAAAAAATTAAAAATGAAACAGTCACCCTCTGGGTTTCACACAAGGAACCCTTGAAAGAATCTGCTTTAATGGGCGAATCACAAAGAAAAATTGGTGATTTTGATGCCATGAGCACCCTAAGTGTGCAGGAAGCATTCATGGTTTATTTCAAGGTTTGTATTGTTTGCGGGATTGTCATAGGCAGCCCATGGCTTTTTTACCAAGGTTGGTCTTTTGTCGCCGTCGGCCTTTATCCACATGAAAAAAAATTGGTTCATGTTTATTTACCGTTTAGTGTTGTGTTGTTTTTGTCAGGTGTTTTCATTTGCGAAATGTTTGTGATCCCGAAGGCTATTGAGGCTTTATTGTGGTTCAATGAGTGGTTGGGATTAAAACCTGATCTTCGTTTAAACGAGTGGTTGAGTTTTGCAATATTCATGCCTGTTGTTTTTGGTCTTTCATTCCAGACACCTCTAGTAATGTTGTTTGCTGAAAGATTAGGGGTCATGAATGTAGAAATGTTTAAAAACAACAGAAAATATGCGTGGTTTGCCATGGCAATATTTTCCGCGGTCGCTACTCCATCAACGGATGCATTTAGCATGCTATTCTTATGGTTGCCAATGAGCTTGCTTTATGAATTGGGCATATTTATGTGTAAAATGTCACCATCCAGGCCAGATTATGGGATTGATGTTCCGGAGCCTGACGAGATGGTGGGAGTCTAGTATTTCAACTCCACAAGTGCGAGTTTCAAATTGAATGAAGATTCTGGCGGATTTGTCTATTTCATTGGTGCAGGGCCGGGGGACCCCGGGTTGCTGACGATTCGCGGGCAACAATTGTTGTTGGAAGTTGATATTGTGATTTTTGATAGGTTGGTGTCCCCGCAAATCCTGCAGATGATTCCTGAATCAACTCAAAAAATTTGCGCTGAATCGCTTCCCGGTTGCCATCCTGAACGGATCAGTGTCTTAGTCGATTTAATGTTAAAAAATGCAAAAAATGGCTTCAAAGTCGCGCGTCTAAAAGGTGGAGATCCCCTTCTGTTTGGCAGGGGTAGTGAAGAAATCGAACCGTTAATAGAAAATCGAATTTTGTTTGAAATCGTCCCTGGTGTTACAGCAGCATTTGGGGCTAGCGCCCACTGTGGGATGCCCCTAACCCATAGGGGGTTTTCAAGTGCGGTTGCATTTATCACCGGCCACGAGAAAGAAGGAAAAACAGACAGTTTTTTGAACTGGTCCGAAATAGCGCGGTTTCCGGGAACTTTGGTTTTTTACATGGGGGTCAAAAGGGCGCATGTAATTCAATCAAATCTGATTTCCCAGGGTATGAAAGCAGATACTCCCGTGGCTATCATTTCTGATGCGACCCTTCCGACTCAAAAAAACGCAGTTTCTGTTTTGGATGATCTTACAAACACAGTTGCCAAGGAGAATTTGCATCCGCCTGCAATTATTATCATAGGCGAAGCTGCAAAATATCTCGGACGATGGGACTGGCGTGGCAAGCTTCCCTTGGGCGGTGCCTCCATCTTAATTTCTAGACCCAAAGGGCAAGCTGATGGCTTTGCCGACAAGTTAAAAAACCTTGGGGCAAATGTTTTTCAATTTGACTCCATGGCCATAAAAAGCCCAGATGACTGGTCTAGTGTGGATCGGGAAATAAATCAAATTTCCAGTTTTGATTGGATTGTATTCACCAGTGCCAACGGTGTTGAAAAATTTTTTAATAGGTTCGTTCATCTGGGAGTTGATATTCGCAGGATCTCAGCTTTGAAAATTGCTTGTGTTGGCCCAGCGACAGCATCAGCATTAAAACAGTTTCATGTCCAGGCGGATCTGGTTCCCTCAAGGCATGATGCTGAAGGTTTGATTAATGCCTTGTATCCGCTGGTTGAAAATAAAAAAGTTCTTCTTGCAAGGGCCAAGGAGGGAAGGCCTTTGCTGGCGCAGGAATTAGCGAAAATTTGCAATATTAATGAAATTCAAGTTTATTCCCAATCTGAACCTGAACAACACCAAATTAATCAAATTAAAACACAGATATCCCATAAAGCAGTTGATTATGTTGCTGTAACCAGTTCGAATAATGCGAAAATTTTAATTGAATATTTAGGTGATGAATTGAAGGCTGGGATCGCTTCAGGTAGCACCAAGTTGATCGCGATAAGTCCCTTGACTGCAGACGAGCTTAAAAAGTTAGGATTTAATGAAATAATTTGCCCTGTAGAATTTACCACAAATGGTATTACAGCAGAAATTATTAGGGATTATGGTGAAAAAAAACAAACCAAAGTTAATTAATTTAATAGCTGGGTTTTAATCAGCCTAAATCTTTAAATGCGTCAAATGCAAGCAAAAGCACGGCAATGCTGCATATAATTGCTATGACATCCACAATTATATTTGAACGACCAAAGGGCATGCCGATAGCAATATCAAGGATAAACAATAATAATACTAATCCTGCTGCCCCCATGGAACTCCAACATAACCTTTTCTCCATGGAGAAACCCCTTCGATACCACTAATTTCTTGAGTTCTTACACACATTAATCGACATATATGTGAGTGAAGATAACCTAACTATCACTCCAGAGTGATTTCTATCCTATAAAATGCATGACTTATCGGAAGATGTAAACTTAAAATTAGCCAGTAATCAAAAATTATTTAAAAAATTCGATGGATTGTTTGTCTAACGCTTAAATAAAGGTGTTAAACAGTTGAATAGTTTTCTTGAATTTTCGAACTTTCTGCGATTAAATCAGTAAGGCGGTCAACGAGTTTTTTTAAATCGTCGATTTCTTCGTCATTTAATTTAAGTAATAATTCCTGAACAAAACTGACTCGAGTTGTTTGGTGACTTTCAAAGGCCTTGTTGCCAGCATCTGTCAAAATCACATCAATTTTACGTTTATCGAGAGGGTTGATGCTGCAGGAAATGAGAGCGATATCCCGGTTTTCAAGTGATCTTATTATTCTCGACATTTGTGCGGGAAGTACACCTAGCAGCTTTTGTATGTCGCCTACATTCATCAAATCTTTATTTCTTAGATGACAAAGGGTCAGGAATTCCATTTCTTTCAAGCCTTTGTTTTTTCTTTTGGATCTAGGCTGGGCGAGGCTGATTTGATTATTCAAGTCAACTATTTGCTGTGCCAAGCTTCCCAATGGTCTCGAATTTGATTGATAAACCATAATATTCACTCATTCATCAAAAAGTCATTCAAAACAATAACCAGTCGAATGTAAACAATTAACCCTTGGGCTGTCAAATTGTAAAATATAAATAGTTTAGGGTTTTTGGTTGCTTTGAGTTAATTTTGTATAGTTTTGCAAAATATGCTTATTTTAACGATTAGCTCGAATTTCTTGATGCTTTTTTATGGTGTGGGGTTTTAATAAAAAATTCGAATTATTAACTTCTCTTGTCAATTTTAATGCTTTTTTGCTACTTAAACCTTGTGCGAAACAGTACCAAATTAGCTTTTGACCAAGGATCGGTCTTTTCATGAAGAATTTTTTAAGAGCATTAAGATATGCTTGGCCCTACAGAATTAGATTGGTGATATCGATTGTATGTGCTGTTTTTGCAGCCATACTTTGGGGCCTCAATTTTACTTCCATTTACCCTGTTTTAAAACTTTTAAATAATGACCAAAGTCCTCATGAGTGGGTGGATTCCTGCATCGCTAATTGCAACCGCGAAATAGAGCAGATCGAAACGGTTTATGATGCCTTGAATGAGAAATCAAAAGAGTTGGATAAGCTTGCTTTGAACAAGTTTGTGGAACAGCAGCGAAGGGAACACACACACGCGCTTGTAAAGGTTGAAAGTAAGTTGGTTTATGCGCGAAAGCAAATGGATTGGTATCTGATCGCACACAAATATATATACGCATATCTGCCTCGCGACAGCTTCACGACTCTTTCCTATGTGTTGGGTTTTGTGATGATTGGGGTTTTTATCAAATGTATTTTTGAGTTTTTTCAGGAGTCTCTTGTTGGGAGTGTAGTGAATCTTTCGCTCTATGATATGAGGAATAGATTTTACAGGAATGTTGTTCACCTTGATGTTGATCAGTTTGGAGAACAGGGTACCAGCGAGTTGATGGCTCGTTTTACAAACGATATGGAATCCGTTGGCGCCGGATTGAAAACACTGTTTGGCAAAGTGATCGCTGAACCATTGCGTGCCATAAGTTGTGTGATATTCGCTGCCTGTATCAGCTGGCAATTGACACTTTTGTTTTTAGTTTTAGTTCCTGTGGCTGCTTTTATTCTTGGGAAAATTGGCAGGATGATGAAGCAGGCTACCAGAAGACTGCTTGAAAGGATGTCCAGCATCTACAAAATTCTCCAGGAGACTTTCCAGGGTATAAAATTGGTGAAGTCATACACAATGGAACCTTATGAACGCAGGCGTTTCAGAGCTGCGACCTATGATTATTATTTGAAATCAATGACAGTCGTTAATATCGACGCTTGTGCCGGGCCGATCATTGAGTTACTTGGTGTCGCCGCTGTTGTTGGTGCATTGCTGGCGGGGTCATTCCTGGTTTTGAAGCATGAAACAATGCTCTTTGGTATGCGAATGAGTCAGCATCCCATAGAACCCGAAAGTTTGTTGCAGCTTTATGTGTTATTGGCGGCAATTGCAGACCCGGTGCGAAAACTTTCCAGCGTCTTCACAAAAATCCAATCAGGTTGTGCCGCATCAGATCGTATTTTCTTTTTCATGGATAAACAACCTCGAGTAAATGCCAACAGTGATGGGCCGAAACTTCTCAAAACTGAAAATGGATTAGTTTTGGATTATCGTTCCGTTAGTGAACAAAAGCCAGCCAGCCTTTCCGGTACGGGCGGCCCAATACTCGATTTCAAAGGTGTATGTTTTAGTTATGATCCTGGTAGACCTATTGTTTCGAATATAAATCTATCAGTTTTTGAAGGTGAGACGATTGCGATTTTAGGCCATAATGGTTCAGGAAAAAGCACTTTGATGGGAATGATACCCAGATTTTATGATCCTGATCATGGTACTATCTTTCTAGGCGGTGAAGACCTGCGGAATATAAATCTTCGTAGTCTGAGAAAAAAAATCAGTGTCGTTACCCAAGAGACGGTCATTTTTGATGACACAATTTATAACAACATAGCCTACGGAACTCGGGGTGCAACAAAGACTGCAATTGAGAATGCGGCTAAAAAAGCGTTTGCCCACGATTTTATAGTAAGTCTTCCCAAGGGTTATGAGACAGTCACCGGGGAATCTGGGAATAAATTGTCAGGGGGACAAAAACAAAGAATAGCTCTAGCTCGTGCTATTTTGCGTGACCCTGCAATCATCATTCTGGATGAATTTACCAGCCAGTCAGATCCTGAAAGTGAAGCTTTGATTCACAAAGTCATGAGGGATTTTTTAAAGGGACGGACATCATTTGTTATTACCCATAGATTGCATACTTTGGAAATTGCATCGAGGATTGTGGTTCTTGACGCTGGAGTTATCGCTGCCGTGGGAACACATAAGGAATTGATAGCTAGTTGCGTGCCTTACCAGAGAATGTTTGAAGTCCATGGAAAAAGGCTATCCGCCTGATAAAAAATGGCCTCGCAAGATACTCATTTATTGATTTGCAAAAACAACCAATATCCGTCCGTTAATGTTCCTAAATCATATTGGGTTATTGTTGTCATATCTGTTTTTGTTTTATCTGTTTATTTTTCTTTCTTTCACCATTTAGCAAATCGAGATTTTTGGAGCAGTCATGAGGCTCGTGCCGCGATGAATGCAAATAGCATACTAGAGGGCACAGGCACGATGTTGCCCAGGATTTACGATGGTTCTGAAGATCTTCAAAAACCACCGCTTTATTATTGGTTGGTCGCGGGAATCTCCAGTCTTCGGGGAACAAATGCGGATTCTGTTTCAGTTCGCCTACCATCAGCCCTTTCTGCAACTGGAATTATAATTTTATTATTAGTTTTTCTTTGGAAAAACTATGATTTTTACGCGGGAGTGCTTGGGGCATGTATTTTGATCACTTGTATTCACTTTGGTTGGCTGGCTAGGATTGGCCGTATTGATATGACTTTGGCATTTTTTACCACTAGTTCCATACTTTCATTTTATGAGTCAGGCAAAACACAGGGGTGGGCTAAATCAGTTTTTCTCTTGATCACTTATATTGCGATGTTGATAGTGGTATTAATGAAAGGCTTGCCGGCTTTTGTTCTCATTTTGCCTTTGTTTTTCTTTTGGTTTTTATTTTTGATTTTTTGTGATAATGCAACCAATTCCTTTCCTAAACGATTGTTGTTATTCAAGAAACTTGTAATCGATTATCATTTGGTACCGGGATTATTATGCGTTGTGTTACTATCAGGTCTTTATTTTTACATGGTCAACGAGGAAAGCGGTGGAAGGTTTTACGATGTTTTTTTTGGGTATCATCATTGGGTTAGGGCTTTGGGTGATGGGGCTTTGAGGTCTCATCCTGTTTGGTTTTATGTGTATCAGTTTTTTGTAGATTTTGTTCCTTGGTCGCCGCTTTTTTATTTTTCTGCTTTAGCAGTTTTTTTTTCCTCTCGGTTCAAACTTTCATCAATTCATTGGTTTGGCTTGATTTGGTTTTTTTCAATGTTTCTTGTCCTGTCATTGGTGAGTTATAAACGGGCAGACTACCTTCTTCCCGCATATCCGGGAGCGGCCATTTTTCTTTCCGTGGTTCTTTCCGATTTTATTAAGCTCAGTTTTTTCTCTAAACTTTTATCAACTAGGACTTTTTATAAATCATTGGCAGGCATACTTTTTGTAAGTTCAGTGAGTTGGGTATGGTATGTCGATTTTTACCTTCCCAAGTATGAACCAATGCGGGAAATGAAGTCGGCGGCGAAATTCATACGAAATAGCACCTTCGATAACATACTGTTTTTTAACATGGAGTCCCATGCATTGGCTTTTCATATTGGAAAACCATTGGAGACTATAGTTGGCTGGGAAAATTTGGAGAAGTCAATTAATTTAAAAAAACAAGCTTTTTTGCTCACCTATCCAGAAAATATTGAAGAAATTTCAGGAAAATTCCCTGATCATAAACTTAATGTCCTATATTCAAAAAATAGTCAGTTAACCAAAGGCTTTAGTAGGCCATTTGTTTTCATTGAATTAAAATCCCAGAATGATTCCTGATAATTCCTTTGAAAGTTTTAATGAAAGAGTTTTTAGTCGCACCTTTGTCTGATTCATCCATTAGCTTTCTATTATTCACAAGGAAGGATAATCTCGCCTTTTTGAAAGCAGGCTTGAAAAAGTGGATTGATTTCATCTCCACTTTTCAAAACAAAGTCGAGATTGTAGTTTTGGTTTTTGGAAGTGGGGTAATTGAATCGCAAAATCCCGAATTGAAAGATATAATCGAGAAATCCTCCTCGAAAATTCCAGTTGAAGCTTTTAAATTGCTAGAAACTTCCTTGGAGTATGAGGGCGATGCCTTAAAATTTGCAATTGAGCAAACTAATCATGATGTTTTGGTCGTGGCCCCATGCCAAGCCAAGTATTGCCAGGCAACCATTCTTAAAATCATGATGGGAAATATTTCCAATGCCCATTTAGCTGGTGCGGTTAGGGAGCTGGATAATTATCCTTTTGCACTCAAGGCTTTTTCATTATGCAAGGGGGTCTTAGGTAGGTTTTTCTTGTGCCTGCCCATTGAAAATATATCAGGCCCAAATTCTATTTTAAGTCGTTTTCAAAACTGGGTATTTTGGTTTGTTTTTGGAGTTCGGTATGTCGACCCATTTTTTCCAGTGAGGGTTTATCGGGGAAATTTCCTGCGTGATTGTAAACTTGATTCAAAGGGTAATTTTATTCATGTTGAGATATTAGCTAAGGCGAATTTTCTAGGTCTTATTTTCTACCCTGAACAATCCTGGCCTGAATCTTCAAAAGTTTCCATTCCGGACAGGGGGGATAATTGTTTTTTTTCTGACTTTTTAAATTTGTTATCAAATCCTAAATTTATCAAATCAGGCACAGCAGATGAGAAACTGACCGCAAATAATAATGATTTACCTGGTTCCGATGGTGCAGCCGGAAAATTTATTGTTGAATAATTATCCGCAATCACTTGACGCTGAAGTTTCTTGCCTTAGGATTGTATTGCATGCCGAAGTGGCGAAACTGGCAGACGCGCTAGCTTCAGGAGCTAGTTCTCGCAAGGGAGTGGAGGTTCAAATCCTCTCTTCGGCATTTATCCTACAAATTTTAATTTTATCACTTTGCTGTTTGATTAAAAATTATCTCATTTTATGTTTGGTTTAATAGCATTTAAAAGTAATTCTCGAACTTCTGATGCTTTGTTTAGTTTGAGGAATTTGGCGCGAAAATCGTTTAGCTGGGATTGATTCACGCTACTCAAAACCCTTGAAATTGAGTGCAACCTTTGGACTGAAACGCTTATCGCTGTCACATTTTGGCTTGCAAGAAAAGTCGCCCCCAAAGGGTCTGATGCTAATTCGCCGCACACAGTTATTGGTTTGCCACTATTGTGAGCGTGATCAATCGCTGAAGATAAGATTTTTAGGAACCCAGGGTGACAATGATCACATTGCGAAGATCCTGATTCTTCATTGCGGTCTAAACCTAGAACGGATGCAAATAAATCATTTGTTCCCAAGGCGAAGAAATCCGCCTTGTCCGCCCAAAATGGCATCATCGGGATTGAGGCCGCGGTTTCCACCATCAGTCCAAGTGGAATTTCAGGATTATGATCCAGCTTCTCTTGAGACAGTGACTCTCGTGCATCCTGCAATGTTTGCATAACAAATTCGAGAGTCTCGGTGGATGCCACCAATGGTATAAGAATTTTCGGCTTTCCCTCGACCCCCGCGCGCATGATGGCTCGGACTTGTTCATAAAAGAGTTTTTGCAGTGGGGGTGAGTCCAAGACTTTGCGCCAATCATAGGCACGCGATGCGGTTCCACCTATGTCGGAAAATGATGCAAGCTTGTCTGGGCGGAGATCAAATGTTCGAATTGTGGTATGTTTGCCATTCATGTTTTTCAGCAGCTTTGAATAAATGGCAAATTGTTCTTCCTCCGTGGGGATGGTTCGCCTGGCAAGAAGCATGAATTCGCTGCGAAAAAGCCCCACTCCCTCGGCACCAAGATGAAGAGCCGTTGGAACTTCCCAAAGTAGGTTGATATTAACAAAAACTGATGGCGTTTTTTCAGATTTTGGAAGTGTTGAATATACGGGGTCAGACAGCACAAAAGATTCATTTAACTTTTGAATTCTGGTTTCATTGGGGTTAAGGCAGATTGATTGGTTTGGTCCATCAATTAAAACAACTTTTCCTGGAATCAATAAATCTTGAAATCTATCACTTATTTGCATCATGGGGATGCCCAGAGCCCTTGCAAGAATAGCGGCATGGCACTCAGGACCACCTTTTTCAACAATGACTCCAGCGAGTTTTTCCGGGCTTACCGCGAATAATTCCATCACCGAGGCTTCTTTGCAAACCAGAATGATTCGATCCTGGGATGTGCCGCCATTTGATTTTTGTGGCCTGAGATTCCACAATATACGCAGGAAAACATCCTTGATATCGTAGATTCGTTCCTGAAAGAAAGGGGTTTTTATTTTCTGGAAAGCTGCCAGGTATTTATCCAATGTTGAAATCAATGCGGTTTCGGAGCTCATTCCCTCGGTCAAGCAGGTCACCAGATCTTTTTCAATGGTACGGTCTTGCAGGATCATGAGCTGGGCATCCAGAATCGCTCCATGGTCTTGTCCAACAAGGTGAGCAATTCTCACACTCATTGCTGACAATTCCTCCTTTGCGAGGCTGATTGCTTTTTCCATGCGCTCTTTTTCGACCTCAATCCCTGCGGATTTAAAGGTTGTTGATGCGCGCCATTCTTCAAGGCTGTCGATGGAATATGTTCTACCAACCCCGATACCCGGGCTTAATAGGCGGGAATGCAATTCATGGTTTATGAGGAAGTTTTCGCTTGGTTGAAATGGTTCATGAGTTGCTGCGGTTAACTGTGATAGAAGTCTTGCATCTGAGGCAACTGTGGTAAGTTGAGCAGCCACGGTGACCAATGTTCTAATTTCATTGATGGAAAAACTCCTGGGCTCTTCTGTTTGAATGACTATTACGCCAACCAATCCGCCCGCTTTCACCAATGGAACACCTAGAAATGAGAGGAAAGGGTCTTCCCCAGCTTCTGGGATGTATTTGAACCGTGGATGGGAAAATGCATTTGCGACCATAACGGGGCGTAGGGTTTCAGCTACCAGGCCGACCAGCCCTTCGGTGGTTTTTAATTTAACTTTTCCTATGGAATCTTTCCTGAGTCCGACGGTTGCCCCTAAAACCAATTCTGTTCCAGAGCTTTCAAGGAAGTAAACAGAGCAAACATCAGCTTTGAAACGATTTGAAATAAGTTCTACTATATTTTCCAATGTTTCAGCCGGGTCCCGGGTGTGGGCGACAAGTTTGCTAGTTTCCTCCAATGTAAGCAGAAGCGGATCTTCTTGGTCAGTAATGTCGCGGGGCATTTCATCCTTTAAAGGTAAATCACTGATTTTTAAATTCATTTATAAAACTCCCTTTGACTCCGGAATGGATTCCAGAGAAACCGGGAGAGATATGGTTAATTAAGGTTTAAAGTAAACCCATAATTCATTTTCGTATATTGGAGGGTATTTTGCAACAGTTAGGATTACATGGAGGTAAATTTGTGTCACAAAATCCATTTTTATCATTACTTCCTGGTTTGGACGGCAAAGACCATTTTTTAATGAGTTTTGTACCTTTGCAACTTGGGCATACGGGGCTTTCTCCCTGAAATATCAATTGCTCAAACTCATGATCGCATTTTGTACAGCTAAATTCAAACAAAGCCATTTTTTCTCCTTCAATTCTTTCTTTTTTTTATCGATTCGCTTGCTTTGAATAAAAATGTTTTTTCCGCTTCGCTAAGGCTGTTTTGCCCAGATTGAGAGATTTTCTCCAAGATTTGGTCAACTTTATAAAGCATTTCTTCAGAGACTGTTCCTTCTTTCTCCTCGTGCTGGGTGATGAAAACCGGAACCTCTTCCCGGTACAGTTTTAAAACTGGCTTTTTTGAAAATAATTTCTTGGATAACCCTTTGGAAGGCCAAAGTCTCCAGCGGAATGTATGGTACATGAAAGCGAATAAAGCACCAGATAAATGAACATCCACCGCCACAGAACCTTGGTGCCCGGAAAGTAAATTGAAAGCGTCAAATGAAACAAAAAGAATTGCCAGAAGCCAAATCGGCATGGGAATTATGAAAAATAACAGCACAGTTCTGTTGGGAAACCAGCATGCGAAAAGTATAAGTATCGCGCTTACACCACCAGAAGCCCCCAAACAAACTGCTTGTGGGGGATGTAAGCCAATTATGGAAGCCAGGAAAAAAGTTATTCCTCCAATAAAAACACTCGTTAAATAAAAAAGAAGAAATTCTTTTGCTCCAAGAACATCCTCGATTTCTTTGCCGAACATCCATAATGCCAGCATATTCATAAGGATGTGGAATGGGGTGTCCGTGCTGTGAATGAAAGAGTAGGTGATAATCCTCCAAATTTCCCCATCGATTACTTTTCCGGGATTTAGTATAAGCCAGCTTGTGACTAAGTCTCCTGATGACCTGGAAATGATTTGCAAAATGAAGAGCACACAATTGATCCCAATGATCCATCTGCAAATACTTAGGTTGGACCACCAATCCCCAAAGGGAGAACGGAAGTGACTTCGATAATAGTCTCTGTCATAAACTCCCATAAGTGATGATGTCCTAGTGGCTTGGTTGTTAAATGCATAAAATAATTATTACTTAGATATTTTAGAATGTTTTGGGATGATTAAGAAAGACTGAATTGGATAAATTTGCTTTTTTTTGAATTAATGGGAAGTAAAGATTTTAAACGAATGAACCTGCTCGATTTGAAAAATGGTGTTTGTGCTGTCATTGCCGAAAAAAGCAGCAGGGATTTGATTGTTTCCTGCACGGAAGCTTTTGCCTTGGGTGCGGACCTGGTTGAATTAAGGCTTGATTTTTTAGAAGAAGATTTTTCAATTGTCGAAATTCTTAAATCTGTCGCTGGACCGACCTTGGTTACTATCAGAAGAAAAAATGATGGAGGGCGTTGGGAAAAAGGCGAGGAAACAAGGTTGCAAATATTGCACCAGGCTCAAATTTCAGGAGCACATGCGGTTGACTTGGAAGTTGATTGTTTTCATAGGTTCTCAAAGTCCGATAATTGCATACGGATTCTGAGTTATCATGATTTTTCAAAAACTCCCGATTTTATTCATGAACTACATAAGGAATTTGAATCTCACAGGCCCGAATTGGTGAAAATAGCATGTTTGGCAAATTCTAATTCTGATTTTGCCAAGGTTCTTCAGCTTTATAAAAATGCTAATCTTCCTTTGGTTGCATTTTGCATGGGATCAATCGGGTTTCCATCAAGATTACTCTCTCTGCGACAAGATGGTTGTCCTTGGATGTATGCAAATTTTTCAGAAAATTTGGTGAATGCCCCGGGTATCCCACTTTTTAAAAATCTTATTTCCACCTACCCTGTAAAAAACTTGTCTAATGAAACTAGGGTTTATGGCGTGGTGGGGGACCCGATTGGCCATAGCTTGAGTCCGGCAATTCACAATGCGTGTTTCAAGGATCTTAATTATCCGGGTTTTTACTTGCCTTTTCATGTTTCCGTTTCGGATTTTTCGCAAGCAATTAATGAATTTAATGGTATTCCTGTGGAAGGATTGAGCGTTACTATCCCACATAAGGAGAGGGCATTCAAAATCGCCTCAACAAGCTCTGATTTGGTCAAGCAAATTGGTGCTGCAAATACGCTTGTTAAAACAAATGTGGGTTATCATGCCGAGAATACGGATGCCACGGGAATTATTGCTGCGATAAAAACTAAATTGGGTGATTCACTAAAAAGCATGAATGTGCTGGTTCTCGGAGCTGGTGGTGTATCGCGGGCCGCGGTCTTTGCCTTGAAAAATGCTGGTTGCAATGTAAAGCTTACGAACCGTTCTGAAGAGCGGGCTGAGATGCTTGCCGTTGATGCGGGAGTGCAAAATATTCCATGGAGTCAAAGGGGGAATTTCAATTCCGGCCTATTGGTGAATTGCACATCCGTGGGGATGCATCCAAATAAGGATGACTCTCCGTGGGATTCAAAGTGGTTTACCAAAGGCCATATTGCGTTTGACACTGTTTATAATCCGATTGAGACACGATTTTTAAGGGAAGCAGCCGAGGCACATGCTGTTACAATAGACGGGGTTGAAATGTTTGTGCACCAAGCTGCTGAGCAATTCAATCTATTTACATCTTTAAAAGCACCTTTGGATGTGATGAGGCGGACTGTCTTGGAAAAGTTGCGAAGTAAAAATAATTAACAGGAAGTTGTTTGATAATGCTTAAGAAAAATGTTTATTTGATTGGAGCCAGGGGTTGTGGGAAATCCACTGTGGGGCGGTTGCTTGCTTTGGAATTGGGGTGGGAATTTGTTGATGCGGACTCTGTGCTTGAGAACACAAATGGCAGAAGTATAGCTGATATTTTTGCCACTGATGGAGAGGCGACTTTCAGGGATATGGAGCACGATATCTTGCGAAAGATAGCCTCCCATTCAAAGCAGGTTGTCGCCACGGGTGGTGGGGTTATTCTTGGTAAAAAAAACCGGAAAATAATGGGTGTTAATGGTGTGGTGGTCTGGTTGCAAGCGGATGAAAATATTCTTGCAAGTCGAATTTGGGAAGATAGGCTTGCTGGCAAAAGCCGCCCCCCTTTGACACCCCAACCTGGGGATGATCCAAGGGCTGATATTCTTTCTGAAGTAAAAGCGGTATTGGAAGTTCGCACCACCATTTACCGGCAGAGCTCTGAAATTTGTTGTAATGTTGACAACCAAACACCGCTCGAGGCTGCCAAAAAGATAGCGAGTGATTTACGAGCCATGAACACTTTGGAGTTTTGATGTCTCTTCCTGTCTTGTTGTGGATCTTCGTTGTTTTTGTGACAGGTTCCTGTGTCGGAAGTTTTGTCAATGTTTGTGTGTATCGGCTTGTAAGCGAGAGAAGTGTTTTTTGGCCAGGTTCTCATTGCGCCAGTTGTCTAAGGCCGATTGCTTGGTTTGATAACATCCCAATACTTGGCTATGTTTTTCTTTTGGGAAAGTGCAGGAAATGCGGTACTAGTTTTTCTCCAAGATATATGGCGATAGAGTTCTTGTCAGGATTGATGTTTGTTGCCGTTTTTCTTTTAGATGTTGTTTATAATACACCGAATTATCTTGTGGTCTCTGCAAATAAATATCAGATAACTTGTGGTTTAGTTCCTTGGAGTGTGTGGTTCACCTTTATATCTCATGCTACTTTATTGTCATTTCTTTTGACTGCATCTTTGACAGACTTAGATAAAATGGAGATACCACTTGGAATTACTGTTACAGGTACCATAATTGGTGTTTTATTCTCGACATTCATGGCATGGCCATTTCCGGATGTTAACCAAGTGATTTTACCTTCAAAAGATTGGCCCTTGAATCCCAAATTGCCCCAAGGGGCAATTCCTTGGCCGGTATGGTATCCATATTTTTCAGGATTTGAATCTCAAGTTTATGCCCTTGGGTTCATGTCTTCCTTTGCTGGAATAATTGTTGGTACTTTTTTTTTGAGAATTATCAGGTTCACTTATGGACTCGGGCGGGGAATTGAAGGCATGGGCCTGGGGGATGCTGATCTTATGATGATGGTTGGGGCTTTCTGGGGTTGGCAGATTGTGATCGTTTCGTTTTTCCTTGCTGTAATTCCAGCTTTCATTTTTGGGATATTGCAACTTTTTAGAAAAGGTGAACAGGCTTTTCCTTTTGGTCCGTCTTTGGCCATTTCCTCAGTTTGTACTTTTTATTGTTGGAAATTCCTCTCCTCTTATCTGCAGCCAGTTTTTTTTGAGTTTTCACTTTTGTTCTTTTTGGGCTGTTTTAGTGTTGTATTCTTACTGATTATAAGTTTTGCATTAAGATTGTTAAATAAGTTTCGAATGAATCAGATTGATTGATAACAATTTGCGCAAATAAAAATATAATAATAGAAATGCATTTTAAGTTCATTGGAATGAATGATGTTTCGGTTTTTGTCAAAGGCTCTGCTAGGTTTTTTCCCATGGTTGGCTCTCCTGCTTGCCTTGGTTGTGGTCTATCGTCCTGGATTTTTATTTAAAGATGAATCATCTAAATCTGGGTTTTCCCCTAAACCCAAAATAACTGTTCCTGTTTCAGTGGGTAAAGTTGTTTCGAGGTCCCTATTGCGGGTCATTAAAACCACAGGATCGTTCAAAGGTCTCGAGACCATATCGGTTATACCCAAGGTTGAAGGAAGGGTTTCAAAAGTTTTTCATGATGTTGGTGATGAAGTATTTCCGGGTGAACCTTTGCTCTTTATTGATGAGACAGATTTGCAACTTGCAGTTAATGAGGCAAAAAAATCATTGGAACTGGAGATGGCTAAACTTGGATTGAAGGAACTGCCTGACGATAAGTTTGTTATTACCAGTCTGCCATCAGTAGCTAAGGCTGTTATTTTGGAAAAAAATGCTGTCAATAAACTTGATAGGTTAAGAAGGATAGGGACTGCATCCTCGGTTGAGGAGCGGGAGCAATTTGAAACCGAGTCCAAGGTAGCCAAGGTTAATCTTGAAAATGCTATACTTGAGGTTAATACCTCGCTTGCGACAGTGAGATACAAGCAGGCCATACTTTCCAGTGCTGAGCAAAAACTCAAAGATGCAAAAGTATTGGTTCCTCCCCAGCAAAATCCTGGCGGTGCGGATTACTCGAAGTTCATTTCCTCGCTGGGGGTGAAAACACCTTTTATTGTTTATAGCAAAGGGATAAGCGAGGGCGAGATGGTCCATTTGAACCCTGTGGAGCCTCTTTATCGTTTGACACTCGATCGTGTTTTAAAATTACAGATTGCATTACCGGAGAGGGATTTATCTCAACTTAAATTAGGTCAAAAAGCCAGCATTCAGGTAGAAGCATTTCCCGGCAGGGATTTTTCCGGCACAGTTGCCCGTATATATCCCACGGTGGACCCGCTCAGTCGGACTTTTCAAGTTGAGATTGTTGTTCTGAACTCTAAACGAGAGCTAAAACCCGGTTTTTTTGCGAAGGTCTCAATCGAAATCGATCAATTGCATGATGCTTTAACTTTGCCTGAAGAATCAATTGTAAGTTTTGCTGGAGTAACCAAGGTATTTCGTGTTGATGGTGATAAGGTTAATCAGGTTGAAGTGAAAATTGGCCAGCGTTTGGCTGTGTCAAGTGGTAATAAAATGGAAAATTGGGTTGAGGTTTCTGGGTCTCTAAAAGTTGGAGATTTAATTGTTGTTTCCGGTCAAAATGGCTTGGCCGAAAATACCCAGGTCAAAATTCGTTCATCTGTTTCTGATTTCGAAGGTAATAAAGGCTCCTGATGGCACTATGGGACATTTGTATCAGGAGGCCTGTTTTCACCGCCATGCTTATGGCGGCTCCCATATTTCTTGGACTTTTTTCATATTTTCGCCTTGGTGTTGATCTTTTCCCAGACGTGGATATCCCCGTGGTGATTATCACCACCACACTCCGGGGTGCTAGTGTCGAGGAAATGGAGACAAACATCACCAAAATCATTGAGGAAACTGTAAATACAGTTTCTGGAATTGATGAATTGCGTTCCACCACAAAGGAGGGGATCTCCACGGTTGTGGTTCAGTTTAGAGTTGAAAAAAATGGGCAGATTGCAGCAGAGGAAATCGAGGCTAAAGTTCGTTCGGTTCTTAACCAGTTACCTCTTAATACTGACACTCCCATCATTGATCGGTTTGATATCAGTGCTGCTCCTGTTCTCTCACTGGCTATTTCCGGCGATAGAGACTTGCGTGAGATAACCCAGATAGCAAAAAAAACCATCAAAGAGAATCTTGAAACCTTGACTGGTGTTGGTTCCGTCACCATTGTCGGGGGCAGGCAGCGTGCAATCCAGATAACCATCGATCCCAACATGCTTCTTAAATACCAGGGGGTCTCAATAGCCGAAGTCCGAAACACATTGTTAAAGGAAAACCAGGAGTTGCCAGGGGGTAAAGTTGACCAGGGAAAACTTGAACTTTCATTTCGGACTATCGGGAGGGTTTTGTCTGTTCAAGACATAAGGAAATTGATAATAACCACTCGTAATGGCCAACCGGTAAGGATTGAGGATGTTGCCCGCGTGGAGGATTCCTTTGAGGAACCGCATAATTTAAGCAGGCTTTGGAGTGCCGGCGTCAATCAATTGGATGATCCATCACTTGGGGGCAATGCAGTCACCTTGTTTGTTCAAAAACAAACAGGTGCAAATACCGTGCAAATAGTTGACAGAGTCCGGGCCAGAATGGTCGAAATCATGGAGGCACTCCCATCGGATATTCGGATTGAAACTATCCGGGATCAATCGAGATTCATCCGTGGAGCAATAGATGAGATCAAAAGACACGGAGCCATGGCGGTCCTCCTTGTGGGTTTGACTATCTTGGTTTTTATAAGGGATTGGCGAACCACGCTGATAGCTTCATTGTCTATTCCTGCATCCATCGCGGGAACTTTTGCCCTCATGGATATGTTGGGATTGACCTTAAACAACATGACAATTCTTGGGCTGATTCTTGCGGTGGGTATTGTGATAGATGATGCGGTTGTGGTCCATGAAAATATTTTCAGGTATATGGAAGAGAAGAAGAAAAACGCATTACAGGCAGCAGGTTTGGCAACTTCCGAGATTGCCATGGCGGTGACCGCCACAACTTTGTCACTTTTGGTGATTTTCCTCCCGATCGTTTTCATGGGCGGGCAGGTGGGTAGATTTTTCAATAGTTTCGGCCTTGTCATTGCTTTTGCCATTCTCATGAGTTTGTTTGTCAGCTTGACCATGACCCCCATGCTTTGTTCAAGGTTTTTAAGGCTCGAGGATGTTGTTCATGGGACAAAAAGCGGAATAGCTTGGCGTTTGACTGAATCTTTTTACATGTTTATCCTCAGATTCTCAATGGCCCACCGAGGTTTCATAGTTTTTATTTCCATAGCTCTTTTTTGTATTACACCATGGTTGTTTACAATTGTTGGAATTGAGTTTGTTCCCCGTGACGACCAGGGTGAATTTCAAGTCGCGATTCTCTTGCCGGAAGGTTATTCACTTGAAAGGTCCGATCTTGAGGTTGGCCAGCTTGAACAAAGATTCCGTTCTCTTCCGGGTGTCACTCATACTTTTACCGTAATTGGTGACACTACCAGTAGGCTCGGGAAAGGGCAGGGGGATATATCCACTGCCAATATATATGTTCGAATCGAAGATCTTTCCAAGAGGACATTCACGCAATTTGATGTGATGAAACTCGCAAGGGATATTGTCGCGGATTACCCTGATTTGCGTGCCGCTGTGCAGGATGTTTCCGCATTTCAGGAGACTGGATTCAGGCAGGTGATGATTGATCTTAATGTGCGGGGGCCCGATATTGAAAAATTAAAGTCGATCTCGAACGAGATGATAGATTGGATGAAAACCCAACCATGTTTTGTTGATGTTGATTCAAGCTTGTCATTTAGAAAACCAGAGTTGGTCATAGTGCCTGATAGGGACCGCCTTTCTGAATTGGGAGTGTCGCTTGATTCATTGAATTCGACTGTCACGGTCCTTGTAGGGGGCGAGCCCATAGGTAAATTCAAGGAGGAAGATGAGCAATATGATATCTGGTTGCGCGCTGATAAACAGTTCCGCAATGATAAAGACACGATTTCCCGTCTTACCGTGCCTTCAGTGAAACCTGGTGTGGGAGCGGTTGAGTTGGGGAATGTTGCCCGGATAAAAAACGCCTTTGGTCCTGCAAGTATTGAGCGTTTTTACAGGCAAAGGCAGGTTGTTATTTCAGCTAACCTTGAGGGAATGGCCACAGGTAAGGCTGTTGAACTGATTCGCGCCAAATTAAAAACGATGGATCTCCCACCGACATATCAATATGAGTTTTTGGGCCAGGCAAAGATGCTTGCTGAGCAGGTTTCAAGCTTTGTTATTGCATTCAACCTGAGTTTTCTTTTCATGTACATGATTCTTTCCGCTCAGTTTGAAAGCTTCGTGCATCCGATCAGTATTATGATTGCTTTGCCATTGACTGTTCCTTTTGCGATTGCCGCTCTGATCATCCTGCAAACTAACTTGGATATTTATGCCATGTTTGGCCTCTTCATGCTTTTTGGAATTGTTAAGAAAAATGGTATTTTGCAGATTGATTACACTAATCAACTAAGGAAGGCAGGCCTGAATAGAATTGATGCGATTCTTGAAGCTAACCGGACCAGGCTTAGGCCGATTCTAATGACCACGCTAATGTTGATCGCAGCCATGATTCCCATGGCGTTTGGTGTCGGTCATGGGGCTGCTTCACGGGCAGGGTTGGCTAAAGTTATCATGGGTGGGCAGGCTTTGTCGCTTCTACTAACCTTGTTGATAACCCCGGTCACATATTCTTATTTGGATGACCTTGGAAATTGGTTTGTTGGGAAATCTAGTTCAGATAATAATGGTCCAGATGCGGTTGTGGGATCAATAAACGGGAACAGTGATGGAAAATAACAGAATTGTGATTGTTGATTACGGCATGGGGAATCTTCGAAGCGTGCAGAAAGCTTTTGAAAAAGTGGGTTTCTCCGCTGAGATTTCCTCTGACCAAATGACTATTCGGCAAGCGGATAAGTTGGTTCTTCCGGGTGTGGGTGCCATAAGGGATGCGATTGGGAAAATCAGGGACATTGGCTTGGAGAAACCAATTCTTGACCACCTTAATTCAGATAGGCCCTTTTTTGGGATTTGCCTTGGTCTTCAAATGCTTTTTGAGAATTGCTACGAGGATGGCAAACATCGCGGATTGGGGTTTTACAGGGGGGATGTTGTTAAATTTTCTCCTGTTGATGGCTTGAAGATTCCTCACATGGGATGGAACCAGCTTGATATCAAAAAGAAATTGAATGTGTTCAAAAGTTACCCTCAGGGTGCGGGGGTTTATTTTGTTCACTCTTATTTTGCCAAACCGGAAAATGACGGCATAATTTCAGCTTATTCAAGTTACCCCGAACCTTTTGCCGCTGCGGTTGGAGATGATAGGCGGATTGCCACGCAGTTTCATCCGGAAAAAAGCCAGTCTGTAGGGTTGCAAATGTTGAAACATTTCGCAGAACTCTCAAATTAAATCTACTTTTCAAGAGGTATTTCATGTTGGTGATTCCAGCTATTGATCTTCGAGGTGGAAAATGTGTGCGCCTTAAACAGGGAGACTACGCACAGGAAACTGTATATTCCGACAATCCTTGGGAGATGGCATTGGACTGGCAAAATCAAGGGGGACGATACCTACATCTTGTGGACCTTGATGGAGCCAAGACTGGTAAAATAGAAAATTCAACCGCTATTAAAAGTATTTTGGCCAAAGTAAATGTGCCTTGTGAACTCGGTGGAGGTATCCGGGATGAGAAAACCATCGCAGATGCGTTGAGCTGGGGGATTGATCGGGTCATTATTGGAACAAAGGCAATTCAGGATCCCCAATGGCTTCACGATATGACGCTTTCTTTTCCTGGCAGGATCGCATTGGGCATTGATGCCCGGGATGGTAGAATTGCAGTCTCCGGATGGCTTGAGGATTCCCAGGTCACAGTCGAGCAGTTTTTAAACAAGGTGAATGATTGGCCGCTAGCTGCCATTATTTACACTGACATATCCAAGGATGGAATGTTATCCGGTCCAAATGTTGAAACCACTTCTTTGCTTGCTTCAAAGTCCAAATCCCTTGTCATAGCCTCCGGAGGAGTGTCTTCGGTGAAAGATATATGTGACTTGAAACGAGCTGGAGTAAAAGCCTGCATAGTTGGAAAGGCGCTGTATGCCGGGAAGATGACTTTGTCTGATGCATTGGAAGAGGCGTCAAAATAGCCTTTAAGCCTCTTGCGATTCTTTTTCAATTTGCTCTTTTAGTTTACGGTAGTTGGTTTTTCCCGTCCCCAGCAACGGAATTTCATTTACCTTGATGACTCTGTCAATCCTCATGATTCCCCGAAAACCCGCGGCATCTAAAATTTGGTTTGCCTCCATGGGTTCAATTTCTTTCCTTGTGAATAAACAAATAATTTTTTTATTTCCTTTTTCAATTCCTTCGATGGCTATCATGGGGCCTTTTTCGTCCGGGGGTAGTATTCCTGAAAATGCCTCTTCCAGTGCGGGAAGTGAAATCATTTCTCCGCCGAATTTGATGAATCTTTTTAACCTTCCCTTGAAAAATATAAAACCATCCTCATCTTGTGAGACAAGGTCGCCTGTGACATACCATTTTTTGTTATCTATATGCCTGAATGGGATGTTTTCTTTTTCTCCCAAATATCCATTAAATATCGTGGGGCCTGAAACATGAAGCATTCCAGTTTGGCCTGGAGTTGCTATTTTGTTTGTTTCAATGTCAAGAATTAAAACATCCACCCCGGGAAGTGGTTTGCCCACAGATTCCCTTTTTTGAAGACTTGGCGGGTTTACCGCAACAACAGGGGAACACTCGGTGATACCGTATCCTTCCAGAACTTTGGCGTTTGGCGCGATTTCTTTGGCCAATTGAAATACTTTTTCAGTACATTTCTCCGCCCCTGTAATGATCAGGCGTAATTTTTTTAATCGGTCTTTGGATGCTTTTTCGAGAATATGAGTTAGGAATGTGGGGGTTCCTATCAAAAGTGTAACATCAAATACTTTTAATTTTTCCGCAAGAATTGCCGCTTCGGTGGGGTTTGGATGAAATACAATCCGCATGCCCAATAAGATTGGAAGAAGGCCCGTGACCGAGAGGCCAAAACTGTGGAAAGGCGGCAGAAATGATAGGATTATATCTTGTGATGAAAGTCCTAAAAACGGGATTCCACTCTTATGGTTGGAAATGATATTTTCATTGGTCAAAGGCACGGCTTTGGGAAGTTTTTCTGAACCACTTGTGAATAATATCGCTGCAATTGAATCCTTTGAGTTTGATCTTTGGCATTCTTTAAGTGTTTTTTTGGGGAAGTATGAGGTAATCGCGCAGGTTAATAGTGTCAGGGCATTTGTTGAGCTCTTTACTTTTTCCAAGAATATAAATTCGATATTATCCAATGATAATTCCACCCGGTCCATGAATCGTTTCGAGGTTATGATTTTCGTTATTCCCAGAAGTTCAATGGCATGCTTTAAATTTGCGGGGCCTGTTGTCCAGTTTAGAAGGACCGGGGTTTTTTCCGCCATCAAACATGCAAAGTAGGCTATGAACCCTCCAGCACTTGCGGGAAGTAATATTCCTACATGTTTTGCCTGGTTTCCCCTTAATATTTTTGATGTCACAAGTGAAGCCAAGAGTAATTTTCTGTAAGTCATTATCCCGGAAGTGTCATCGATTAGCGCGATTAAATTTGGGCTCTTGATGACTCGCAAAATAAATGAATCCAGCACGGTAGTACCGAGGATTTCAAATTCGGGATTTGTTCTTGTGCTTTTTGACCATGTATCCGGAACTTTTATCGATTCCGTGTTTTTTAGTTTTCCGGAACATAACATGCATAAGTCAAAAAAGGTTGATGGAACCGTGGTTCCGTTAAATTTGAAATGTTGTTCCAGATAAATTAAAAGCTCCAACCTTTGGATGCTGTCAAGTCCAAGTGAATCCAACTCTGTGCTTTCATCTATGTTCTCATCAATTAATATTTCCGGGAATTTTTCCTTTGTTTTTTGAATTATTTCTTTTTTTAGACTTTGAGGGAAAACATCTTTGATGCTGCTGTTTGTTTTTGTTGCAAGGGGAGGGAATATTTTTTCTTTGTTTTGAAAAAGAAAATGATATTGGCGAAATATTGGGGATGGTGTCGTTGGTTGGTTGTACCAGTTTTCCAAATATTGGTTCACTGGGAATTTTTCAAAAGGGGAGAGTTTTGATAAATCTGGCTTTTCAATCGTAATGTGTATCTTTCTTCGGGGCATGAAAAATAAAAAGTTTAAAATGATAAGAAATGCGCTGAAAATGAGTTGAGGGATAAGGCTAGGTCGGGATCCGGTGTAAGCATGACTGAACCTGCTGCCCCAAAGGCCTGTGGTCCGAATTAATAAAACATTTGCATTTGGGGAAAGTTTTAGAATATCGCTTGTCCCGGAATTACTTCCTAGGGTTTCAAGGCCATTTCTTTGCAATTTTCCTGATGGCCAAATAATGAAGTTCTCTCCTTTTTCAAGTCCTTTGACAAGTTCCTTGATGGAACCCTGAGCCTGGGATTTCGCTGCAAGGCTTACTTTTTCTAGATTCGGGATTTCCAAAGCGTTGAAAAGCAACATGAAAGGCTTGATGAAAATATTTTGGTAATAAGCTTCAAATACCAGGGGGCGTGGTGAGAAGTTTTTTGCAAGCAGTGAAAACAAAATAATTGGTTCGGTGTACGCGGGATGGTTGGGCAATATTAAAGTGCCTTTTCCAGGTCGTTTTATGTGTTGTAATCCTTCAATGGTGATGTTGTATCGCAGGCTTAATATTTGTCGTACTAGAAATGCGAGAAACTGGATGAACATGAAATATTCCGATCAATTCTAATTGTTGGAATTTTGGTCCAATGATGGAGGTGTTTCCTCCAAGATGTGATTTTTTTGAGGGTTAATGTTTTTAATTTTGATTGCGCTTAATGATCGCAAGGAATCGCGTAATTGTTTTTGATGTTTCCACGAAAAGATCGCGTCAATACTGCTGGTGGCGACCAATAACAGAAGCACGGTCAAAAACACAATCCAGAAAAAGGCATAACTTGTTGCGAATTTGAGTTGTTGGGTGGTGTAAACCAGCTTTGTGTTTGATTCCTCGGATTGGTCTCTTAAGTCTGCAAGATGCTGTGCTGGTTCCTCGAGATAAACCATTGCAAATCCCAGCATCAACGCAAGAATAAGCATTAAAAATCCACCCATCAGCCTGCATAATCTTATTCGATAAGGGATGAAGGATTCCAAATCAGTTTTAATTTGATTGGAAAAGACCGTTTTATAATGCTGTTTCAAACTGTTGAAGCCAAGCCAAATGAGAACGGTGCATATGGCGGCGCCTGTAATTATTTGACTGGATTCCATTCTTGGCCCTTGCAAAGTTATTCAAGGTGATCTGTTGTTTACCGTTGTCTTTGGATCCAACTTGCCAATACTTTGGCGACTCCCGCCATGGTTTCACCGGAGCATTGTTCCGGAGTGTCCGATAGTTTATGCCAATGCTTGTAATCAAAGTCGATGATGTCGATTGCAGGGATCCCGCCGTTGTTGAGTGCTGTATGATCATCGTCAACCGCGACCCTGCTGAATTCGTTGAGCTTGAATGAATCGACCCCAAGTTCATTTGCGGTTGACCAGACCTCGCGCACAACCGTGCCTGCTTTCCACCAGGAGTTTTGCTCGATGGGGAATTTTGCCCCTTTTCCTGCAACCATGTCGAGCAATACCGCTGAACGATATTTGATCACCTGGGTGTTTTTTCGTGCCTCGCGGGCAAAATACTTTGAACCGAAAAAATATTCATCATCCGGGTCGAATACAAATTCTTCCCCATCAAAAAAAACAAAGTCCACACCCACGCTGCAGTTGAGATTTTTCATGTGCCTGCCCAATTCCATCAATAATGCGACGCCTGATGCCCCATCGTTTGCACTTATGAATGTGCCCTTGCGTTTTTTGGGATCTGTCTCCTGGTCTGCCTGGGGTCTTGTGTCGAAATGGGAACACAAAATTACTCTTTCCCGAGCCATCGGATGCCAGGTGATAATCATGTTGACCATCGGGGTTGGTTTGCCCATGCTTTTTTGGATTGCCTTGAATTCTTGCTCGATAACCTTGGCTCCAAGTGCTTCAAAATGTTTTTTTATCAACAAGCGTTGTTTTACAATTCCCTCTGATCCACTGATACGCGTGCCAATGTCGCAAATTTCCCTTAGATATTTCATTGAGTTTTCGGCTTCGAATGGGATGGCTTGTTCTTTCATTTTCTTGTTTTCCTGATTTGTCTGCGCATTCACGAAATGTGCTGGTTGCAATGCTTCAACAAGTAGGATTGATGATGCCATCAAAGTGATTATGAATTTACAGCAGTATTTCATTTGGAAACTCCGTTTCTAATTATAAAGGCATCATAATCGTAGCAATGTCTTCGGGCGATAATTTTATGGACTGAATTGTATTAAATATCGGGATTGATCAGTGGGCAAACTTTTAAAGGTTTCAGGACTTTTTCTGAATTCCTGTACTCTGCGATTGCCCTTAATCGTGCATTTGTGTCCATGATTGCAAATGTATTGTCGATTGGGAAGTATTGTTCTTTCATGGGAAAAGGTATCTTTGTGCCATTAAGAAGATTTCTTAACATCAATCCCTCAAGTGTGACTTTTTTCATACCTCCCACCGCTAGTTCCTGAGGTTTAACTGCAAGATAAGGATCAATTGGTGGTTCCATTGGGTCAAGGGAGTCAGCGAGTGTGAAACCACCGATCATTGTTCTTTCAAGATCACCTACATATCCACCGGTTTTTAAAACTGATCCCAGGTCCCTAGCGATTGATCTAATGTAAGTCCCTTTGCCACATGTGATTTCCAGCCCAAGGAAGGGGTAATCGTAATTGGTGATTTTTATCGAGTGGATGGTGATGTTTTTGGGAGGGGGGATTTCGGGAGCGCCTTTTCTGGCAAGTTTGTACGATCTTTTTCCTTTTATTCGAACTGCGGAAACAGACGGTGGAGATTGTTGTATTTCACCTTCGAAAAGTTTAAGTGCGTCTTTGATTTCAGCCATGGAGGGCTTTTTTTCGACAAATACTTCTTGAATTGGTCCTTCAGCATCATCCGTTGCGCTATTCGCACCCAGTACTATTGTGGTCTTGTAAATTTTTTTCATTGATTGAATGAATTCAACCAATTTTGTGGTCCAACCCAGGCATACAACCAGCACTCCCGTTGCTAAGGGGTCCAGTGTGCCCGCATGGCCCATCGGGATTTTATTTTCAAACCATTTCAACGCATGATCCACCGCGGCGCGTGAGGACATTCCCTTTGGTTTGTTCAACACGATTATTCCCGAGTTTTTCATCAGTCGGTTCTGCAACTTTTCATCTCCTCCTTTCTTTGATTCTAATGATTCAGAAAGATTTGGTTACTTTGTAAGGCAGGGAGTTCTTAGCTTGAAATTATCCCTGTCATGGTTCAAGTCTTTGGCCAAAACCAGGGAACTGCCGGGTGTCACCGCCATGAAACCGAACCTGGAGCGAATGTCTTCCTTGCATTTTGAAAGTCTGTCAGCGCGTTCCTTCTCGGGATCGGGGAAAAGTTGGACGGCGGTGCATGCGGGTTCGAGTCGGCCAAGTTCCACTCCAAGAAGCCTTAGTGGAAGCCTGCGTGACAAAAGCATTGCTAGCTTTTCCTTCGCAGCCTGGTATAGCGTGGAATCAGAGTCGCTGGCGGTCTTGAAGTTGATGTTGTTGTGGGCGTCCTTGAAGTCGCCATAACGCAGGTAAATTTTAAGGCTTCGCGCCGCAAATTTGTTGAAACGCATCCATGAAACAGCCCGATCAAGAAGATGTGCGAGCATCGCGTCAAGAAAGACCTGTTCCGCGGTTGGCGGATTAAAACTGGTACACCTTGAGATTGATTCCGGATTGCGTGAGATGATCAGTGGGCGGGGGTCGTTTCCCATGGAATATTCGTGAAGTATTGGTCCGCGTTTTTGGAACATGGTGCAAAGAACTTCAAGGGGAAGTCTAGCCACATCTTCGACTTTATTGGCATTAAGGCGTTGGAATTTTTCTTTTCCCAATGCGCCGACACCTGGGAGAATTTCCACAGGCCAGGGCCTGATGTAATTTTTTTCACAGCCTGGCATCACGGTGACCACAGGTGAAAAGTGCCTGGTTTCACCAATAATCGAGGTTCCCGGGATCCAGCGTGAAGCTGTTTTGCGCTGGCAGGAAATTCTAAGTTCCTTGGCATGATGGGTTGCTACATTCGCGATAAGCTTGTTGCTTGCCATGCCCATGGAGACCTTGAGGCCGACTTCATCGAGAATCTGTTCACGCAATCCGGTTGCGATTTGTTGCTGTTTGTCGTGACCTGTCTGCGCGAGTTGCATGTAAAGGTCGTCCAGTGATGTCATCTCAACTGCCGCGGAGTGCTCCTTGCAGATTCCTAAAATTTGTCTGCCTGCTATCTCATAGCGACGGTGGTCACCGGAAACAATCCGTAGAGATTTGCAAAGTTGTTTTGCGATTCCAAGGCGCATGCCGGTTTTAACACCTTCCCGCTTGGCTTCATAACTGCAACTGGCGACAACCCCTGTCCCCACAGCAACCGGAAGTCCTTTTAATTTTGGGTCATCACGCTGTTCAATCGAAGCAAAAAACGCATCAACATCGAGATGAACGATGGGTGAGAAGTCGGCGTGTTGCAAACCCTGATGCATTGATGAGTTCCTTGAGTGAAACAAAGCATGTGTACAAGCGTATATTGCCCCTGTTTTGGGACTTGTCAAGCTTGGAATAAATATTTTTTTGAATGCTTGAATCTAGTGGAAGAATCCATCATTTACAGATACATTCTCTATTGCAGGATAGGATTTTTCACTATCTGCCCATAACACTTAATGAAAAGAAACTATGCAGACGGTACAAATGGCTTTGGGTACAATCGGAACCAATGAAATCTCAAGAATTGCCCAGAATTTTCAAATTCGAAAAAGTAATGCTGAAAATGCTATCAATTTGATTTTGGAAGGTAAGTCTCCCTCTTTTATCGCGCGGTACAGGCGTGCCAAAACCGCAGGCATGACAGAGACTGTCATTCGGGCGATTTGTGACAGGCTTTTAAAAATCAAATCTTTTCATGATCGAAGGGATGTCATTCTCAAGGCATTGGAGACTCAGGGAAAGTTGACCGAGGAATTGCGACTCCAGATCAACTCCATCGAGTCCCCCAAGCGTCTTGAAGATTTATACTTTCCCTTGAAGCCAAAAAAGCCTGTTATTTCCGCAGCGGCACGGGAAAAAGGCCTTGAATCTTTTGCAGAGGCCCTCTGGACCGAGGATCCCGCCATTGCGAATCTTGATGAGATTCTTCCCACGATGATCAATCCCGAAAAGGGACTGGATACCATTGATAAAATCACCGAGGGAGTGGTTCAGATTATTGCCGAAAAATTAAGCGAGATTCCCGCTGTAAGGTCTTCCGTCCGTGATGACCTCTGGGATTTCGGCAAAATCAAGGTTTCTAAAACCAATAAAGTCAGAGAAAAACATGGCCTGGAGTTCAAGGAATTTTTTTCATATGTGGAACCATTGCGATCCTTGCAGGCCAGAAAATATCTTCAAATTTCAAAAGGTGAAAAAAGTGGTTTCCTAAATGTTGTTTTTGATTGGGACCCTGAAAAGGTCAAAAACAACGCATTCGGGGCACTTGCTTCAAAATCAAATCCTCCCTCAAAGGAAACCCAAGCTGAGATAATTTCTGGTTCCCCGGAGCTTGAACAGTCACCTGATGGCTCAAATCCACCAGAGGTATCCACCGCAGTCGTGACTTCGCCTCCGCCAGCATACGAGCACAAATATATTGATGTCATCAAGAAATCGATGGGCATGGCGATTGATCAGATTTTAAAGCCTGCGATGGAACGGGAGTGTGTTCGTGACCTGGGTGAGAAATCATCCGAGTATGCCGCCGGTCTTCTTGCCCGTTTTTACAACAACCGCCTTGTGGCAAATCCAGCAGGGGCAGTTAAAGTCCTTGCGATCGACCCGGGTTTCCGGAACGGTTGTAAAATTGCTGTTCTTGATGAAGAAGGCAAACTTGTTGACCATGCGGTCATCTTCCCGCATCAACCCCAGGGTAAAAAAGAACTCAGCCTTTTGACCCTTGAGGAATTGATTCGAAAACACCAGATTAGCACCATAGCTCTCGATAACGGGAACGCATCAAAGGCCACGGAAAACTTGCTGTTTGAATTGCTGGCAAGGCTTAAAGATTCAACTCATTTGAATGAGGAGGCAAAGGAGGTCTTGCCGCCTGATGAAACAGTTGAAAAATCTGATTTGGAACCAAACACTGATGCTGCACCGGTAGAGTCGCCATCGGAACCTGTGGCCGCACCCGTTGAGATCCCTGCTGGAGTGATTCCTGTTGAATCTGCAACATCCGAAACTGTGACATCAGAGGTCCCCGCTGAGCCAAGTCCAGAGGCCCTTGCTGCAATTAAAAAAGCTGAAATGGAAGCGTTGGCGGCAAAGAAAAAAGCTGAAATAGATGCTCAAAAGAAGCTTGAAAAAGAGCGCAGGCAGGCGGAATATCAAAAGCAGGTCAATGACTTGAAACTGGTTGTTAAAAATCTCCCCGAGCCTCCTTCGGACGTCAAGTTCGCAATTGTTATTGAAGCTGGTTCGAATGAATACGCTGCCTCGTTGTTGGGTAAGGAAGAATTACCTGAATCCGATGTTGGAATCAGGGCAGCGGTTTCAATAGGCAGAAGGTTGCAGAATCCCCTCAAGGAATTGTCGAAAATCGACCCCGTGCATGTTGTCTCCGGTTTGTTGGAATTTGAGGTTCAGCATCGGTATCTTCGTCCTGCTTTGGAAAATGTGCTTGAATCAACCACTAATTTTTGGGGAGCGGACCTTAACACTGCGGAGGCAAGTTTCCTCAGGCATGTTTCAGGCCTAAATCAATTGCTTGCCCAGGAGATAGTTGAGTTTCGCAAAAAAAACGGACCTTTTCAAAATCGTGCCCAATTGCTTCAGGTTCAAGGTGTGAATCCTGAAAAGTTTGAACTTTGTTCAGGCTTTTTACAGGTGTTCGGTGGTGATGAACCATTGGATGCAACCAATTTTCATCCTGAAGATTACGCGATGGCAATGAAAATTTTGGACTCCTTTGGCATCTCCAAGGATGATTGGAAAAGTCCGGAGAAAAAAAATGAGCTCCTTTTGAAAGCTAGAAATGCAAATCTCAAGGATATTGTGGCTGCGACAGGCATTGATTCTGTCACTTCACTCAAAGATTTCCTGGACGAGCTGATTCAACCTCTTTCCCAGGAACAATCCAAACGATTTGGTCCTATCTTCCGTTCCAGGCAAATCGGGTTTGAAGAGTTGCAGCTTGGCCAGGAACTTCAAGGCGTTGTGCAAAATGTTGTTGAATTTGGATGTTTTGTTGATGTGGGGGTCAAGGAAAGCGGCTTGGTTCATATCAGCCAGATTTCTGCGCGCTATGTTCGCAGCCCTTATGAATCTGTTAGTGTTGGTGATATTGTCACAGTCTGGGTTATTGCCCTCGACAAGGAAAAGTCCCGCTTATCCTTGACCATGATTAATCCTAGAAAAGAAACTCATCAACGACCTGAGAGGTCTACGAGACCACCTGCGCGTGATAATTCCCGTCGATCTGATGCACAGGCGCAACCCTCTGATCCTAATCAAGGATCTGTCACACCTGCGGCGCCTCCCCAGCGTCCTCGTCCCTCTGAAAGGCCGGCACCGGGTAGGTTTCCTTCCCCGAGGCCAGGTAGTGGTGGCGGTGGTGCCAGTGCCGGCAGCCTGCGAAGCTCCAGTGCCTTCAGGCCAAGGGATGAAAAACCGAGGGGTGGGCGTCCCCAGAGATCGGATCCAAACAGGCCACCACAGATCAGGACATTTTCCAGTAAGAAACCGATTGAAAAGCCTAATTTATCGCAGTCCGCATTATCTGGAGCATCCCCTTTGGGAACATTTGCCGAGCTTGCTGTGTTTTGGGAAAAGTCCAGCCCCAATGACGCGGATGGTGCAAGCAAGAATGAACAGAATGTTGATCAAGGTGGCCAGGCCCCGATGCAAAAAGATCAAGAGATTTCTGGTGGTTCTGAATAATGTTTTAAATTAATGTTTTTTAATTTTCCTGAAACAAAATAATTCCTTAGATTGTTTCACTTCATGGAAAGCAGCTAAGATAATTTAGTATTTCTTTGTTAGTAAATTTGGAGTAGTTAATGTCGAACCCAACCCAAGATGGGTCTCAGCCTCAAGGTTCTGGAAAAAACCCCAAGAAGCGATCTTTCTCGAATATCAGCGGCAATTTAGGCTGGCTTGTTATTCTCTTCTTACTACTGGTTCTTCTTTTTAGTTCCTCGGTTGGGAATAGCAGTACTGTTTTATATTCCGACTTTGTCAAATTGATGTTTGATGAGGAGGACTCAAAAAAGATCCGGAAGATTGCTTTTATCGGGACTGATCGAATTTCCGTTGAGCTAAAGGACTGGGAAAATCTCAAGGATGAAAAACTCAAGGAAAAAGCCGGGCTTCGCGGTAAGTTTACCGTTAACAGGGCAAAACTGGACGACCCAGGTCTCGTCACCCAGATGGACAAACTCATTAGAAATGGGCTGCTCGTTGACCAGCAGGAGGATAATTTTGCAGGATTAAGCTGGTTTATAATGATGATCCTGCCAGCAATTATTCTCATAGTATTTTTCTTGTTCATACTTCCTAAATTTCGTGATCCCATGGGTGGTGGATTTCTTGGAAATTACATCAAAAGCCCCGCCAAAAAATATGAAAAAAGCAAAATGAAGGTGACCTTTGAGGATGTAGCTGGGCTTCAAAATGCCAAGGGTGAACTTCAGGAAATTGTTGAGTTTTTAAAATCACCTGAAAAATTCATGAAGCTTGGTGCCAGTATTCCAAAAGGTGTTTTGCTGGTAGGCCCGCCGGGAACAGGTAAAACACTTCTAGCACGGGCGGTGGCCGGTGAGGCGGGGGTGCCTTACTATTCCATCAGTGGCTCGGAATTTATCCAAATGTTTGTTGGTGTTGGAGCTAGCCGGGTTCGCGACATGTTCAAAACTGCCAAGGATAATTCTCCTTGTATCCTGTTTATTGACGAGATTGATGCCGTTGGCAGAATGCGTGGGGCTGGTGTTGGCGGTGGTTCTGATGAGCGTGAGCAAACTCTTAATCAAATACTCAGCGAAATGGATGGGTTTCAGCCCACAGAGACTGTTATTGTTCTGGCGGCAACCAATCGACCTGATGTTCTTGATTCCGCTCTACTTCGACCGGGTCGTTTTGACAGGCATATAACCATTGACAGGCCTACTTGGCAGGGTAGGCTTGCAATTCTTAAGGTCCATACTCGAAATAAGCCTCTATCTGACGATGTGAACCTTGAGATGATTGCACGGAAAATGATTGGCATGACTGGTGCCGACCTTCGAAATCTAGCAAACGAAGCCGCGTTGGTGGCTACCCGACTGGGTAAGGATAAAGTCGAGCGTTCTGATTTTGAAGTTGCCGCTGACCGCGTGCTTATAGGGCCCAAGCGCGAGGAAGTCCTGACTCCCGAGGATAAACGCAGAACAGCTTACCACGAAGTTGGTCATGCCCTTGTCACATGGTTGATGCCAGGTGCTGATCGCCCTCAAAAAGTTTCTATTGTTCCACGAGGCCAAAGCCTAGGAGTTAACCTTAACGCCCCTGATGAAGATCGATTTCATCATGGACTGGATCATTTTAAAAATCAATTGGTCATGATCATGGGCGGCAGGGCTGCAGACAGGCTTGTTTACAATCAGCCCTACGCGGGTGCGGAATCAGATTTAAAGCGGGCAACTCGGCTTGCGCGAATGATGGTGACACATTGGGGGATGAGTGAAAAACTAGGACCCATGACCTTCAAGGTTGGTGAGGAACATGTTTTTCTTGGCAAGGAAATGCAAGAGGCCCGGGATTTCAGTGAACAAACTGCGGCTCTTATAGATTCTGAAGTGCAAAATTTTCTCCGCCAAGCTGATGAAACAGCTTTCAACCTGTTATCTGACAACCGGGTTTATGTTGAGAAAATAGTGGAAGAATTGATGGGCAAGGAAGAATTGCTTCGTGACGAGATAGAGGACATTCTCAGGCAATCTGGATTTAATGTTACTCCCTCAAAATCTTCAGCAAATCCTACTGATGTTTGATCATTGACTTTTTTTTTCATTAGCAGTGGGATACTTATTAAGTAATTCCCCGATTCATTTATTTAATTTATTATCGCATTGGCTTATCCCTTTAAATTCCTGAATTGTAAAAATATATTTCTTTATGCCTATCTCCAAAAGAGGGGAAAATCACTTTAAATTGATCTTTTGCGAATGATTATTTTGCGCTTTTTGAAAAATATCATGGGTTTATGCTAAAAAATAAGGGTTTTGGGATGTCCTTTTTGCCATAATTGGAACTATTGCTTTAAAGTGAACTGTCGGTTTATAAGTCAAAAGTATACAGTTAAATATTAATTATCAATCAATTAACTATTTTTGTTCTCGCGTTACTATAGGTCTTTTTTTTACAGTGAATAAAAGTTATCTGCCAATTTGTATTGGCGACAGCGCCTTTAAATAGGATTGCTGAAATTTGTTTTTTGGTTGCTTTTAGTGAGAGTGAACATGAAAGCTTTTATTGTAAGGTCTGCCTTTCTTGGCTTGGTTATTTTAAATACCGGTTGTTGGGGCCATGAGGGTACCGGGCTTTTTGGCCGCAGGCATTCCAATAGTAATCCTCCTCCAATGCCACAGTATGCTCCTGCTTGCGCCCCAATGCCCCAGTGCGCGCCTGCTTGTGCTCCCGTTTGTGCGCCTGCTCCCGTTTGCGTGCCACAGTAAATAAATAATGTCGTGAAAGTATTCCGGTTTACAGATTCTGAACCTGTTTGGTCAATTGTGTCCAAAGATAAAGCCTCAGGCTTCCTTAGAATCTGTATAACCGTAATTTTCTAAACATTTTTTAGCTCCTCCTTCGGTTTGCAATCTAAAGATTGCTTGCACCTGTCCATTTGGGCTGCATATTCCTTTTAGTGAGATTTAAGGAATATAAGTTCCTTCTGGGTGTTGGTTCCAAGGTTGTTTCAACAACTTAAGAGTCAGTGGTGTAGGAGATATTCTGAATTATTCAGAATCAATTCCAATTTGAGGAGGCTGCCATGAAGTTTAGATCATTGATGATTGCCGGTTTTCTTACAATCTTTCTTTTGTCAGGTTGTAACGGTCATCGAGTTGGGCTGACATTCAAGCCATGGGGATACTTGATACACGCAGACAAGAATTACAGGCATGGTGGCGCTGCTATGCGCGCTGGAATGGGGCCCGATGCTTGTGACTCATGTGATATGGGAGGCGTGGCTGCCCCTGTTGTGACGAGGTATTCTGAACCACCTCCAATCAAGATCATTCCACAAAAATAATCGCTGGGAATTTGTGAGGGCCATTTCCTTGGTTGGCCCTCATATTCCTATTTCTATGCGATTGTTTTGATTGATTGGATCATAAACTTGAAATGATAATATCGTGGGCAGGCCATCCTTGTTATTTTGAAATATAAATTCCACGCGGTAAATACCCTCCCTCAAACCATCTAAACTTGTTTTAACTTTAACCAAGCAGGTTATTTTTGTGGTTTTTGCTCCCACAATTTGGCTTATGTCCTCTATATCCCAAAATATTATGTTTTTAATGAATTTATCCGCTTGGTGAGTTGCCAACCAGTTCTTGAAGCCTTTCAAATCAGTGGATCTTGCAGTCTTGAATTGTTCGTCGAAATGTTTAAGTGTTGAATTTACTGAACCTTTCAATGTCAAATCAGATATGTCTGAGAGTACCAATTCAACATTTTCCTTGTTGGTTGATACAAGCTTGTCTAAGCCGAAATATAAAATAATCAGGATGAACACTAATAAGGTTGTTGCTGGGAAATGGTTATATTTTGCAAAAATCCAAACAAGCAGTAATGCCAACCAGATGCATATCAAGCTGCCAAAAACAATTGCCCTACCTTCAAAAAGCCAGTCCATGCTAGTGATCTTTTCCATTGGGAGCAGCAGGGTTTTTTGACTTGAAAAAAACAAACGCGGTCGCAATCAAGCCGATTCCGCAGCCGATTATAATGCGCGCGAGTCCCCTGTCTGCGAGAAAATCAAAGTGTAAACTTGAAACTAAATGAGGGCCCGCCAGCCCGGTGATGCCGACAACCAAGGCTAAGGCCCCCAGGAAAACAGTGAGGGAAAAAAAGATGTTTTGAATCATTTGCAGGCTGTAAGTTTAAAGCCTTTCTTGGGGCCATACTTCTTTTCCATAGCGGGCCTTTTTTCCAAGTTTTTCTTCTATTATTAATAATTGGTTTTATTTTGCTATGCGATCTGTTCGACTGGCGGAGCCTGTCTTTATCTGCCCCGCATTGGTTGCGACCGCGATATCTGCAATCGTTGTGTCTTCCGTCTCGCCACTTCGGTGACTTATGATCGTGGTGAAACAATTCCTCTTGGCAAGTTCAATTGCTTCCAGGGTTTCAGTTAGAGTTCCAATCTGGTTTACCTTGACGAGGATGCTATTGCCTGATTTTTCCTGGATTCCTCGCTCCAACCGCTTGGTGTTGGTCACAAAAAGATCATCCCCAACGATCTGGACCTTGTTGCCAAGGGCTGCGGTGAGCTTTTTCCAGCCAGCCCAATCATCTTCAGATAAGCCATCCTCGATGGATCGGATGGGCCATTTCTTGCAAAGGTTGACCCAGTAATCAATCATTTCGTCAGATGAGATTATTTTGTCAGGATTGCTTTTGAAGAAGCAATAACCTTCTTTCCCCTTATGTTTGGCTTCCTCGAAAAGTTCGGTGCAAGCCGCATCAAGAGCGAAAAAAATGTCCTGATTAAGCTTGTAGCCAGCATTTTCAACAGCTTTTGATATGAATTCGAGTGCCTCGTCAGTGCTTTTTACATTTGGAGCGAATCCCCCTTCATCACCCACCGCTGTATTCAATCCTTTGTCGTGCAGTACTTTTTTAAGGTGATGGAAAATTTCTGTTCCCATTCGCAAACCTTCAGCAAAAGTTGGCGCTCCAAGGGGCATGATCATGAATTCTTGAAAATCAACATTGTTATCCGCATGCTTGCCGCCGTTGAGAATATTCATCATTGGGACAGGTAAGACGCAGGCGTTCGTTCCGCCAATATAACGGTAAAGTGGGAGACCAGAGGTCGCAGCACCCGCATGAGCGCAGGCCATGGATACACCCAGCATTGCATTTGCTCCAAGATTTCCCTTGTTGGGGGTTCCATCAATTTCAAGAAGTAGATGATCAATTCCAACCTGATTTAAGATACAATGGCCCTTAAGCTTGGCGGCAATATGGTGGTTTACATTCTCAACTGCTTTTCGAGTTCCCTTGCCCAAGAATCTTTTTTTGTCATTATCTCGTAATTCGATTGCTTCATGAGCGCCAGTGCTTGCCCCACTTGGGACGGCTGCCCTTCCAATGGCTCCATTTTCAAGTGTTACATCAACCTCAAGAGTAGGATTTCCCCTGCTATCAAGGATTTCTCTAGCATGAATTGATTTGATGATGCTCATTTAGTGACCCTTTCGTTTTGGCTTTATAATAAATCTTTTCAGAAAAACCGTTGGTAATTTAAAACTATGATTCAATTCTATGAAATTAGACGAAAAATTTAAGAATGTATCAAGCCATTAGATGAAAAAACTCCTGAAATTGATGCTTTGCATTAGTTCGTTTAAAAATAAAATTTCCTGCCAGATTTATGAGTTTTCTTGCTCCATTTTCTTTAAGCCGCTAGACAGAATTCAGCCCTTCGACATGCTAAGGTGCCGGAGATGATGCAATTCTTCGACAGGCTCAGGGTCCGGGCATGATGCAGCCCTTCGACAAGCTCAGGGTCCGGGCATGATGCAGCCCTTCGGCATGCTCAGGGTCCGGAAAAGATTCAGCCCTTCGACAAGCTCAGGGACCGGGCATGATGCAGCCCTTCGACAAGCTCAGGGTCCGGAGATGATGCAGCCCTTCGACATGCTCAGGGTCCGGAGAGGAATGGGATTAAGAGATAAATGAATCAAAGCCCATGGACTGCGCTCCATGCGTCTCTTAATTTAATTCGAATTTATTTGCTGTCACCCGACATATACGCCACCGGTATTCGTGGGTTCGCCGCTAAAGAAAGAGAACAGCAGATCCAATGCTGGGAAGCTGAAGACTTTGACTTCAGGGCTTCCACCCGGGCCAGCGCCGGTGAGAAGATCCAAGGTACCATCACTATTGCCATCGCTCACACCAACGCGAACGCCACCAGTGAAATCTTCTGCGTAGGCCATGAACTGTGAAAGCAATGCGCCGGTATAAGGGTCCCAGACTGCGACGACGGGAGCGCCGGTTGGGCCTGCGCCGGTGACTACTTCGATGCTGCCATCGTTGCCAATATCGCCTGCTGCGACAAAAACACCACCGGTGAAAGATGCTGGATAGGCATACCATTGGCTTAGGATAGCATTGGTCGCGCCGTCAAAAACTTTGACATGGGGAGCGCCACCCGGGCCAGCACCGGTGACTAAATCCAAGATGCCATCGTTGTTGAAGTCG
>SYCV01000063.1 GCA_005786805.1 Planctomycetia bacterium | reverse complement strand
TGCCATGATCGGTGCGGCAGAACCAGCGCAAGTTAATAGGGATTTCAGTGCCCGTATCGAATACACGCTTAAAAACCCGCGCAAGAATGATCCAGTTCTGGGTGGACCAAAAGACAAAGTTTTTATCACCGTATGGATTCCCGAGGGTGTAAAGGTCGCTAGAGGCGGAATTTGCAATCCTTTCTCGAAAGGTGATGATGTGAGCAGACATTGGCAGGCTGCGTGTCGGCATTGGCAATTTGCATATGTGCAAGTAGATTTCGACGGGGTAAAGGATGAAGAGTACCACCTTCTTGGGACCGGTCTTGCTGAACTTGCAAAGAAGGGACGACCTGAATTGGAATATCTACCCCTCTGTTTCATCGGTATGTCGCGAGGCGGTGGGATTAGCATGAAACTTGCCGGGTTGATGCCAGAGCGCACCATCGCAGTGGCACCGGTCTGTTTGGAAGTTGGCCCCGGGTCGGATTTCACCCGCCGAATACCTGTGATCACTATCTTTGGAGAGAAAGATGGATCTCAGATGGTGAAGTTGCAGGCCAAGTTATCTGAGGAACGGAAACTTCAAGCTCATTTTGGGATCGCGGCGCAGTGGAATCGCAAGCATGAATTTGCCCTTGCAAACAATCTTTCCTTTGTTCACTTCGATGAAGCCATTTCCAAGCGCCTACCGAAAATACCAATATCTCACAAGCCCACTCCACTTGTGGATATTCCCCTAGAGGAAGGGTGGTTGGGAGATATATCCACCTGGGGGAAGAACGGGAAGGTCCCGGGGATCGCTTCATGGAGAGAATTCAAAGGTGACCGAAATGAGGCTTGCTGGTTCTCATCTCAGCGCCTTGCTAGCGTTTGGCAGGCATTTGTCGGGGCAAGCAGGGATATCACGATCATTGAACCACCCGGACTGGGTGACAAACAACCCTTTACAGCACACTCGACAGGGAAAACAGTGACGGTGAAAATCTTGACCAATGATGGAATAAAACCAAATCGAATAGCACTTTGGGACGCAGACAAATTGGTTGTAGAAAAAACTGAAGGCCCGTGGGTGTTTGAGATTTCTTTGAAACCTGGTATTCATTCGCTGATTGCGAGTATGGATGTCGGGGGAATTAGGGTTTCACGACCTCATACGATTGTCGTGGGGAATTAAACATTCTTCGAGATTTTTTCCCTGGGCGATTAAAAAAACAACAACTACGGCTACCTGAATTATTATTTATTGTTTCAACTGTTGACATCACTTAAGAGTGAAAAAAACAAACCCTAGGCCAGCAGTTTCCAAAGGGTTGCCTCATAAGTTTGGATTGATAAGCCAAATATCATGGGATTTTCCGGGATAAGCAAGCTTTACATCAGGGTTAGCCTGCTGTGAAAGCAGCCATTTTCCAAAGGCACTATCGCATTCTACGATTGCGATTTTTATATTTTGATTCTTTAGTTGGTGCAAAAGCTTTTCCGGAGATTCCTGCTCAAGCTTCATCATGCGTTTGATCCAATTTCCATCCTCCGAATCATCACGGAAAGCATGGATTTCACAACGGTCATCCTGAAAAACCAACCATCTTGGAGAATAGAAAATCAAAAAACCACCATCATTAAGCGAATTGTATATCTTGGTTCCTTCGCCATGTTCAAGCGCCATCTTTTGCATCGGTTCAATAAGTTCCACCGGCCATCTTTTGGCATCCAACTGGACTTGAAACCAGCCAAAAATGGAAGATATGAAACAGAAACCAACGATCAGTGTAAGCCCTGTTTTCATCCTGAAGGTTGGAGTTGGGGGATGATGAATGATCCAGTCTTCCCTAATTTTTTTTGAGTTGACAAGATTGTGCCAGATTTCTTCAAACATAACTGCTGCAACGCTGATGAAGATGGGAGCATTGCGGGCACGCTTGGTCGCCAAAAAAAACCAGATGTAAATGCCACTGATGATTCCAAGATGATTGCCACGGTTTGGAGATAGAAAAAAAAAGAAACTGACAGCAACAATCACCGTGTATGCGCCCAGCATGTAAAGGTCAAACGCATTGGGCATCGCATGTTCGATAATATAACTTGAAAGATCAAGTTTAAACCAGATTTTAAACCACTCCGCATACATACCGATTCCAAAAGGCGAGATGCAGGGTGCCAGCAGCCATAAAACACCCACTGCACCAAGAGTTAGAAGGCTGTTGAAATTTTTGATGGGCCCCTTGGAAAAAAAGTATTGAATGCTCCAGGTAAGGATTGCAATACCAAGGATTGAAATGCCTCCCAAATATCCCCCATGGCAATTGGCCCAGAAGATTGCAAGGGGAAAACACCAGAAAAGTGATGAAACTCTAGCCCTTTGGTTTTCAAAATCAAGGATGAAATAAGAAAGCATGGTGATGCCGAGGAAATTTACCAGCAAAGGCCTTGTAAGAAAATGGATAGCCCCAATCATAAGTACTGATATAGCTAAAAACCATACTAAAATTGGGTGCATGCCGGCTAGAAACCACCTGCGTGCCAGAATTGAAATCCATACCGAAATTATAAATGAGGAAAAAGTTGTAAGGGCGGTAAATCCGCCCAAATAATAGACGCAAGCCATTAAAATTTCCGCTAGCCATTGGGTTGGAATCCAGTTTGATTGCGACTGGGAGAATGGATCGAAGTTAAGGATTTGGTGATGGTCGAGCATCCATTCGCCTGTGCGGATATGCCAGAATGTGCCTGGGTCGTTTAAAAACCAGGAGGGGATAAGGAGTGCTAGGCTTGAAAATGTGACCAGGAAAATGCCGGGCCATGAACCGGCCCAGAATTGAAGAATTTGGATCATTTGGGCAGGGACCTGATCCATTCGGAGAATAATTCAACCGCCTGCTTATCTAACATATTCCTGCTGATTTGAGGCATCTGGCCCTCACCAACAATGGAAATACGGTGCAGAAGAACAGATCTTGAGGGATCGCCGGGCGCGATGATTTTCGCATCCTTGAAACCAAAGGTGTGGTGATTGGGTTTTTCATCCAGTATTTTGATTTTCTCCTTGTCAGCAAGAAAATCGAGATCCATCTGGGCATTTCCCCCGCCCGCGTTGATATGGCAATTTGCACAATTGGAATGCAGGTAGGATTTCACCCGGGCTTCCAAGCTATTGGTTTTGTCATAAGGGTTCACCAGTTTTTTTAGTTTGGAGGAAGGCAATGGTAATAGCTTGTCATTGGTCATCGCTTTTCTTTGGTCGGGGAAATTGACAATGCTGTTGACCCATTCATCGAGTTCCTTGTCTTTTTTACCATCGTTTAGGCCGGTTGTTTTAAGGGCGGTTTTAATATCAGGGGAACGCGTCTTTAACAGGCTAAGTTTTTCCAGGTACTCCAGTTGGTTTTCCGTGCCTGTGCTGTAATCATGATTCTTGTTCATTTGCAGTTCGCATAGCCCAAGCACAAAGTTTGAGGCCCTGCTATGGCAGACCATGCATTCCGCCCTGCTTGGATAATGCCAGACTTGTTTTCTGCCGCCATCCTTTTCGTTTTTGTCGGCGATTTGGAAAACTACATCCTTTCCAGTGGATTCGACCAGGTCTGCATCGGTTTGTTCTTTGTTCCAAAGGTAGGAGTAACCCGCCCATTCGCCATCCTGCCGGGTTAAAAAGCGTGTCTCAATCCATTGTTTACTTTGAGGATTTCCCTGTTCCATTTCCAGTGCGAAGGACTTGATGATCACAGTGCCGTTGGGGAAGGTCCAACTTTTTGTGCTGGAGTAATCTATAAGGCTGGAATTACCAGAAGCATCAAATTCCGGTAACGCTATATAGCGAACTTTGAAAGCCATGTCGGACCAAAAAGGTGCGTTGACGGAATAGGGGATCACGCCTTCAACAAGCTCGTGATTCTTTATGGATTTGAACAACCCGGATTCAGAAAGCTTCCTGGGGAAGTAAGGTTGGGGAAGATCCTTCGGGACAGGAATAAACTTGTGGATGGTTCCAAGCAGGTCAACCACCAAAAGATTGCCATCGTTGTCCTCTGCGAATCCTGTGATTTGAAGGGAAGTGTCGGCGATTTCCTTGTGCCAGGTGACTTTTTCGCCATCATGCCTGATGCCCCAGATCTTGCCTGTGGAATGGTCGCCATAGATGTAGCAACCCTGTAACTCGGGGAATTTTGCCCCGTAATAAACAATGCCGCCCGTGAGGGAGCGGGCCTCGGAATGATGGTGTTCCGCGGTGGGTTTTACGAAAGGTGTTGGGCCGGGTTTTCGCAGTGAATAAAAGGGATGGGATCCCTCCATGACGCTCCAGCCGTAATTGTCGCCCTTGCGGATGAAGTAAACTTGTTCCCATAAATCCTGGCCGTTATTGCCGACCCAAAGGTGCCCGGTTTTTTTATCGCAGTGCATTCGCCAGGGGTTTCGCAATCCATAGGCCCAAGTTTCGGGGACCGCATCCTTCATATGAAGGAATGGGTTGTCCGTGGGTACGGAATACAGTTTGTCTTTGTCAGGGTGGTCGACATCAAGCCTTAGGACTTTGCCAAGAGGGCGGGTCAGGTCTTGTCCCGAGACCCATGTGTCGGAATCGGAAGTTCCATCACCACTGGTCACATAAAGCATCCCATCCTTGCCAAAGGCAAGGGCGGCACCATTGTGCCCGTCAGAGTGCCATTCCATGATGGTGACAGCGGATTTGGGATCGATGGTGAAGGGAGACTTGTTCGAAATTGTATAACGAACGACACGGGTGTATTTCTTGGATTCTGGGCCGGGGCCGTTGCATCCAAGGTAAAGATATCCATTCTTTTTATAATCGGGATGAAAAAGCATGTCGAAGATGGTGTCCTTCGATTCAAGCAATGTGAGGGATTCGGTGACATCGCCGCGGGCATCGAAGCTGACAACCGAGGATGGGGCGTACGGGCGATCCATGCAACTGGCGAGCATGATATTGCTATCAGGCACTGGAAGAATGCAGGTCAGGTTTTTCAGCTTTAATTTTGGAAAAGCATTGGTTGTCTTATAGGGCAGGGGAGGCTCGGGAGAGCCAACGACCCTCATGTTTTTTGCGGGAACACGACCCTTGGTGGCGGCAGGAGCGACAGGGCCCTCAAAAACCATTGGGGCATAATCCTGGAAAAGATGGAAATCAGCGTGATTCTTGGACTTTAGCGGGGCAGAGGTCGAAAGCTCAGGGGATTTTTCCTTGATATCGTAATCGTATCTGCAAAGTGCGAAGTTCCAGGTCTCATTAACCTGCGGCATGCCGCCTGTCTTTGCGAAATCCACCCAGGGTATGCGCCCTTCAACCATCCAACCCTTGTCGCGATCATCACGCTTGTTCAATGTGCCATCGAGCGTGACCTTTGCCTCCATGTGAAACTTATCGGCTTTTGCAATATCGGCAAAGTTCTCGGAGGGTTCCCTTTTTTTCGGAAAGAAACAATCAAAAAATGTGTTGGCGGCGTTCACCTGAAATTCATAATAACCACCATGCTTGCCGGATGGCTTGATGAAGATTTCAAAGACATCGTTATTCCAAGTCTGTCCATCATGCTCGAGCACATCAGCAAAAAGGTCATTGTCCTCCATCTTGGCCAGGAAATAAAAGTTTTCGCGGTCCCAGAGTAATTTGGCGTTGGTCTTGGTTTTTGAAGGGCGGTCTTTGTCCTGCAGCCAGGGAAGATGAAAATTGTCGATCGCGATGGCGGTAGCCCAGCATGCATCATTTCCTTTGCCATCGATCACGGGCGGTGTGTTAGTCCATTTGCATTTGTAAGGTGCGGAGTTACCTTGGGTATTATTGGATTGGTTGGAGACTTGCGCGAGGGAAATCTGATAAACCGCGAAAGCAAGAATTAAAATAGTACCAGCAATATATCCGATGGTTTTAAAATTCATGACATACCCCATAAGTATAATTAGGTAGGTACTTATAAAATTACCAAATCAATTCGTTGTTCCAAACAGATTTATGACTTATAAATAATATTGGATACTCAGGCTTCCTTCATAGTTCGGATCCATTGATGAAACCAGAAGTTGAACTTGCAATCGCGGAATTGGTAAAGCATGGCGTAATCCACAAGGATGAGATTGATTCCGCTTTCCAAAAGTATCCCGAGTCCGTTGCTATTGAGGATCGTGACGCGCTATCTGATTTCCTGGAACAGATCGGCATGCTCACCGCATATCAAGCGGGCGAGCTTCGCAATCAGCGGATCGCAGAGCTAGTGATGGACAATTACCTTATCCTGGATCGATTGGGTGAGGGTGGCATGGGTACGGTTTTTCGCGCAAGGCACAGGCGCATGCGCAGGATTGTCGCGATCAAGGTGCTTAACCCGGAAATCCAGGAAAACCCCGATCATTTGCAGCGATTCCAACGCGAGATTGAAACGCTTGCCCGCCTTAACCACCAGGGGGTCATCCAGGCGTATGATGCGGACTTTGGCCCCTCGGGTTTCTTTTTGGTGCTTGAGTTTGTCGAGGGCAATGACCTCGATGGTATCGTGCGAAAACATGGGGTCCTTTCCGTCAACGAGGCGGTTGATGCCATGATCCAGTCCGCAAAAGCGCTGCAATATGTGCATGACCAGGGGATGGTTCATCGGGATATCAAGCCCCAGAACCTCATGCGAAACAGGCAGGGTCAAATCAAGGTGGCTGACCTCGGACTCGTTCGGCTCAATGAGGCGGAGGCATCACAGGATCAAAACAAGCAGGGGCTCACCCAGCAGTTCACGATTGCTGGCACCTTGGAATTCATGGCTCCGGAACAAGCTGAGAATACCAGCGGAGTTGACAACCGCGCGGATATTTACAGTCTTGGCTGTTCTCTTTATTTCATTTTGACGGGCCATAATGTCTACAAAGGCAAATCAGTCATGGAAAAATTGATGGCTCACATGAACCATCCCATTCCAAGCCTGAGGGATTCCAGAAGCGATGTTCCTGAAGCCCTTGATAATATATTCAAGAAGATGGTTGCAAAGACTGTCGACCAACGATATAGCTCGATGAATGAGGTTGTTGAAGATCTTGAAAAGCTGAAGGCGAGTGAAAAAATTTCAAAGGTTGCCCCGTTGATAAACGCGGGGGTTAGCGGATCTGCGACAACAGGAATCGAAGGGGGAACAGCTTTTTTTCAAAATCCCAATCTCAAGCAGGGGATTGAGGAAGCAAGCGGGACACTGGTTTTCAATCCCGATAAAAAAACCATGGTACAGGATGCCAAGGGTGGTTCTGCAAATGTTTTTGTTGAACAGTCCGGCCAAACGACCGCTTCATCCAATGCCCAAAAGGTCATTCTCGTCGAACCTTCAAAGCTTCAGGGCATGATGATAGGCAATCAACTTAAATCCCTTGGTATTCAAGATGTAAAGATTATCCAGTCTGGAGCGGAGGCCTTTGAACAATTCAGCAAGGGTGGATTCAGCACCATTGTTTGTTCCCAGAATTTATCTGATTGCAGTGGTGTTGATCTTGCCAAGAAAGTAAAGGCCATGCCCGATGGTAGGAATATTTGTTTTGTCCTGATCACTTCCAATATTGATCAGGAGATGGAGTCGCAGTCCGAAACCTTTAACTTTAAGATTCTCAGGAAGCCATTCACCTCGGAACAACTTCAAGCCACTTTGCAATTAAACGCCCCTGTAAATGCCTCTGCCGGGATGAGTTCCCCCGCAAATGCATCCAAGACCGTTTTATTGGTTGATGATAGTTCATTTGCAAGGCGAAGAATGCTTGGTATTTTGAAAACCATGGGTTATGAAGATGTTGTTGAGGCGGAGGATGGGGCCAAGGGACTCGCTCTCGCACAGAAACAATCATTTTTATTTGCAATCAGTGATTTTCATATGCCCATCATGGACGGGAAGGGTTTTGTGGAAAGCCTTAGCCAGGATCCCAAGTTGAAAAATCTACCCGTGTTGCTCATCACAAGTGAGCCGGATTCTTTTCTTTTAGACCCGGTCAGGAGCATTAAATCTTGCCGGATTCTTTCAAAGGCATTGGAAGCTTCCGCTTTGAAAATGGAAATTAGTAAATTCCTTGGTGTTTGAGCAGTCCCTTTGTTGAATTTCCTGATAGTTCTAACGATTATTCCAATTAAATTCATTAGAGTTAAATATTTAGATTAAAAAAGTCATTTCCCGTTAAAGTTTCCCCATGTTTCCCATGCTATTTTACATCAGCATTGATTAACTAGAATTACATTAAGATTTAAGTCGAATATGAGTGAGATGGACGAGGCTCTGCAGGAGTTTTTGATAGAGTGCCAGGAAAACCTGTCGCGGATGGATCTTGAATTGCTGGAGTTGGAGAAATCGACTGATCCAGAGTTGGTGAAAAGTATTTTTCGGGTGATGCACACGATCAAGGGAAGTGCTGGTTTTCTGGGTTTATCGAAGCTTGAGAAGTTGACGCATGCGGCGGAGAATCTGCTGAGCAGGATAAGGGATGGATCG
>SYCV01000062.1 GCA_005786805.1 Planctomycetia bacterium | reverse complement strand
TGGGTAAATTTGTTGAATTCTACGGCCCCGGGCTTGCTGATCTGCCTTTGGCGGATCGCGCCACCATCGCAAACATGGCCCCAGAGTATGGTGCAACCTGTGGCATTTTCCCCGTGGATGCAGAGACCATCAGGTTCATGAAATTCTCAGGCAGGCCCAAGGAGCTTGTTGAATTGACCGAAGCGTACATGAAGGAGCAGGGGATGTTCCATGATGGATCGACCCCCCAGGCGAATTATTCCAGCACCATGGAACTGGACATGAAAAACATCGAACCAAGCCTTGCGGGGCCAACCCGCCCTCAGGACCGGGTTCGATTGAGCGACATGAAAACCTCGTTCAACAACGCCTTGCCCGGCTTGATTGCCAAGGCAAAGCCCAAGGCCGGAGTAAGCCCTGCAACCGTGGATGCGAAAGCCACTGTCACCATGGATAACAAGCAGGAGGTTTTAAAACATGGCTCGGTGGTGATAGCGGCGATCACAAGTTGCACCAATACCTCGAATCCATCGGTGATGCTTGCCGCCGGGTTGGTGGCGAAGAAAGCTGTCGCTAAGGGACTTCAGACCAAGCCTTGGGTAAAGACCAGCCTGGCGCCAGGATCGAAGGTTGTGACCGATTACCTGGTTGAAGCCGATGTGATGAAGGATCTGGATAAACTGCGATTCAACCTGGTTGGTTATGGCTGCACGACTTGCATAGGAAACAGCGGGCCGTTACCCGCGCCTGTTTCCAAGGGGATAGAGGAAGGCCAGTTGATCGTTTCCGCAGTGCTGAGTGGCAATCGTAACTTTGAGGGCAGGGTTCATCCGGAAGTTAGGGCGAATTATCTTGCCTCGCCTCCACTTGTGGTGGCTTACGCGCTCGCCGGCCGCGCGGATATTGATTTCGCAAATGAGCCCGTGGGCAATGGCAGCGATGGCAAGCCAGTTTATCTCAAGGATATCTGGCCCACCACGAAGGAAATCACTGATGCTGTCGCGAAGTGCGTCCAACCCGGTATGTTCACCAAGGAGTATAGCGAGGTTTTCAAGGGTGATCCAGCCTGGCAGCAGCTTCCCGTGCCCACGGGCAACCAGTATGCCTGGGATGCCAACTCCACTTATGTGAAGCACCCGCCTTATTTTGAAAACATGCCCCGTAATCCCGGCGCCATCGCTGATCTCAAGGCGGTGCGTGTGCTTGCCGTTCTTGGTGACAGCATCACCACGGATCACATTTCCCCCGCGGGAAACATAAAGAAAGACAGCCCCGCTGGCAAATACCTTCAGGAGCGTGGTGTCAATGCCGCGGATTTTAATAGTTATGGCGCCCGCAGGGGCAACCATGAAGTGATGGTGCGTGGCACCTTCGCGAACATCCGTTTGAAAAACATGCTCGCCCCCGGAACCGAGGGTGGATTCACCAGGCACCTTCCATCGGGTGAAGGCATGTCGATCTTTGATGCATCCGTGAAATACCATGCTGAAAAAGTGCCCCTGGCCATCCTTGCAGGCAAGGAATATGGCTCCGGAAGTTCCCGGGACTGGGCTGCAAAAGGCCCAGCCTTGCTTGGAGTGCGCGTAGTGATAGCTGAAAGTTACGAGCGCATTCATCGCAGCAACCTGGTGGGAATGGGCATTCTTCCCCTGCAATTCGAGGCGGGAAAGAATGCGGCTTCCCTCGGCCTGACTGGCGAGGAGATTTTTGAGATCACCGGCCTTGCGTCATTGCTCGAGGCTTCGGATTACGCCCCAGGAAAAACCATCGCTGTGAAGGCCAATGGCAAGGAGTTCAAGGCTGTTGTACGCATCGACACTCCCCAGGAAGTGCTTTATTACAAGCATGGCGGGATTCTTCGCTATGTGCTCAGGCAGTTGTTGGATGCCGCAAAGTAAGGTATTGATATCAAGTCAAAAGCCCCGGGCATTGATTGCTCCGGGGCTTTTTTATTTGCTGATGTTGATCCTAGAAAGTGTAGTCTTTTAAAAACTTGGTGATGTGCACATTGGGAAGTTTGAGGTCATTCACTTCCTGGGTCACCAGGTCACGGTACCTGCCTTTGAGATGAACCGCGAAAATTGGAACATCCCTTTTCAGCTTTTTCAGTTCCTGGGCGAATGTTTTCGGAGTCAGGTGCTTCGAGACATCGGCAAGCCATTGGTGACTGTTGGGAAAAGTCACTTCCAAAAACACAGCCTTGAGGTTGGATTGTTTGTTCAAGCGATCCCAGATTTCCTCGGTCTCTGCGGTATCGCTGATGTAACCAATCGCACTTTTTCCATCGTTGAATATATATGCCACGGTAGGCACGACATGATTGATGTTCACCGCGGTGATGTCGAGGCCATCGATTGTTATGGTCTGGTTTGGCTCATGGGTTTTGATGTCTAAAAAGCGTGACACGGGAAATTTGGAAAGCTCAATGAAATCGGGCCAGATCCGATTGTTGAAAATATCGGATTGGAGACTTTCGAGCACAGGGGTTGACCCGTAGACGATCACCGGGTCGGGTCGGCCTGTGAACACATTTTCAATGAATATGGGCAATGATGCGAGGTGGTCAATGTGGGAGTGGGTCAACAGCACATGTCGGATTTTTTCCTGCTCGCTGGGAGAGGAATAAAACCCTATGGCTCCAGCATCGATGGCAATGCTATCATTGACCAGCATGCTGGTTAAAAATTGATAATTGCAATCATCAGACCCATGAACATTTGATGTTATAAGCCTTGTTATCAATCAAACACTCCAGGGTTTTGCCTCGAACCACCCCTGTAACCATGAATAATTACATGATGGGAATTATTTGAAATATAAAGATAGGCTAAAGCCTTGGGTATGGCATTGGAAGCCATTTTGAACAATTTTGTCACTTTTTTTGTTCACTGCCGCCGTTAACATCGTTAACACCCATGGCATAGCCCAGTCCGCCCAGCATGAGTTTCTGGAAACGCTCATCGGCCCATACTTCATCGCGATGGCCAAAAGCAGTGTAGAAAACACGACCTTTGCCATATTCCTTGATCCATGCCAGGGCGTAGTCCTTGTCCATCCTTTTGCCTTCCTTCTTGACGGAATTGGTGTCCATGCTTAGAAGGACATGAAGGTTTTTGCGGTCATAAGGGCCCTTGAACTGGTAAATTTCATCAGTGATGTCGAAGGAATCACCCAGGTGTTTGGTGGCGGAATGGTTTTTATCCTCGACTTTAACCTTGATTTTTTCATGCCAGGGATGGCCGTCAAAGTATGCGCCGATCATGTTGCCATATTCGGGCCATTTATAAAAAGTATCAGTAGCGCAGTGGCTGCCCGCGAATCCCTTGCCAGACTTGATGAACTGAAGGAGGTCGGCTTTCTGGACATCCGACAGTGGAAGTTCGCCGGTTGTGTAGAAGAATACAGCGTCATATTTTTGAAGGTTTTCGGCGGTGATGGCGGTGCGGGAGTCCTGGGTGGTCACGGCTTCAAACATGCCTGACTTCTTGCCCAGCGCGATGAGTGATTTTTCGACCAGGCATAATTCCTCAGGTTTGGGGCGCTTGACCACGCCATGCACGAATCCCTTGGACTCGGTGATCACGAGTAGTTTTTTGGTCGACTTCGATTCCTGCGAAAAAGACATGTTGCCTGCGATGAAAAGTGCAGCAACCGCGAGGGAGAATAATTTGTGCATGATTGCCTTTCTTGAAATTAAGGTTAAACAATAATTGTAATCGGGGTTATAAAAGTAATCAAGCAAATGGGGGTTTTTGTTGATGGATGCCCCCATGATACCGCAACGGAGAATTCCAGCATGCCCTCACTAGCAGACCTTAGAAAAGACTATACCCTTCACGGACTTTTGGAGAACGAGGTAGCACCTTGTCCATTTATCCAATTTGCGAGGTGGTTTGGCGATGCTGTGAATGCAAAGGTTACGGAACCCAACGCGATGACGCTTGCGACCTCCACGGCGCATGGCGCGCCTTCCGCCCGGATTGTTCTTTTGAAAAGCTTTGACGAGCGGGGCTTTACTTTCTTCACAAGTTACGAGGGTCGCAAGGCGGCAGAACTTGATGAAAATCCCAGGGCAGCCCTAGTGTTTTACTGGCCCGACCTGGAAAGGCAGGTCCGTGTCGAGGGTGAGGTTCGGAAAGTCAGCAGGCTTGAATCTGAGGAGTACTTTTTGTCCCGTCCGCTTGGAAGCCGCATCGGGGCATGGGCTTCCAAGCAATCCTCGGTGATGAAAGGGCGCGAGGAGCTAGAGGCCCGCTGGCAGGAGATTGAGAAACGCCATGCTGGTTCATCTGTGCCCCTGCCTGAAACCTGGGGTGGTTACAGGCTATGGCCCAATGCAATTGAATTCTGGCAGGGTCGCCCCAGCAGGATGCATGATCGCATCCTGTATGAGAGGAACGGCACATTCTGGGGCATCAAGAGGCTGGGCCCTTGATTTGCCTTACTCCGCCTTGAACTTGTAAATGGTGGTGCTGCTGAATTTCTCACCCGGCTTAAGGATGGTAGAAGGGAAATCCTTCTTGTTCACGCTGTCTGGGTAATGCTGTGATTCAAGGCAGAAACCGTTGTGCTGGTTGTACACCGCGCCTTTCTTGCCCTTGATGGTGCCATCAAGAAAATTACCCGAGTAAAACTGCAGGCCTGGTTCGGTGGTGTAAACTTCCATCACCCTGCCCGAGGTTGGTTCCTTCACGATTGCCGCGGGGGTTTTCAAATCCTTGCTGGAATCCTCAAGCACATAGTTGTGATCATACCCGACCGGGGTGGCTTTGATTTCCTTGATGCGCGCGCCTATTTTCGCAGCTTTGGTGAAATCTATTTCCGTGCCTGCGACAGGTGCGAGCTTTCCGGTTGGTATGAGGGTTTCATCCGTGGCGGTTTGCCGGGTGGCGTTGATCATGATGCTGTGATCAAGAATGGTGCCATTGCCCGCTCCAGCAAGGTTGAAATAAGCATGGTTGGTGAGGTTGATGGGGGTGGCCTTGTCGGTGATGGCATCATAGTCGATGCGAAGGGCGTTGTCATTGGTGAGGGTGAAGGTGACCCCAAGGCGTAAATTACCTGGGTAGCCTTCCTCGCCGTCGGTGCTGGTTCGGGTGAAGCGAACGCCTCTTTCCGTGGTGGTGATAAAGCTTTCAGCGGTCCAGTTCCTGCGATCAAAACCTTTTTTGCCACCATGAAGACTGTGTGGTCCGTTGTTGGCCGCGAGGGAATATTCTTTGCCATCGAGAGAGAATTTGGCGTTTCCAATGCGGTTGCAAACCCTGCCGATGGTGCCGCCGAAATAGGGATGTTCACCCAGGAAGCCATCGAGGGTGTCGAAGCCAAGGATGACATCAGCCATTTTACCCTTGTTATCGGGGACCTCGATGGATTGGATGGAAGCGCCGAATGTCATCAGCCTGACTTTCATGCCCTTGCTGTTTTGCAGGGTGAAGATATCAACGGCCTCGCCCTCCTTGGTTTTACCAAAGGGGGTTCTGATAACATCATCCGCCGCGGAAATGAAAGTTGAAGTCATTAAAACACCTGCAAGGCAAATAAAACGAAGGAACATGGTGATAACCTCTGGTAGCCATGGTTTCGGGGAACAAGCACATATAATGATCTGGAGAATACCCGATGGCAAGAAAGATTCCTTCATAAAGGTGCGTGTGCATCCAAAATACAATAGGATGAGGGCATGAGCGAATCAGGCAAAACAACAAACACCCCGGCCAGGCCACTTGAAGGATTGGTGGTAGCGGATCTCACCAGGATACTGGCGGGACCATTCGCAACATTAAACCTCGCCCATCTTGGTGCCAAAGTCATCAAGGTCGAGACGCCCCACGGCGGTGATGATTCCCGTTCCTTTCCCCCGTTCAAGGATGATAACTCCCTGTTTTACAGTTCCATGAACTATGACAAATACAGCATCGCCCTCGATTTGAAAAAACAGGATGACAAGAGGATTTTTGAGAAGCTGCTGGCGAAGTCTGATTTCCTCGTTGAGAATTACCGCCCCGGAACCATGGAAAGACTTGGATACGCATGGGATGATTTGAAACAGAAATACCCGCAATTGATCTATGGATCGCTTTCGGGATTCGGCCAGACCGGCCCCATGGCTTCCATGCCCGCCTATGATCTTGTGGTTCAGGCGCTGGGGGGAGTGATGAGCCTGACCGGCCATCCCGGGCAGCCTCCGGTTCGTGTGGGCGTCTCGATTGGTGATCTCGCCTCCGGTCTTTATTTTGTCATCGCACTTCAAGCAGCGCTTGTGCGAAGGATGCAGGGGCATGGCGGGTCACGCATTGACATCGCGATGCTGGATTGCCAGGTCGCGATGCTGGAGGGTTCACTGACCAATTATCTCAGCACGGGGACCATCACCGAATCACTGGGTTCCAGGCATTACAGCATCACCCCGTTCCAGGCTTATCGCACCCGTGATTCATACATGATTCTCGCGGGGGGTAACGACAGGCTATTTGTCCAGGCCTGCGAGGTGCTCGAAAGAATGGACCTGGTGCAGGATGCAAGGTTCAAGACCAATCAGCTTCGATGCCAGCATGTGGATATTCTCGAGGTGGAAATTGAAAAGACCCTTGTCACGAGGACCACGGAGGAATGGGTAAGGCTTTTCGATGAAAAAGGGGTTCCCTCCGCACCCATCCAGAATGTGAGCAAGGTTGCCATCCATCCCCAGGTGAACGCGAGGAACATGATTGTAAACATCCCGGATCCTGTGTTTGGCAATATCCGGACCGGGGGTAATCCCATCAAGATGACTGGCGTGCCTGATGATGTTGAGCACCGGGGCGCCCCCACCCTCGATCAGGATCGTGAATCCATTCTTGAATGGCTTGAAAAACCCTGATTTTAACAGTGATTTAGTTTGGCAAGATGATTGCATGGCCTTTCGTGTAGAATTAAACATGGATTGTTGATCAGTGGGGGGATGGATTCATGACAAATTCATGCGATATGCCCGGGGATAAAATTGTATCAGGGGTTCTTCATGCCTACGTGGCCTTTGACTGGGGCGAGGAAGTTGACCTGGTGCAGGCCGCGAAATTGCTGGAGGCGGAACCCGGGTCCGCCAGTTCTCCCGGGTTGCCCCGAAGAAGGCGAACCCCTTTGTCGATTG
>SYCV01000061.1 GCA_005786805.1 Planctomycetia bacterium | reverse complement strand
TCCTGTTCCTGTTGTGCCGCCCACATGGAAATTTGATGGATGTCCGCATGACGGGGCCTCCATGGTTTTGGTCGGGGATATTTTACATATCACCTGGATGGATGCACGCACGGGATCACAGCGTTGTTATCATGCATACGCCGATGCCAATACGATGAAATTCAAATTTTCCGAGTTGCATGCAATTTCCCAGGGAAGCCAGGGAAATGCCCGATTGGTTTTGGATTCGCAAAGCAATGTTCATGCTGTTTGGGAGGAAACCAAGGATCTCACAGCGAATATTGATGCCAATGGCGATCACAAGCATGAAGGTGGGAATTTTAATTCGGGCGCAGGCCGAAACATCATGGTTGGCGCTTTTGATAAAAACACAAGTAAGTGGGGAATGATAAGGCCGGTCCACGAAAAGTCGGGGGTATTTCAAACAAGGCCTGCAATTGCCGTGGCAGGGGATGGGGATTTACTTGTGGCTTGGAACGAGCTTTCTGAATCCGGCAAAGCCATAAAATTCAAGAAGATAAAAAGTGGAGTCATGTTGGTCAAAGATTCAAAACCATGATTTCAAAACCAAACAATCGGGATTTGATGCTGATCTTGGCAGGCGCAGGGTTGTTCGCGATTGCTGTTGTTGTGGGCTTGATGGTCGGAAAAAAAAGAAACAGATCAGAAATCCAGGCCACAGGGCAATTGATTTCGCGAGGCCAGTTACTTTACCAGGGAATGTGCGCATCCTGTCATGGTCCGGATGGAAGAGGAGATGGAATATCCGCCCGGAACATGATAAGTCAACCCCGGGATTTTTCCCTGCGCCCATGGAAAACAAATATCGACCTGGAATCCATAAAGAAGGTTGTCGTACAGGGTATTCCGGGTACCTTGATGCCCGGTGTCAAAAATGGTTTGTCAGAACCTGACCTGGATGCGTTGGCGAATCATGTCTTGAAATTGGCGGATCAAACCCCGCCACAAATTGAAAAAGTTTTTTCAAAGCAAGAACAAATAGCCAGGGACGCGGGCTTTGTATTGCTCTCCAGGAATAACGCACCTGTGTTGCAACTGGAGGACGAAAGCGGAAATAAAATCAAGCTTTCTGATTTCAGGGGCAAGAAAATCATGATTCATTTCTGGGGAGTGCAATGTCCCCATTGCCTTAAGGAAATGAAAGCCTTGATGGCGCTTGAAAAATCTTTTCAGGGAAAGTCTTTTGCCATATTGAATGTTTGCGTGGACGAGCAGGATGCGAAATCAGCCCAGGATACAGCAAACAAGTTCGCGCCTGGAATCAAGGTGCTTGTGGAAAGTTCCGGCATTGGCCTTGCTCATTATGAGGTGCAGGCACTGCCCGCATTCTGGTTCATAGACGGCGACGGAAAAACTTTTGCCCGTTCAACCGGGGCAAAAGACTGGGCGTCGAATGAATGCGGAAAATTCATTGAAAGCTTTTTATCCAACTAAAACGCTTGGTGTTCAAGATGTTTTTGGAGCTTGCAAGGGTTGGTCTCTTCCAGCGCAAACAATCCCGAAAAGGATTATGCCCAATAGCATTCCCAAGGCGCTTGTCATATTCAGGCCAAGGCTGATCAGGTGACTGCGGGCGAAATTTTTCCGGGCTTCCAGGGCTTTTTGAGTCAGGTCTTTGTTGTAATCCTTTTGCAGGAGAACCTGGTCCGTGAGATTGGCCCTTTCAATTCGATCCTTTTCAACCGTGGGTTCCCAAGCCCAACCTGCGATTGCAAAACAAAGCCCAATTCCAACGCAGATCAGAATTGTTTTACCCAAAAGACCGGCAGGATTTTTTCGAAGGTTGCCTGACAGAATGATGATCGAGGTGATTCCACAAATCACTTGGATCGAAAAGTAAATCGGAAATGCTGGAGAAACCACTACCCCTGCAAGCCTGCTCGCTTGTTCCTTTAACAGGGGATTGGGAATCCCCACTGGTGTGTTAGTTTTGAAAGCTTCGGGGGTGGGAAGCCAGTAAGGGGGATTTTCTGTCACACATAACTTTTCGAACCAGGTGAAAACACCCGGGCCTATGACACCAGTGAAGAAAACCACGGTTCCAAGCCATATTCCCAGGGAAAGCTGGAGAAGAATGTTTTCAATACTTCGCCAAAGAATTGAATCTTTGACTTTGTTTTCTGTCCCCGACCAAAGCCGTTGAATGTTAGGAATATGTTTTACCCAGACCAGTCCACTTGCAATCATGGTGAAGATAAAAAGATGGAAAGACCCGCTGGTGCCGGATTTTAAAACAATAAAACCCTGGGTCGAACATAATGCGATAGTTGAAGCCAATGAACCCAGGGAAACAAATCCCCAACCGGAAACGATCGCAGACCAGGTAAGAAGGGCCAGTGCCAATGGAATGGGAACTAGAATAGCCATCACGCCCGCACTGGTTGCTATCCCTTTGCCACCTTTGAATTTTAAGTAAACGGGGAAAAGGTGTCCCAGAATCGCAGAAGCGCCCAAAAGGATTCCGGAAATTTCAGAACCATAGGGAGTTTCTAGATAAAGTATTCCTGCTTTCGCGGGCAAAGCGCCCTTGAGAGCATCGAGGATAAAAACTGCCAATCCGAATTTCTTGCCCAGAACCCTGCCGACATTAGTGGCACCAATATTACCACTCCCAAGATTCAGGATGTCGATTCCTTTGGCTTTTGCGAAAAATAACCCGAAAGGGATTGCCCCTATAAGGTAAGAAATGATTAAACCAATTGATAAATAGCCAATTTGTTCCATGAAAATATCCATGATTTTAGTCTTAATGGCATAATCTTAACATCTTATGGCTTTCAAAGGGTGAAATGGATGGATATTTTGTGTGAAATGTGTCGATAAATATGGTAAATTCTAGAAGCATAGTTTAATCTAAATTACACCTGCCTTGGACATCAGCATTAGTTTTTCAGTCGGAGAATCATAATGGCAACCCACAATAAAAGAGTCTGTGATGAGTTTAATCTTCTGGGGCATACTCGAAGAGGATTTATCAAAGCAGGATCACTTGGATTATGCGGTCTTTCTCTTCCTGAATTGCTCAGGCATGAGGCCATAGCCTCGGTTCAAGGCCGAAAGGTTAACAGGGAAAAATCTGTTGTTATCCTGTGGATGCGTGGTGGTCCGAGTCAGCATGATATGTGGGACCCCAAGCCCGATGCCCCATCTGAAATACGAGGGGAATTCAAACCAATAGCCACCAGTGTGCCAGGGATTCAAATTTCTGAACTGTTGCCAAAAACAGCAAAGATAATGCATAAATGGTCGATCATTCGAAGTATAGCCCACCGGGTCGAGGATGGAAATGTGGGGCATAGTGCTGGTGACCAAATATGTTTCACTGGTTATCCAAGTGGGCCAAATCCCGACACAAATGTGATGCCTAGTTGTGGATCATACACAGCAAAGCAGCTGCAGCATTTGAACCCCTCCATGCCTGCCTATGTCATGATACCTAAGAATGTTCCGGGTACAGGTTCAGCTTGGTTGGGTAAGTCTTATGCTGCGTTTGAAACTATGGCCGACCCTGCTGCCACTGGCCCATTCAAAATTCCCAATTTCACTTTTGCGGATGGGGTTGATTCCTCCCGTTTGGGAGAGCGGAAGGAGCTTTTGGGCACATTGAATGGCCCCGATTTGGCAGAGTCCATGAAGAATCTCGGAGAATTTCAGAGTCAGGCTCTGGGTATTCTTTCAAGTGGCAAAGCCCGTGAGGCTTTCGATCTTGATAGCGAACCACAGTCGCTTCGTGAAAAATATGGTTTTATGCCAGCCTTTGACCCGGGTGATCCCCAAAGATGCGGTGCTCCAAACTGGGCCCAGCGAATGTTGCTTGCCCGCAGGTTGATTGAAGCCGGAGTGAGGATGGTTACCGTTGACCTTCGTTGGTGGGATTTCCACAAGCAAGGATTTGATTCCCAGAAACGCGGTTTTCTACCTCGGTGGGACATGGCTTATTCCGCATTCATAGACGATATGGAATCCAGGGGATTGCTTGAAGATACCCTGGTTGTTGCGTGGGGCGAGTTTGGTCGAACACCCGTGATCAATAAGGATGCGGGCCGTGATCACTGGCCTTATGTCATGTCCGCTGCTTTTGCAGGCGGTGGTGTCAAGGGAGGCAGGGTTATCGGGTCATCAGATGCCAAGGGTGCTGTTCCCAAGGACAATCGCAAGTTGCCCCACGATGTTCTGTCAACTATTTATGGCCATCTTGGAATCGATACTAAAGCAGCTTACCTTGACCACAGTGGCAGGCCGCATGTGGTATTACCCGAGGGTTCAAGGATTGATGAGCTGTTTTGATTTTACAACTTATCGTATGCCAGCGGGAATGATCGATTTGATTTGAAAGTCGCTGGTATTCCAAAGAGTTACATTGCCCTGGCAAGTTCCCACTGCCAGGGTTTTTTCATCTGGACTCAGGCTGATCGCGCTTACCATTTCCTTGGTGGATGCCAGCCTGCTTATCAGTTCGCCTGAAGTTGTGTTTCGAACCTGGACCGTATCACTTCCGGCAGCGATGAATAGCATCTTATTGTCATTTGAAATTTCAAAATTTTTGACGGGCTTGTTGGATATTTGGACAGACCTGACACATAGCTTTTTTGCACAATCGATAAAATGCAGTGTTCCTTCGGAAGATGCGACAAGGTTGTCGGTAGACCATTTTAAAAATTCAATAGGTGATTCCAATTTAACAAGGAGCTTGCCTGGGACTTCTGAAAAAGGGTTTACAAGTATGATTTCTCCAGTCGCTGCCCCCAGGGCAAGGACTCCAGATTTGGAATCAAAACAGATTGACATGTATTGTAAATCAGGAATGTTTTCCAGGTTTTTGAATCGGTTTTTGTGCGAGATTTGTGGTGCGGAATGAGTGAGCTTTCCATTCGGATTAAGATTTGTTCCTAGAGTTATGACCGTTTCTCCAACACCGGTGATACAAATCTGATTTACGATTTCAGGCTTGCAATCAATATTCGAGTTGATTCCGTTCAATTCATGGTCATAAGAGATAATTTGAGATTTGCTGGTTCCTATCAAAAGATTGTTTTCTCTTGGGTTCCAATCAAGGCAGGTAAGTGGAATCGATCCAAGTTTTGATATGGAAGTCGGGTTGCCACCGTCCACAGGCCAACTACTGAGCAATTGATCCCCTGCGAGGACAGCAAGATTTTTGGAGTCTGGTGAAAACTGGACCTGTGAAATTTTCAAGCTGATGGGATATATTTTGGTTTGATCAGTATTGGAGTTGTTGTTGGAATCGTTAAGAGAGAAATTGAACTGAGTGGCGGACAAGACCGCCGCGGCTGTTGTCAATGAGAAGCATATTGATTTAACAATTGAAATTATAGCAGGCATGCCAATTGCTCCTTAACAATTAATTCCTCAATTCTTCATTGTATCTTCACACATTGGGTGTGGGTTCGTAAATAGCTTTTTTAAAAATTAAGAGTTGGTGAATAATCTTCTTGTAAAGAATTGTAAATGGAGATTTTAGTTTAAAAATGTCTCAGACTAAATGATTGGCAAGGTTTTGTTAAATGTTGGTGGTTTGAATGCAAAATGTCAAAATAGGGTACCTTTTATTTTATCTCCCAGATTTTAACGAAACCATCTAGCCCTGCGCTTGCTATAGTTTGGCCATCAGGGGCAAATACGACACCCCGAACATCATTTTTATGCCCTTTGAATGTCTGCAGATTTTCCAGACTTGAGGTATTCCAGGTTTTTACCAAGTCATCACGGCCGGCAGATGCCAAAATACTTGCATCAGGAGAAAAGCTAAGGGAATCAACACCTCCCAAATGGCCTTCGAAATCTTTTGATGATGGGTTTTTACCTCCCCAATCCCAAACTCTGACTTTCCCAGATCGATCCCCACTTGCGACTTTTTTTCCATCCTTGGAGACAGCAAGAGCGCTGATGGCTTTGGTGTGGCCTTTTAAAATATTTTGATATGTTCCATCAATGGCATATACATGAAGGTCAAAATCACTACCTCCTGAAAGAATGCTCTTGGAATCAGGGGTCCATATCAACTCCTGCATTTGAGCTGACTTTGCCAGGGTAAAACTCTTTTTGAAATTGGTTGTCGACCAGATTTCAATTGCCTTGTTGGAGGCTATTGCAAGGCTTTTGCCATCAGGAGAAAAAGCAATCGCTTTGATTATCGATGTGCCTGATTTTATAACTTGTTTTTCATCTCCATCTGGAATTGAAACGATTTGCACATTACCCCCATCCTGCCCGACAGCGAGTAGCGAGCCATCCTTGTTAAAATCCAATGAGGAAGCTTTTCTATCTTTTGATTCCAAGGATTGTAATTTGGCTTGTTTCACTGAATCCCAGAGGATAATTGTGCCATTTTTACTAATACCAGCAAGAATGGTTCCCTCGTTGTTGAAATCAACCGCGATAAATTGTTGGGCTTCCTTGAAATTTGCTTTTTCCTGCCCTCCACAGCCGGAAATAGTCGCAAATAAACCAAACAGGAACAAAGGAATGACATATTTAAACATTCGTATGACCTAAATGTTCGAGAAGTGATTCTTTGAGGCTTTAGGGGAAATTAATAATCTCCAGGAACTTCTCCGCCTGCTCTAGTGCCTAGTTTTGCCCAAGTTTGGCCATTTATTGAATCTGTGATAAACCTGACTGAACCATCACCGAACAGAAAGTTTACCCCGCCAGAGTGCTTGCTAGTGAAATCCTCGGCATGATAAAACCCGTCGGGTTGGGGGGTATTGGGTTTGTGAGGATCGGTGATATCGCCAGTATGGCCAAGAATATAAAGAGCTGGACTTTCTCCATCAAGATCTCCGCCCGGGAGGGCGCCAACCCATGTGCAAATACCGGGAAGCATGCCCACAGCTTGTTTGGCCGATTTGGAACTTCTTTCACCGACAAAAAGAGTATTACTTAAACCATCAGTGACTTCGGATATTGAAACACCCCTTCCACGCAACAGCATCCCCAATCCAAATGCTGAATCAAAGTCCGCCAATTCCCCTTGGCCGTTCACTCCAGCATATGAACCTTTGGCCAACTCAAAACCATTAATTGTGAATGTGTTTAATCCTGTGTCATCTGAAGGACAAAGGAATCCCTTGATAACAGTCTTGCGAAAAGCAACTGCTCCAGCGGAATTATTGTTCATAGCTATGGAATTGACATTGATAGATTTAAAAAGTGGTTCTTGCTCAAGATAAGGAAGAATCAAAGTTCCCCAACCCCATCCTATGACCGGGTCAGGATTTGATGTTGCAGCGGGATTCATTGGGTTTATCGAAAGATTATCAAGGTAACCCGCAGGAAACATTCGATAGGTACTTTCATAATTCATCATTGCCAAGCCAATTTGCTTAAGATTATTGGTGCATTGCAGCCTTGCAGCGGCATCACGCACTTTCTGAACAGCAGGCAGGAGCAGTCCAATCAAAATACCAATGATTGCAATAACCACAAGTAATTCGATAAGGGTGAAAGCTTTGCGAATGAGTTTCATAATTTTGCTCTTAGTCTTAAGTTTGACAAAGTAAAACTATATTATTCTCTAATTGTATTACAGAATATTACCATGTCAATGGGTATTACTTTGTTTGAGGAGGTTTTTTAAAAAGCTTCATCTCTCATTAACTTATCTTCGTTTTAAATACTTTTTTAAGTGTAATGCCGGAATGTTCGCCGTTGACACGAACTTTCGAAAAGGAATATAAATTTATATTCTCAAACAGATTGCGTGGAGTTTGAACTTCCACTCTTTTGTTAGGGATGCATGGATGCGATTTTATATTTTGGGATAAAGGATGTGTCCCTTGGTGTGCGGCACTGTGAACTCCGTTTCATTAAACGATTCCAAGCAAGGCCTTGATTGGTCTGTCTGGCATGGTGATATTGCATCAGGCAAATCTACTACCATCGGTTCCTATCTAATTAGATTTTTGCTATCCCTTGCCAGTATTCCCTATGCGGTTTGCATCAAGATTCGAAACGCGCTTTTTAATTTTAAAATATTCAAGATAAAAAAAGTAACTGTTCCAGTTATCTGTGTTGGTAACCTGACAACTGGCGGCACAGGAAAGACTCCTTTTGTGGAATGGGTTTGCAATGTCCTTCGTTCGTTTGAGTTGCGTGTGGCGATTTTAAGCCGTGGTTATGGTGGCGCGGGTGGCGCAAACGATGAAGCCATGGTTCTTGAGGACCGATTGCCTGATGTTCCGCATCTTCAGGGGCCTGACAGGTTCTTGATAGCCAACTCCGCAATTGAAGAGCTAGAAAGCGAGGTGCTGGTTCTCGATGATGGCTTCCAGCATCGGCAACTTGCCAGGGATTTGGACATAGTGTTGGTGGATGCCACCAATCCATGGGGGCATGGCCATATGCTGCCCCGGGGGACTTTGCGTGAACCTCGGGAAGGCTTGAAAAGGGCTGGTGCAGTGGTACTTACCCGTGTGGACCAGGTTCCTGAGGAAAAACTTGTGCGAATAAGAAACGAAATCAAAAATCTCGCTCCTGGTTTGGTTGTATGTGAGGCGGTTCATCAGCCCGCGGAGATGATTTGCTGGGGGTCTGATGCGTTGGAATTGGATGAGATCAAAGGTAAAAGAGTTTTGGCGTTTTGCGGCATAGGAAACCCAGGTTCATTTCTTCAGACCCTTGGTTCCCTTGGCGCGAATGTTATTGGTTGCAGGGTTTTTCCCGACCACCATGCCTACTCAAGAAATGACATCCAGGATTTG
>SYCV01000060.1 GCA_005786805.1 Planctomycetia bacterium | reverse complement strand
TGGATTTGGGAAAGATTCAAATGGGTGGCAACAGACCTCAACGCCCTGGGTAATGGTAACCAGAATGATGCCGCAGCCTACACAAACATAGTTTCAAACCGACTTTATGGTGTGAATGCAGGTATAAGCCAGGAATGGTATCTAGGCCATGGTTTTGCAGCCCAGGTTGATCTCCAAGCCGCTCTTTTCGCAAACATTGTGAAAGAAAGAGCGAAATATGAATTCAGCTATGTTAAAAATGCCACCCCGATCTCAAAGCGCTCAAAAACAGTATACACTGTTGTTCCAGAACTACAGCCATCTGTTGGAATGAAATGGTACCCGGTTGAAGGAATTGAATTCCGAATCAACTACGATGTGATGATGTTCTTCAACACAATCGCATCACCGAACCCGGTTAATTTCAGTTGGGGTGGATTGGATCCAACCTACACCAGCACCTTCAGGATATTTGACGGCTTTAACGCTGGACTCGCCTTGGTGTTCTAAGCCAAAAAGCAAAAGTTTAATAGCAAGGCCGGCAGGAAAACCTGCCGGCCTTGCTATTTGCCATTAATAAAACTCCCTTTATAATTGCTCAAGCAAGATAAAAAGTGTAAAAATGCTATAACTAAAATGCATTGATAAATCGACTTGCTGATAGAATTTAAGGAGTTTCCATGAAAAATGAGCAAAAAACCTCTCAAGATATGACGCAAATTCTACCTTGGCTGGTTATTTTTCGCTCTTTTTCTCTCGCATTTGACACCTCAAAACTTTTGCTGGCTGCTTTGGGAATTCTCACCACCGCCACAGGGTGGTGGTTACTTTCTTTTATTTTCACTTTGGGTTACGACGCAAAACCGCCCCAGTGGTCTGCAAGTTTATATTCCAAATCTGCAAATCCATGGTCCACATTCAAAAAAGAGAGAGAAGCATGGAATTTGATGCATCTTGCAGCCGCAGTAGGAGGACAAAACCAGGCCTTTGAAATTGAAGACTTGGTGGAAACTGAAGATGAGTTGAACATACTAAAAGAGGTCGGCTTAAACCCAAATGAGCTAGGTGTTGGATTAAAAACAAGTTTGCTTGTCAATGAAGGAAAAATTAAAAAAGAACGCATTGACCATGTCATGGCTTTTTTAGGTACCAGTAAAAAAAGAGGATTATTGACAACCTGGCCTTGGTTCGAGGAAAGAGGCCCAAACCCATATCTTCTTGCAACAGGCCAAAGCGGTATCCCTTGGAATACAGGCAGGTTTTGGGATTGGATAATTATTGAAGAAACGCCAGTTTTAATTGAACCACTGGTCAAGGTGATTCGGCCTGCTCTTTTACTGATTCATCCTGATGCAACCTTTGCCCAGAGGCTCTATTTTATTTCGTCACTTAGCTGGGTGATTGCAGTATGGTCTTTTTTTGGTGGGGCAATTTCAAGAATTGTTGTTGTTCAAATTGCGAGAAACGAGAACATCGGGGCTTTTGGAGCCTTGAAGTATGCCCGTGAGAACATGGCCAACTTTGTTTCCGCCCCGCTTTTTTGCCCCATGATTGCAATTTTTCTTTTTCTGGTCATCATGGTCTTTTCCTTGCTGGGAATGATTCCCGTACTTGGGGATATTTTCATTAGCGGCCTATTCTGGGGAGTTTTTCTCGGACTCGGCCTGATTATGGCATTGGTTCTTGTCGGTTTGCTGGGATGGCCCCTGATGGTTGCCACCGTAAGTTCGGAAGGTCTTGATAGCTGGGAAAGTTTCAGCAGAGGTATTCAATACCTATACTCACGGGCATGGAATTATATCTCTTACAATCTACTAGCGGTTGGTTATGGGATTGTTGTTGTTTTTTTCATAGGATTCATGGCCTCCTTTGGTGTTTACCTTGCAAAATGGTCTGTGGCCAGCACACCTTTCATCCAATCAACGAACCGTTCTCCAGAGTACCTTTTTGTCTATGTCCCAACCTCTTTTGGCTGGAGAGAGCTTCTTCTTCAGGGTGCAAAGGTTGATGGTGAGAACATTGTTGTTGATGGCAAAGTGGATCAGACAGCTTATCGCAAATATCTGGGCTTTGATTCCGAAACCCGAAGCAAGAAAGACTCCCTTGCCTGGTGGAACATCATTGGCGCAATACTTGTAGCTATATGGCTTGGTTTGTTTTTTCTACTCGTGGTCGGATTTGGATATAGTTATTACTGGTGTGCCTCAACCTTCATCTTTTTACTTTTAAGAAAAGATCTGGATAACAACGAAATCAATGAACTCCATATCGATGATGATGAAGAGGAGCAATTCACCTCGGTTTTGCAAAAACCCGATTCAACCACTCCGGAAATGTCCCCCGGTGCCGCCACCAACAAATCTCGTTCTTTGCCAGTGGTGGATGCTCCCCCAAGAAATGATGAGCCTGAAGACAAGACAAATTGAAGGCTACACTTATCAAAAAGAATTGTTTGACCAAAAATTCAAGGTAAGGAAACCAAAATACCATGGCTAGGCCGATCATATTACATTCTGGTTCCTGGTCCGATATTCCCTTGGACGAACTTGCGGGCCTTGCATCAGAGTGGGGATATCAAGGGTTCGAATTATGTTCCTGGGGAAAACATTTCGATGTATGGCAGTCAGAATCTGATGATTCAAAACTTCAGGAAAGCTTGGACCTGCTGTCACGATTTGAAATGACAATCCCAGTTTTAAGCATGCACCGCATAAGTCAGGCTTTATGTGATCCCGCTGATTCCGTGCTTCAGCGCATCTTACCCGAAGAAATCTGGTCAGACGGCGACCCTGACGGAATTCGTGAAAAAGCAAGCGAGGCTCTCAATCTAGCCGCGAATGCCGCTCAAAAAATGGGAGTTACCATCATCTCAGGGTTCAGCGGTTCACCAATCTGGAATCGTATCACGGGATATCCACAGCCGAATCAGTCTGAAATCGACGAGGCTTATCAACTTTTTGCGGAAAAACTTCACCCGATTCTCGACAATTTCCAGGGTGCGGGCGTCAAGTTCGCCTACGAAGTTCATGCGGGGCAAATGGCCTTCGATATCCCCACCGCGGAGAGGGCACTCACAGCACTCGACAATCGTGAGGAATTCGGATTCACCTTCGACCCTTCACAGCTTTACTGGATGGGGATCGACCCTTGCGAATTTTTACTAAGGTTTCCCGACAGAATTTACAATGTTCATCTTAAGGATATATCAGTCCGCCTAAACGGCAGAAATGGACTGCTTAACGGATGCCTACCCTTGGGGGATCCCAGAAGAGGTTGGGAATTCCGCTGTCCCGGACATGGCAATATTGATTGGGGGAACATCTTCCGCACTTTGAATATCATTCAATATGATGGGCCTTTGTCCATTGAAATCGCTGATTCGGGCATGGATAGACTCAAGGCAGCCGAAGAGGCCGCTGGCTTGATCAAGTGTTTAAATTTCGAACCTCCGCCTGAAAACAGGGCGTCCTGATTTCAGAAAACATACTGGGGTGACGCATGATTCTTGTTATCGACAATTACGATTCCTTCACTTACAACCTGGTTCAACGACTTGGAGAAATCGATGCGTCCCTGGATATGAAAGTATTTCGCAACGACCAGATTGACCTGGCAGCCATAAAAAAGCTCGGTCCCGCCAAGATAATCATTTCCCCGGGCCCGTGCACCCCCAGGGAAGCAGGCATCTCCAATGAGGTTTTAAAAACATTTGCAAGCCAAATCCCGATCCTTGGAGTTTGCCTGGGGCATCAATGCATAGGTCATGTTTTTGGCGGTGAAGTCATCCGAAACAATCGAATCATGCATGGTAAAGTTTCGCCCATCCATCATGATAACAAAGGCATTTTCAAGGGTTTGTCAAACCCCTTCGATGCAACAAGATACCACAGCCTTGTCATAAAAAAAGAGACATTCACCAACCCGGATTTCGAAATATCTGCATGGACAGCCGAGGGTGAAATCATGGGGGTTCGGCATAAAAAATGGGAGCTTCACGGTGTGCAATTCCACCCCGAAAGCTTTCTTTCAATTGAAGGACCGAAGCTACTCAAAAATTTCCTAGATATCAAAACATCAATCATGTCTTGATCAAGAATTTCAATGATGGAAAAAGTCTTTTTGAAACAATAACAAGTTCGCTCCCCGCTCAGGATCCCAACGAATACCCACAATATCGTATTCCTTTGCGATACCCATGTGCAAAATAGGACGATGCTGGTTATGGCACTCAAATCGAACTGAATCGTATTTTTGATGCCTAACCCATTCATGAACTGACTCCATGAGTTGGGAGGCGATGCCCATTCTTCTAAATTCCGGAACAACCCCGTAAAACCAGGTGAAGAATATGGAAGGCTTTAGCTCGAATCCCACAAAAAAACCCACAGGTTCATCACCCACTCGAGCGATCATTTGAAGCACATTATGCCTGCCTTGATATCTTCTTCTAAATCCACCTATGTCACGGTGCGGACGGAAAATCTGGTTATACAACTTCACAATCACCGGTAGGGAATCGGGACCTACAATATCAATCACAGCATCAGCCATCAAATATCCTTGAACTAAAAACAAAGCCTAGGGTTTGTAAAGGGAGGCGATCAAGTCCTCCCAGGACGGAACACTCCAAGTACTTAAGTCAACTTCTTCAATCTCACCATCCTGCTCGGGATGATGTGCCCCGTAAGACTCCGCAGCCAATAATCCTTCTTCATCTGGTGCATTTAGGTGGGTTTCATGCTTTTGAGAATGCAAAACAGGTTTTTGAGATTCAGTTCGCCCCGAGGAAGAACCAGATTTTACCCCTTCATTCAACTGGTCATCAGCAAGGTCTGGTGAAGCTTCCCGATTATTTGATCTTCGATCATCACGGTTTCGCCCCCGCCCTCTTCCCCGCCCTCTTCCACCACGGTCACGGTCCCCCCTGCCACGCGAAGAATCCTTATGAGCCCCTTGTTCCTGCTCAAGATTATTTGAAAGATCGCTTGGTGATTGCTCATTCGCAACAACAATCTCAGCATCCATTACTGGATTATCATTTTGAATTACACTAGCTTGAAAAGTCTCGGGGGCCCTACGGTTCCCAAATGTAACTTCAAGGACCTCCTCCAACTCAACCCCAGGATCTTTTGAATCGGGGGGGGATACGGCTTTGGGAATTGGAAATGTTTTGGCAGGAACCGCTTTGGCTGGAATTGTTTGTCGGTCGGTCGGTTTTGTAAAAGTCAACAAATCATCATCAGGAAGAGACTCATTTTGCTTCTCCACAGCATTGGAAACAACTTCAGACACCAGCTTTTCAGGTGGGAGTCCAAGATCTTCCGCAAGGGACTTCCAACGATCATTACCAGAATTTTCACTCATCACGGATTAACTCCCAGTTATAAATTTTCTACTCTAGGAATTGTAACTGTTTTTTCAAAGGGAGACAACTTAAAGAAGAACTATCAGAGGAAAGTCATGAGAATTGCAAACTTTTAATCACCGAAATGATAGTCCCAAGAAATTGGTTTCCCGGCATGATAAGGCATTACCCCGTGAAACTGCCTCTTGCTGGAGTCAAAAACCAATGGAAGAAAATATTTATCCCCCTCCCATAAATTTTTGCTCAATACCTCCCCGATAGAGACCCACTCAAGGGTTCCTTCATGGTTATCAGCAACGACATCCCCTGACCAATCATTCACGATAAATATAAAACCGAACCATGGCTCACCATTTTTGCCAAATCCCGGCCAGCTTATGGTTCCTCTCAGGGAAATGTCCAGACAATTGATCCCGGCTTCCTCCCATATCTCACGCTTACATGATGACAAAACATCTTCATCAGGTTCAACTTTGCCCCCAATTCCATTATATTTTCCATGATGAAAATCGTTGGGGTTTTTATTTCTATGAATCATCAATATCTTGTTCTTGTCTTTTGAAAGAACATAAGCAAGAGTTGCAAGTATTGGTTGATAAGGCATATGTGTTGAATTTAATTTAATGAATCAAGCTGCAATTCTTCGTAAATCAGGCCCCTCGTGAACTTTGGTTTCAGCAAATCTTTGCCCTGCTGAATCATAAAAAAGGATTCGCTCTTCATCGCCAGCCCAAAGAGCATAACAGCGTACCATCCTTGGACCTTTAATTTCAAAAAATAGCCCACAAGTCTTGCCAGATCGTGTTATTTTGTTGATTTTTAACGGGGTCGTATTAGGGTCTAAATTTTCCCTTAGGCACAATTTTTCATGTATATGCTGCTTGATATTATCCAAGTCAGGCAATGTTATTACTGATTCCATTCCAGACCCCATAAAAACTAGTACAAACAAGCACTTTGAATTTATCGTCCTGGGATTTGCTATTACTCGACCAAGTATTGACATAACGGTTGAAGGAAAAATATTACCAGCCGTTCAATTGGCGCAAACACTCATAAACGGCAATCCCAACCGAAGTTGCCAGATTTAAACTACGGATGGATTTAGAACCCGGCATGGGAATCAAAATCTGGTTTGATTCGTATTTATCAAGTATCCAGTTCGGCAATCCTTGGGATTCTGGGCCGAAAAGAAGACCATCACCGGGCCTGAACTGAACTTTTGTAAATGGAATAGATGCCCTGCTGGAAAAACAAAATAATCTGCCAGGCGCAATGATTTTTTCAAAATCTGAAAAAGAATCATGGGTATGAATCAAAACAGAATCCCAATAATCAAGTCCCGCTCTTTGCAAGGATTTATCGTCAATTCTAAAACCCAACCTACCTATCAGATGCAAAGGTGCCCCCACTGCCCCGCATAATCGTGCTATGTTGCCCGTATTAGGTGGAATTTCCGGTTCAAATAAACCAATATTAATCATTTTTTATCCTCTTTAAGCTAAAGTTTTAATGGAGATAGAGCGACAAGGTTGCTCGTGTGAATTTTCCGTTTCTTTTGAGAAGTCCAACTTCAAGGTAAAAGTTTGTTTTTTGCAACAAAAAAACCAATTGAACCACCCAAGCCGAGAAATTGGTTCTGGGATGCCGTTGCCACTGGCATGCTATTTTTTGGTTTTATATTGGGTATTGCAATGCTAGGGCAGGACCCGCCATTTCCTACCCAATATGAATTACCAGAAGCGACATCCAAAAATCCAATTGGTTCCATAGGAACCTGGATTTCGGGAACGATTTTTAAATTCCTGGGACTCTCCTCTTTTTTTGTTTTAGGCACATGGTTCACGATGGTTTTTGGATTATTGTTAAGAAACCACCCTATTACATGGATTCTAAGGTTGACGGGATGGTTTGTCCTGATTCCATCGGTTTCAGTCTTGGCAACTCTCAATCAAGATTCCCTGCCAATGGTATCTCCCGCTGGCCCAGGGGGAAGTTTGGGAACACTCATTTTCCTAGAATCAAAACAGTATCTTGCTGAATGGTTGATGATGCCAATCGGGGTAATGCTAGCGCTGTCAGCATCTTTTCTTGCATTGCCGGCCGTTTGGAATATTCTGGCAACGCTTTCTCGGTTTTTGATTACAAAAGCAATTAAGACCATCGTTCATCTTGCAACTTTATTTGGAAAAATCATCCTACTGACCAGGAAAATCATCCCTCAAGCAGTTGAAATCAAGCAAGAATCCACCAACCTTGAAATATTACATAATGAATTGAAGGAACCTATCGTTGAAAAACAAATAACAAAGACTCCAGAAAAACAAAATGATGGCATACCAATTTTCCATCATGAAAAGTTCAATGCAAAGCATGAAAATAAATCTGGGCCATTATTAGCCGGGGCTAGCTCTTCAGAAAAATATGAACTTCCTCCAATGAGCCTGCTTGAGGATCCAAAGCCTCTTGCCGTGAACACGCAGGAGCAGGAATTAAGGGACCGGGCGCTTTTGCTTGAAAAAACATTCCTTGATTTCGGATTGAACATCAAGGTTGTCGGCATAAATACCGGTCCGGTAATTACGCAATTCGAACTTACACTCGAAACAGGTTTAAGAGTCAACAAAGTCACAAGGTTGAATGATGATATATCTCTTAACTTAAAAGTACCGAGTGTTAGAATCGTTGCCCCGATTCCGGGCAAAAATACCGTTGGCGTGGAAATACCCAATGAAACAAGGGCGGAAGTTCGCCTTAAGGAAGTCCTTCAACTTACTGGTCCAAGGCTTAAAAGCTTAAAAATACCTTTGTTCCTTGGAAAAGATTCTGAAGGTAAGCCATTGGTTTACGACCTGGCAGACATGCCGCACTTATTGATAGCAGGTAGCACGGGAACAGGTAAATCTGTTTGTATGAACACCATCATCCTCAGCATGCTGATGACCCGGACCCCTGATGAAATTAAAATGATCATGATTGACCCCAAGGTGGTCGAACTTAGTAATTTCACCAAAATCCCCCATATGATGCATCCTGTAGTTCATGACATGAAGAAGGCTGAGGCGATTCTTGCCTGGGCCGTCGAAAAAATGGAGGAAAGGTACGAATTATTAAGGCGGGCCAAGGTCAGAAATATCGCTGGGTATAATGAACTGGGCAACGATGAAATAATGCGAAGGGTGGAACCCGCTGAGGATGAAGATCGATCCAAAATTCCAGCAAAAATGCCCTATATTGTTATTTTCATTGATGAAATGGCCGACTTGATGATGACCATGAAAAAAGAAGTCGAGACACATATCATCAGGCTTGCTCAAAAATCCAGGGCGGCGGGCATTCATTTGATTGTCGCGACACAAAAACCAACCGTGGATGTAATCACTGGCCTCATCAAATCCAACATGCCATCCAGAATCTGCTTCAAGGTTGTCAACAAATCTGATTCCAGAGTTGTACTTGATGAAATGGGCGCGGATAAACTTCTTGGGAAAGGCGATATGCTTTTCCTGCCACCCGGAACAAGCATTCTTGTCAGGGCGCAAGGCACTTTTGCAAGTGACAGGGAAATAAGCAATATTGTGGAGAACCTGGAAGGCGAACCATGCTACGCACAGGAACTTATGCAACTTGAGACCAAGGACGAAGATTCCGCCACCAAGGACCTTGCTGAAAAACTTAGATCCAGGGATGATTTGTACGAGGCTGCTGTTGAGGTTGTCATTCGTGAAGGCAGAGGCAGTGTTTCTTTGTTGCAACGATCCCTTGGCGTTGGCTACGGCAGGGCAGCAAGACTTATAGATTTCATGGCTGAAGATGGGATTGTGGGAACTTACAACGGAAGTTCAGCCCGAGAAGTGATTATGACGCAGGAGCAATGGGAGTCCATGAAAGCCATGAGACAGCCAGCGGGATCAAGATAAAAAAAGGGAAGTGCATAAAGCACTTCCCTTTTAAAACATATGCAAATAAGCTTAACTTTTAGAAATAGCAGCCCCAAAGCGATCTGAAACAGCCTTCCAGTTAACCAAATTCCACCAGGCAGCAAGATAATCAGCCCTTTTGTTTTGGTATTTCAGATAGTAAGCATGCTCCCAAACATCAATGCCTAAAATTGGTGTATGGCCATTCATCAAGGGACTATCCTGGTTTGGAGTGCTGATAACCTGAAGTTTCTTGGTGGAATCAACCACAAGCCAGGACCAACCGCTGCCAAAACGAGTCAATCCCGCCTGGTTCACTTTTTCCTTGAACTTATCGAAACTTTCAAATGCCTGATCTATCGCTTTTGCGATCGCACCAGTAGGAGAACCGCCCCCCTTGGGACCCATCACATCCCAGTACAAAATGTGGTTCACATTTCCGCCAGCATTGTTGATAACACCCTGCCTGATCGTTTCGGGAACCTTTGATATATTCCCGACCAGTTGATGAATCTCCATTTTCATCAATTCTTTATTACCAGCAAGAAGCTTGTTCAAGTTGGAAACATAAGTACGGTGGTGTTTGTCGTAATGGATCTCAACAGTCCTGGCATCAATATGCGGTTCAAGGGCATCAAAAGCATAAGGCAGTTTTGGAAGCACAAATCCAGCATCTTCCTGCGCAATGGCAGCACCAGCAAAGGCACTGGCTACACCAAACGCTGAAACTTTTGTAACAAATCCTCTTCGGTCTAAGTTATTATCCATGGGTTTTTCCTTTCATGAAAACAGGATGGAAGGACACGAAAATCACCAAATCAATGTTTCATAAGCACTGATGATAACACTCAAACCTGCGCATAAAAAGACAATTCACAAAGTAATTACCAGACAAATCCTTGATATTTGGCACCCCCAAAAAATCGTGAAATGATTTTAATTCTCTTGTAAAAACCAATTTGTTTATTAAGGTAACCTAGTATGAAAAAGCGTAAAATCTGAACGATTTTAAAGTTTGTATTAAGTTCTAATACATTAAGGGAGTCAATCTAGTGGCAGCAGAAATATCACACGCAGACCGGAATAAAACACCAGCTCAAAAGTCAATCAACAGTATTCGAACTTTGGCAATGGATGCGGTTCAAAAAGCAAATTCTGGGCATCCTGGAACACCTGTTTCACTGGCACCCCTTGCTTACACGATTTGGCAAAAATTCCTCAACTACGATCCTGCCAACCCAATTTGGCCGAATAGGGACAGATTTGTGCTTTCAGCTGGTCACGCTTCAATGCTTATTTATTCGATGATTCATTTGTCAGGCATAAAATCTGTTGATTCAAATTATAATATCTCAAACGAACCCGCTGTAAGCCTTGATGCAATCAAGACTTTCCGGCAACTCGACAGCAAGACACCTGGGCACCCAGAATACCACTGGACCAGCGGTGTCGAGACCACTACCGGCCCTCTGGGGCAGGGCCTTGCAACTTCAGTGGGCATGGCAATGGCTGAACGATGGCTTGCGGCTTATTTCAATCGCCCGGGCTTTGAACTTTTTAAATATAATGTATATTCGGTATGCGGTGATGGTTGCATGATGGAAGGGATTTCCAACGAAGCCGCATCCCTTGCAGGACACTTGAAACTTTCCAATCTGTGCTGGATTTACGACAACAATCGTATAACCATCGAGGGCCATACCAGCCTTGCGTTTTCAGAGGATGTCGCGACACGCTTTATTGGTCTGGGATGGAATGTGACCCGCGTTGGCGATGCCAACGATCTTGATATGATCGAACGGGGCATCAACAGTTTCCTTCACAATAATGACAAGCCAACCCTTATTATCATTGACAGCCTGATTGCCTGGGGTGTGCCCGGAAAAGAAGATCATCATTCAGCACACGGTGAACCTCTGGGAGATGCCGCGATCAAAGCCGCGAAGATTAATTATGGATTGGACCCTGATAAAACTTTTGATGTTCAAGATGGGGTATACCAACACTTCCAAGACCTTCTTGGAAAACGGGGAGCGGAAGCCAGCGCATCATGGAACAAACTGTTTCAAGATTACAAAAAGGCGTATCCCGAACTCGCAAAACAACTTGAATTAATGGAGAAAAGGCAACTTCCTGAGGGTTGGGACAAGGATATTCCGACATTTCCAGCCGATCCAAAAGGAAAGGCCGGACGCAATGCCTCTGCTGAGGTTCTTAATGCGATCGCCCCTCATGTGCCATGGTTATTGGGAGGTGCTGCAGATCTTGCCCCAAGTACCAAGACACGATTGACATACAAAAAGGACGGAAAAGAAGCAGCAGGAGACTTTGAGGCCGGGAATTACATTGGCCGAAATTTTCATTTCGGCATTCGCGAACATGCCATGGGTGCGATTATCAATGGCATGACTCTTAGCAAGTTAAGAACCTATGGTTCAGGCTTTCTGATTTTCAGTGACTATGGCCGTGGTGCGATAAGAATTGGCTCCATCATGGAAATACCAGTCATATATATTTTCACCCATGACTCAATCGGTGTCGGCGAAGATGGCCCCACTCACCAGCCAATCGAGCATCTGCCTTCCCTACGAGCCATGCCCGGAATCACCACCATTCGCCCCTGTGATTCCAATGAAGTTGCGGAAGCTTGGCGATTTCTAATGCCCATCAGGCATGAACCTGTGGTTTTGGTTCTCACTCGACAGGATCTCCCCACATTGGACCGCGCAAAATACGCGCCTGCCAGCGGCCTAGCTCGCGGGGCATATATTCTTGCCGATGCATCCAAGGGCAAACCTGATGTGATCTTGATTGGAACAGGAAGTGAAGTTTCATTATGTGTTGAAGCCCACGAAAAGTTAGTGGCAGAAGGGATAAAATCCAGGGTGGTTAGTATCCCCTCCTGGGAAATTTACAACCATTACTGCGCCAAAAACCCAGCATATCATGAAGAGGTTTTCCCCAGCTCCGTTCGTGCTAGGGTAGCCGTCGAAATGGCGTCAACCTTTGGATGGGAACGATTTGTTGGCTTGGATGGAGCAGTGATTGGCATGCATGGATTTGGAGCTTCTGCCCCACTTAAAGCATTGCAGAAGAAATTTGGTTTCACCACCGATGCTGTTATTGCGGCTGCCAAAGATCAAATTAAAAAGAACTCAAAGGCATAGGACACCCGAATATAAAAAGGGTTGCCCAAAAGTAATGACTATATACGAAAAAGCCGTTGAATTTATCAAAAGTGGGGATGTGGTTGGCCTTGGTTCAGGAAGGGCCTCAACTGCTTTCATAAAGCTTTTGGGTGAAAAGGTAAAAAATGGATTAAATATTCAAGGGGTTCCAACTTCCGAAGACTCAGCAACCCTTGCCAAATCTTTAAACATACCATTAATTCCACTTGAGGAGGCCATTGGGAAAATCAATTGCGCTATCGATGGAGCTGATGAGGTTGACCCTGAACTAAATTTAATCAAAGGATACGGCAGGGCTTTGGTCCGTGAAAAAATCATCGCATCATCTGCCAAGAAATTCATCATCTTGGTGGGCGATGATAAGATCGTTCCCAAATTGGGCACCCGGGGCAAACTTCCAGTTGAGATCGTTCCATTTGCTGCTCCTCTAGTTAAACACAAACTCGGTTTGTTGGGCATTCATGGGGATATTTGGATTAAAAATGGAACCCAGGGGATTACCGACAATGGCAACCTTATTCTTGATTGTGTAATTCCACCTACTGGTGATCCAAACTCTCTGGAAAAATCCATCATTGATATTCCCGGAGTTGTGGACACTGGCTTCTTCATAAATATGGCTGAAATTGTTCTCATCGGTGACAACAACTTCAACCTTACAAAAGAGTTGTTTCGTAAGTAATTTTCTTCTTTTAAAAATTGGAGTTCTCTAATGAATATGGCAATGGTTGGTTTGGGAAGAATGGGTGGCAACATGGTTGAAAGGCTTATAAGAAATGGCCATACCTGCTATGTGTACGATCGCAGTCCAGAGACTGTCAAAAAATACGAGCAAAAGAAAGCGATTGGCGCATCATCCATTGCCGATCTTATCAAAAAGCTTCCCAAACCCAGGGTGGTTTGGGTCATGGTACCTTGCGGCGATCCAACTGAAAGCACCGTCAAGGAACTCGGCAGCCTCATGGAATCCGGTGATATCATCATCGATGGCGGCAACAGCTACTTCAAAGATGATGTAAGGAGATCACAGGAACTTAAGAAAAAAGGCATTCATTACGTTGATGTTGGCACTAGTGGTGGCATCTGGGGTATCGACCGTGGATACTGCATGATGGTGGGGGGACCAAAAGAAGCTGTGACCCACATCGATCCTATCCTCAAGTGTCTGGCCCCTGGCATAGGCAACATTGACCGAACACCAGGAAGACCAAAAAACCAAGGAACCGCTGAAGAGGGTTATCTTCATTGCGGTCCCTCAGGTGCAGGCCATTTTGTGAAGATGGTCCACAACGGTATTG
>SYCV01000059.1 GCA_005786805.1 Planctomycetia bacterium | reverse complement strand
TAGGAATTGAACCTACGACCCTCGATTTAGGAAACCGATGCTCTATCCCCTGAGCTATGAGCGCAATTGCTTCGTTTTATTCTATAAAGGATTCTAAGGTAAGTCTCTCTCCTTTGCTAACCGAAAAAAAATCTTGCTGAAAGCAGGTAAAACAACAGCGCCGCCATGTCAGCACAAACAAGGGCGATGGGCCCCGCGGCTACTTGTGGATTCATTTTTAGAATTTTCAAAAAACTAGGAACCCCCTGCCCAGCGGCAGCCGCGCAAGTGACGCCACCACTGATACCAATCAACAAGGCACCAACCAAGCGTAACTCCCGATACAGGAGGTAGGAATAAACCACAACCAGTAGCGCTGTTGCGATACCAAGGATAACCCCAGTAAAAACCTCACGGTAAAGCTTTGCGACAAGCTTTTTCCAAGTCAAGCCATCATCATGCATGGATTGCAGCGAAATACTAACAGATTGGATTGCGACACTTTCAGCAAGTGCAAGTACAACGGGAATAAAAAGGGCCAGCACGACAAATTCCTCAAGTTCGTATTCAAACAAACCAAGAAGAAAAGCCGCCACCAATCCCCCCAAAACATTACAAACCAACCATGGAAATCTTGCCGAGAAACCACTCCAGATACCCGAGGTTTTAGCTTCCTCCCAATGCACCCCGATAAGCTGAAAAAGATCATCATAGGTTTTTTTGGGGATACCCTTGGAAAGGTCCTCGTTCATGCTGCTCATTTCAGCGTTGTATGTCCGTATGTCCAGCATTCCCACGAGCGTGCCTTTTTCATTCACAACGGGAAAGGCGAGGAACTTGTACATGGTGAAAAATTCGCAGGCATCAAAGATGGTGGCGAAGGAAGGAATGGCGACTGGGCGCCTGACCATCAAATCATCAATAAGTTTTTCAGGCTGGCTGAGAAGAAGCGCACGGGTGGCCATTATACCCTGCAGTTTCCCATCAGGATCCACCACATAAAAGTAGATGATCCTCGAGGAAAAAGAGGGTGAGCCTCGGATGCTCTCAAGAGCCTCCGCGACAGTCTGGCCTGTCTTAAGCGAGACCACTTCCCTGTGCATATGTTTCTCCACCAGGTCATCCAGTGGAGGAATCATGGTTTGCGTGACCATCCTGATCAACGATCCTTGTCTTTTTTCAGAATATTCCAATGAACCCTTGCGACATCACCCATGTAATGATCCAGTGGTCCTAGGTTTGCGGCTTTTTCCATGTGTTCAGCGGCTTTTTTCCGATCATTGATGGATTCATAATAAAGCCCAAGGTAAAGGTGGGCGTAAAAGGGCGCAATTTTCTCCTGGTCGGCAGGCGCTTTTAAGGCGATCTCAAGCACTTTTTCGGGGGCGAACTTTCCTTGGAACATGGAGTAGACTTCCGTCATGGGGACCCTGCGGTCGCCCTGGATTGGAAGCATGGCTGCTCTGGCTTTTTCAGGGGTTTCCGCACGGGCGAAACAAAGGTAATGCCATACGCCGTTCTCCACATCATTACTTTCAACCTTTTGGTAGGATTCGAACTGTTCCTTGCCCTCCTTGAAACGACCGAGGTAATAAAGGACGATACCCCTGCGCCAGTGGCCTGGATATTCATCGGGAACATTCTTGATGAAAGCATCGAAATCAGCGCCCGCCTCCTTCATGTTGCCCAGGCGGAAGTTGGCACTGCCCCGCTGATCGAGAGCGTTATAAAATTTGGGGTTGATCTTTAGGGAATTATCAAAATCCTTGAGTGCGGCGGCGTAATCGTGCAAGCCGGAGTTAGCCAGCCCGCGAAAATAGTGGAGTCTCTCATTCTTCGGGCTTTTTGCGATGGCTTCATCAGCAAGCTTTACGGCTTTTTTAAAATCCCTGCCACGAAGAGCCTGGTCGACTTTAAGGAGATCCTCAATACCCTCGGTCTGAAATGGGACAACCAAAGCAAGGATCAATGGAATCAGTTTCATGGACGGAACCTTTCAAAACAAAAAGTAAGCGCTTGCGCCTGGGGCGGAGTGCGTGGATATTGTCCTTATACACAATGGTAATTCTACAACGAGGAAAGCATGAGACCTACAGACATCACGATAAAAAATGTAAGTTTTAGCACCGAGGATTTTTCATACCGGACGATGATCAAGTTTGGTGGTGTCGCAGTTGACAGGGTCACGGTCCTGAATGCGGAGATTGAAGTTGAAACCTCGCTTGGAAAAAGAAGCGTGGGAAAAGGGTCGATGCCTCTGGGAAACATCTGGGCGTTCCCCTCTAAAACCATGGTATACGACAAAACATTAAGCGCGATGAAAGCAGTGGCAGCAAGTTGCGCGTCAATTTACGGAAAAACAAAAACAAGCGGTCACCCGATTGAAATCACCTGGGAGCTGGAAAAAGAGTTGATAAGCAAAGCGGAGGCGGAAGGCCGTAAATTAAACCTGGATGACCCCATCCCCCCGCTTGCGACATTGGTATGTGCCAGTCCGTTCGATGCTGCATTGCATGACGCTTATGGCAAAGCACACCAATTGAGCTGTTACCACACCTATGGATGTGAATTTTTAGATAACGACCTTGGCCGCTTTCTTGGTTCGGATTTCAAGGGTGTCAGGATTGAGGATCATGTGATGAAGGAACCTGTTGCAAGCCTACCGCTTTACCATTTGGTGGGAGCGCTAGATCCTTTATTCGCATCTGATGTGGTGAAAGCGGTTGGTGACGGCCTGCCCGAGACACTGGGTGAATGGGTGTTGTTCAACGGATTGACTCATTTGAAAATCAAATTGAATGGCGATGATTTAAACTGGGATGTGAACCGGGTCGTGGGAGTGG
>SYCV01000058.1 GCA_005786805.1 Planctomycetia bacterium | reverse complement strand
GCATCCACCTGGCCACGCAATAAGCATCATGCTGATCTGGACTCACACCCTGATTGGGATAATTCTGGTTACATAAAGAGGGATAAACCTCGGCGATGACCGACTTGCCTTTTGGGGGTTGCCAGCCATCAAACGGCCAGAAGTGTAACCGTTTGCCCAACTGCCTACGCAAATACAACAACCAGGGAAGACCCGTATGAGTAGACTTTGCGACCGACCCCTGCACATCAAAATGAAACACCGATTTGGCCTTACAGCGCTGCTCTGCCAACCTTCGCCAACGGGAATTCCCCATGCGAAGTGAACCTTTCCCCTCGGTGCCATTCCTTATCAAATCAACTTTCATGTGATCCAAATCCGTGGGCCAATGCTTTTGGAAATCATCTAGAAACTCATGCCAGTCATGGGCCAATGAGTGTTTTTCAAAGTAGGAAATAGGAAACGAAAATCCATGGTCGATACCCACCAATGCACATGATCCTGACTCTAGTTCACGAGCCAGGAACTCAGCTATCCCCCTGCGCGACCAATGTTTTTTGGAGGGCACAATCCCACTCTCATGAGCTTTGATTTCAAGAGTTGGCTGGCCGGGTGAGGCCATATAAACCCGAAGACCGGGCAAGCTGCTTACAGGCGTCTGGGCACCTGAATAATCAATCCCTATATACCGTTCAAATAGTGCCATGAATAAAAACCTGCCAACATTCTTGAATACATGCGACCATTGTTAATCATCCAAGATTATTATCAAAAAGGCGATTATACTCTTTCTCGAGAAATCCACCGATCACTTCGCAATGAGTTTTGGTTGCACCACTTGGGGAGAATGAGCAGTTTCCAGCAAAAAGACTAACACGGTCACTCCATAAAAAGTCAACTTCATGGATCACCTCCTCTGCTTGTCCTTGAAGAAATTCCAAATGACTTCAGCAGCGTTAAATGATGAGATAGGTGAATTTCCACCACGCCTGCTTTTGCTTCCAGGCCAACCATGACCACCCGCGGAATCCACCAAAAACTCGGTAACGGCACCCATGGGCGTCGCAGCGTAAGACTTCCTGGTGAGCGTTCCCTGAATTTTGGTTTCAGGCTGCAAACGGGATTTGTTGGCCTTCACCCAGAATTCAACTACTTCCTCCAAAGGCTTGAATGGTGACTGCTGTGATCTGCGAACGATGGGATTTCGACTCATGCCACCCTCAATCGGCACCTCTTCATCTTTGGCTCCATTAATGATGAGGATGGGAAGCGGAACAGAAGGGTTCACTTCAAAGGTGAACATCGATGATACCACCGGTGCAATTGCAGCAAGACGGTTTGCCCTGGCCACTGCATAAACAAATGTCATCATGCCACCGTTGGATCCTCCTGTCATGTAGATCCTTGAAGGATCCGCACCATGTTGAGCAACAAGCCTGTCCAGTAAAAGATCAAAGTAAGCAAAGTCATCAGCATCGCCAACCATCCGCCTTAGAAGATAACCCGTGTTCCATGCATGGCGATTGTCACCGAAATCGGTTCCCTCCGCATAAACCACCATAAAACCATCGGACTTTGCCAGGCTATCGAACCCGGAACTTGAACGCATCAGGCTCGCACTACCCATGCCACCGTGAAGCACGATTACCGCCGGCCTTTTCTCATCACCCGTTGGAGCGTTGACAATAATGCACCTGCGTTCCTTATCCTTGACCTTGAATAAAACCTCGAAATCAGTCTTTTGCTTAAGATCTTTTCCAACAGATTTCTTTTGGAATGCCTGTCGATAGAAATTCCAGTTGGAATCACCCATTTTTTCAATTGCAGCCAGCGGGTTATGGTCAACACCCGGTAGAACTATCCACGAATGGGGAATCTTGAGCCGTTCCAGAAACTCATGGAACTCCCTGTTGTTGGTGAAGGTCTCATCCTTGTCTCCGCACACATGGCGAATCAGGAGGCCCTCTAGCAATCTTTCCCTGTTTTTTTCGGCAAGGCTTCGAGGGCTGACACTCTTGAAATAATCCGGGTCACCACCATACACTTTCTCAAGAACCTGGCTGGCCTTCTGCCTGCTGGCTCTTGGTCCGTTGGTGAGATCGGGCTGCAACGGCCCAGCTCCCATGATCGAAATTGCCCCAAATAATTCCGGATACTTGAATCCAAGTCTGGCAGCGCCATATCCACCCATGCTGAAGCCGTCGAGCAACCGACCTTCGCGTGTTGCAACCGTGCGGTAATTTCCGTCTATATGTGGCAATAGATCCTTGATGATCACCGACTCCAACGGCGCGGTACCATCCTTCCAATCGACATACATGCCCTCGACCAAACCATTGACAAAAACCACGAGGCACGGTTGCAGCTTACCCGCATCAATAGCATCATCAAAATGAGCGGCGATTTTGGGAATGCCGGCAAGACCCCCACCTGAACCGTGCAACCAATAGACCACGGGAAATCTTACCGCCGGCTGGCTACCATATACAGCGGGGCGGTAAAGGTGATAACTCACCCTGCAACCGGCGGCCTTGCTTTCTAAGCTATGAAAGGAAACTCCACGACCTTTCACCTCGGTGGTCACCCATTGCAATTTGGATGATGCTTGTGGCGAAGGTAAATTTTCGTGGGATTCATTTCCCTGCAAGTTGTCAAAAGCCAGAAATATCAATGGAAGCATGAGAGCATATTTCATGAAAATCTCACTCCCACATAAATTATGAATCATCACTTTTCATTAAGAATAACACACTGAGGCATTTGATACAAAAGTTTACTCCTTGGAAGCGAAGTAAGTAACTCTCCCTTTCCATCCCGCCCCTCTTTCCAAAATTTACCGGCACCGCCCTTTGTATCAATTAATGAACCAGAACCATGCCTGTGTCGCCCATGGCACTTTTGTTATAAAAGAGAATGCACAAGATAACTACATTTCAGAACACTTCGGGCGCCAAGAATTTTCATGGGAACTAATTACGAAAATCTTTAACAGCCAAAAAGCTTAAACATTACCTTTGGTATGTCCGCCAAAAACAATCCATGCAACTAAAGAGTTCTAAGATGTATTATTAGGTTTAACGGGGAGATGATTTCCGATCGTTAAAGACGCGGGTGTTTATCTCAACGGAAGCCTCATTTTCAGAACGAGACTGTCCAAAGACAAAAGTTCACATAGGGAAGATGTAAAAAACCGAGTTCCACACGCTCAGCGAAGCAAATAATCTAGACATAAAAGCTTCCCAGAAAATACATAGAAAACAGCACTTATCCATGGCTATTTAGAAAAAGCTGATTACACTCTTTCTCGAGAACTCCACCGATCACTTCGCAATGCCAATGTGGGCTACGGCGAACAACCTCTTCAGAAGTTATATCAATCTGATACCAGCCATTTTGTTGCAAAAATCTTATCGAGGTGCCAAATACCACCATGCCAATACCGGCCCAAAGAATTGCAGCCTGACACATGGGGCAAGGCTCGGCGGTTGTGTATAACACCAACCCGGAACAGTCCCTTTCCCCCTTGCGCAATGCGAGTTGGTTGATTACATCGATTTCGCCATGCCATGTTGGGTTTATATCGGTTTTGTTCCAACCTTCAGCGAGAATTTCGTTGGTATCACGATTTACGATCAATGCTCCAAAAGGAAGGTTGGGAACATTCAAAGCCAGTTCAATGGCTCGCCTCATAAATGATTCATGATCAAGAATAGTCAT
>SYCV01000007.1 GCA_005786805.1 Planctomycetia bacterium | reverse complement strand
GAATCCCGCATCATTTCACAAAACCTGTTTGAGGAAAGTTGCAAAACCCTCAAGCATCGCTGAAAAACTGATTTGCAATTATCAATCGGCTCGCAAAACATCTCAACACCGGCCCATACCTTGTCACCCAACTGATATAGTTTGACAACCTTCATCTCGGCATTGATATCCATCATGAAACCCGCGGCCTTTTCCTCTTCATCGGGGGTGCTGATCTCCCAGAAAGCAGGGTATACTAGCCTGAAATAGCTGGCATCTTCCTCTTCAACAAAAAGAAGATAGGTGACGCCCTCATGCTTGAATACAACATCCCCATCATCATCAATTGAGGGCCGATAGCCCTCTTCCTGTAGAAAATCCAAGTAAAATTGCTTTTTAGAATCCATACCATCCCCTAAATATAAGCTAGATCTGTAGTACTAACTTACAGGCATAAAGGTATCATAAGCAAGTTGATTCAAAAAAATCAGGTGGGTATTTCCAAAATATTTATGGGGGAGAAATTAGATGCATATTCCTTGTTCTTATCAAGAACTTTGCCGTTGCCTGAACTGTTTGAATTGGTGGAAACAACGGCAATTTTTTTGCCTGCAGGATGAAGCGCGAAAGAATGACAATTGGGCATGTTCGTAAGGCTTACAAAGGGTTGGGCCTCGCCCATCAGGGTGAAAAACACCTTTCCATTTCCCGGCTGGCCACTGCTTACTCCAGCAAGAACTGTGTCAGTCATAAAATGCAGATCATAAACATATCCATCATTCTCACTACCGGATTGAACACGGGAAATTTCCTTGCCAGTCTTCCAGTCAAAAACAAGGACAAGGGATGGCCCCTGGACAAATCCCCCACGATTTGGATTAATTCCGCCGCAGGCAAGTTTCTCGCCCTTTGAATCAAATGCGAAGCACCGAACTCCTCCCACATCCTGCAGGCGGTCAAGTTTGTACATCGCCGAGGCATCCAGCTCACGGATTCGCTTTCCAGAAGACACTTCAATCTGTGCTATTTTTCCCTGAAGATCTCCAACCAAAATGGCCTTGGAATCCGGGGTGAATGCAAGGGAAAGCAGATCCCACCCAAAGTCTTTGAATTCTTTGACAGGGGTACCATCAATCGCTGACCAAATTTTGACTGTTTTGTCGGAACCACAAGTCGCCAAAAATTTGCCATCAAGACTAAGTGAAATCTTTCTAATCCAGCCATCGTGGGCTTTTTCATTTTTCCAAACCGGCTTGGATTCCTTTTCAGCATAGTTGAATGCCATCAATTTGCCCCAGGAATCAGCGGAATACAACTGTTTGGCTGTTGGGTGGAATGCAATAGCTTGAACCCAACCATTGTGCCCGGCCAAAGGTGCAATTTCAGTGAATTTATCCGAGGAGGAATCCCACCTGCGAACTGAACCATCAAAACAAGCCGCCGCCAGCACGCTTCCACAAGGGCTAAAGCGCGCGGCACAAATTTGCACAGGGCATTGAAGATCAACAACTTTCTTTGTCTTGTATTTAAGCGCCAGTTCCTTGGAATCTTCCTTCATAAATTATCACCTTATTAATGAATGAATCAGGCAAGAACCTCTGAAATAATTTTGCACTCTTCATTTGCAATGGGCAGGGGTTGTCCCTGGTTGTCATATTCCGTCTGGGCGGAATCGATGCCAAGAGCCTTGAACCAGACATGGAACATTGAACCAATATCGTGGGCATCCCCTTCAACTTCCGTTCCAAGCTTGTTTGTTTTCCCTGAAACTAGTCCTTTTTTAAGCCCGCAACCAGCCATGGCCAAAGACCAAGCTTCAGGCCAGTGATCTCTTCCAAGATGCCCGTTGATGCGGGGGGTCCTACCAAATTCAGACATGAGAATCACGAGGACATTATCAAGCATTCCCCGCTCCTGCAAGTCTTCCAGCATTGCTGCAAACGCAACATCAACCTTTGGAACCAGACTAAGATGCCCGTTGAAATTATCACCATGGGTATCCCACCCGTAGGATGTCACTTTCACAAACCTCACACCCGCTTCAAGCATACGCCTGGCCTGAAGCATGTGCCTTCCAAACTCTGTCTTTCCATATCGTTCGATGTCCTTGGAGGGCATCTTAGACTGATCAAAAAGGTCCATGCGTTTTTGCAGCTTGGCCGCCATGTCAAACACCGTGCTGGCTGCCTCGCTACTTTCCTTCCTTCGGGTAAGCCTGTAGGTTTTATCAAGTTTTTCCCGGAATTCGTTGCGGGCGATATCGGCCTCCAGGGAAAGGCTTTCGGGCTTGAGAAGATTTTCAGGGGCTTTGCCATCACCAAAGGCAATCGCACCATACTTGGGCCCCAAAAAGCCGGCATCCTTGGTGATAAATCCACCACTCATCGGCTTGATCCAAACATAGGGGGGCATTCCCGAGGAACATGGCCCCATCAACTTGGAAACAGCGGATCCCAGATATGGGTAAGTGACTCCGCGGTTCTTGGGATCACCACGCTGAATTCTATCAACACCAGCAGAATGGGAATTATCCTTGGTACTCAGACTTCTGACCAAAACCAATTTATCCATGTGAGATGCGCATTTTGGAAGAAGCTCTGAAATATGAATACCAGGGACTTTGGTAGGTATGGCCCTGAATGGGCCACCAAAAGTGGTGTTAGGCTTGGGATCCCAACTTTCAAGCTGGCTGATTCCACCATCAAGCCAGACAAACAACACCTGTTTGTCATTTTTACGAAGTTCTTCTGCAATCGCAGGTTGTGCAAGCATTCCTGCCGCACCAAATGAGGCTGCTCCATAAGCAGAAGCCCCAAGCCATTCCCTTCGGGAAAACAAATGATCTTTCGGCGTGCATAAATTTTTCATCATGTTTCTCTGCGATTAAAATCAATGATTCAAATTAAACTCTGAGGAGGAAAGCAGTGCCCAGACCAGGTTTTTTACACCACTTTCACCTGCAATAGACGGATTTGACAAAAACTCCAAAGCGTCCTTGGTTTCTTGAGGATCAGGCTTACGAGACAGGATAGCAAGATAAGCTTTTTCAATCATCAAATTGTCAGGCTTCATCTTAACTAACGCCGCGGTGGTGTTTTCCGCCTCTGGCTTCAACAAGGCTAGCACCGCATCATCATTCAACAAAAAAAGAGCAGCTTTAAGCGAAAAAGCAATTTCATCCTCGGGGTCACGGGCGGCATTCGCAAAGGCCTTGATGAACTTCACTTTCAAAGCCTCGGGCATCTCAGGATATTTACCGTCTTTTTTATCCAACTTCTCATATCTGCCTGTTGCAACCATGATTGATGCAAGCAACTGTTCGGCAGAAATTCTTTTTTCAATGGCAGTACCGAAATATGAGGGAACCTCAGGGGTTTTACCAACATCAACCCTGCTTGATCGCTGATAAACGCGGGTGTTCGCAAGCTCAGTCAAAAGCCACTTGATGTCATAATTGTGGTCATTGAATTCCTTGGCAAGAAGGGTAAGCAACTCCGGATGAGAGGGTGGGTTTCCCGCATGATGTAAATCCAATGGATGAACCAAGCCACGGCCGATCATAATGAACCAGATGCGATTGACAATATTCTTTGCAAAATCGGGATTGGATGCGGTTGGCAGTTGCTCAGACAATTTTTCCAACGGGCTGAACTTAGGCACTCCCTGAATTTTCTTCTTGGGGTCCGGAGGAACAAGGAATTCCTCACCCTTCTTAAATTCAGGGATTGATACCTCAGCCATGCCAGGAATCTTGGGTGCAATCTCTTTTTTTTCCTTTTTGAAAACCGACATGAACTCCAACTTTTTTGAAGTCATTTTCTCGCTGACAACCCCTGCTTTCGCATCAGAAAGATAAGTGTTTTGAAAAAAGGCGAACAAACCCTTGAAATCAGCCTGCTTGTATTCCTCAACGAACAGATGATCATGGCACTCCGCACATCGCAAATCCTTGCCCAAAAACAAACGCCCCACATCACGGGTAAGGGCGGAATAATCAACAGGATTTTGTCCGTAATTTTCAAGCCTTTTGGAATAAAAGAAACTTGAACCCTTGACTTCATCCTTGGAACCAACACCCCGAAGGATTTCCCTTGCCATCACATTCCAACCCTTGTTTTTCCTGAAGGATTCCTCAAGGTATTTAAGCCATTCGTTGTTGTCGCCCAGCCTTTCCATGAAATGTATATGGAAAGTGTTTGCCATTTGTTTCGCATAGGCAGGTGAGTTCACAAGTTGCTCAATCAGCGACCTTCTCTTATCAGCGGCCTTGTTTGCAACAAATAGATCAACTTCAGAAACGGTTGGGATACGACCAGCAAAATCCAGATATACCCTTCGAACAAACTCATAATCATCGGATTGGGCGCTTACAACCCGGCCTTTATTCTTGGCATCAATAATCGCGTCAATTTTTTCATGAAGGGAAAGTTCAGCAGCATCGCTTCGACCCAATACAAAAACCAATGCCAGCATTAAAAGTTGGGAAATATTTATTAGTCGGATCATTTAAACCTCAGGCGGGAAAATTAACATGAATGATCTCAATAAATCATACTATATTCCCTCAAAAAACAAAACGGAATATGGCATTTTTACTGGAGAATCGTCGCATGCAGAACCCTGGGATTACGACCACCATCCAAGGTGGTAGGGTGAAGAGAAAAATTCGGGTAAGCTTCAAATCTACGGCGTGAGTGTTCTTCCTGGGCAGAGCCGATCTCAATGAACAAATGCCCTTTAGGAAGGAGAAATGCCGAGGCATTTTCCAGAATACGGTCAAACACAGAAAAACCATCAACCCCTCCGCTTAATGCCAGCCGAGGTTCGTAGTCTTTAACATCTTTTTCAAGATTTTGAATATCTGATTCAGGAATGTAAGGAGGATTACTGACGATCGCATCGTATTTAAGGCTTTTATCAAGTGTTTCAAAAAGATCTCCCAATTTAAAACTCACTCGATTCGCGACATTATTTGTATCAGCATTTTGAGAAGCGACTTTCAACGCACCGGCACTTATATCAACAGCAACGACTTGCACCTGGGGAAGCGATTTAGCCAAAGCTATCGCAATGCACCCAGACCCTGTTCCGACATCTAATATAGTCTTCCAGTTTTCTTTTTTCCCGATGCGAAGCGCGAGATCAACCAGACACTCGGTATCCGGCCTTGGGATCAAAACATCCTGGTTTACAAAAAAAGGCAGACTGTAAAATTCCCTGCCACCAACCAGATATGCGACAGGGCAGCCCTCGGCCCGCCTTTTAACAAGCTCACGAAATTTTCCCCGTGGGCCTTCCTCGACTTCTTCATTAAACCTTGCATACAAGTCTATTCTTTTAAGATTTAGAGAATGCGCCAGAAGAACCTCGGCATCCAACCTTGGAGAATGACAATCTTTTTTGACAAAATACTGGGTCGTCCAGTCTAGCAAAGCCCCAACTGTCCAGTCTTTTTCGTTTTGCATTTAAATTCTTTTGGAATATGGTCAGGTGAGTTTTGCCTGCTCAAGCCGGATCTTCCTGTCATGATCCCGCAACGCTTTTAGAATTTCGTCCAATTCTCCAAGCATGATGGCATCCAACCTATAGACATTCAGGTTGATCCTATGATCAGTGAAACGATTCTGAGGAAAATTATAGGTTCGAATTCGTTCACTTCTGTCACCCGAGCCAATCTGCTCCTTGCGTGCGGCTGATCTCTCATCATGAGCTTTTTTAAGCATCATTTCCAGCACGCGCGAACGAAGAACACGCATCGCCTGCTCGTAATTCTTGTGCTGGCTGCGTTGGTCCTGGCATTTGACTTCAATTCCTGTGGGCTTATGGACAATCCTCACCGCGGATTCCGTCTTATTGACATGCTGCCCTCCCGCACCACCCGCCCGCATGCGCTCCCATTCTATGTCCTCATCGCGGATCTCCACCTGAACTTCATCAGGTTCAGGAAGCACTGCAACCGTGGCGGCGGAAGTATGAATACGGCCTTGGGTTTCCGTCGCGGGAACCCTCTGCACGCGGTGGCCACCACTCTCAAATTTTAAAAATTGATAAGCGTTCTCACCATCCAAGCTGAAAATCACATCCTTGTACCCACCATGCTCGCCTGGGCTAAACGATATGTTTTCAACTTTCCACCCCTGAGCGCGGGCGTAATGAGTGTACATGGTATAAAGATCACCAGCAAAAATCGCAGCTTCATCCCCACCAGTGCCTGCTCGAATTTCAACAATGAGCTTGTCGTAATTTTCATCGCCTGCCAGAAGGAAATCCTCAAGCTTTGTCTTTAACGCATCCCTCCTGGTGATCATCTCCGCCAATTCTTGCTGGGTGTAAGCGAGCATTTCCGCGTCTTTGGCATCGATAAGCGCGAGCATCTCCTCACCAGCAACAATATCGGCCTCTAATTTTTTAAATTCATTGTAAGGCTTGATTTGCTTGACAAGTTTGCCATGCTCCTTTGCAATTGTGGCAAATTTAACCCTGTCAGAGACAATGGCAGGGTCGGAGAGTTGGTTTTCCAACTCTTGATGCCTAGCCACCATGGATTCAAATGCCGCAAGCATGGGTATTCACTTTGGTGATAAAAAGCCAATGCCCCCACCAAGTCAATGACAAGGCAGGGGCATCAATAACAATCAAGCTACTTTGCGGATTCTTGAGCAGAAGCTTCTTCGCCAGACTTCTTGCGCTTGTCCCAGTTGTATTTCTTTTGGAATTTTTCGATACGACCGGCTGTATCAACAAACTTCATCTTTCCGGTAAAGAAAGGGTGACAGGACGAGCAAATTTCAACCAAGATGGTCTTCTTGGTGCTACGAGTCACAAACTTATTGCCACAACCACAAGTAACGGTGGCTTCCACATACTCTGGATGAATCTTAGCCTTCATATTATTCTCCGGTTTTCATAAACTTCTTAATTGTTTATTCTAGAAGCCTGATATCACTTGCGACAAGGGTAGCATCGCAAACTTACTTGATTAATTATGGTGTGCATGTCATTAATTAGCGATTTAGACCACAATCTGGCTACAAAGATGCTTGATTTTACCCCCCCTTATTGGGCGGATCAACTTCTAAGAGTTTGCACTTATTTGGGCGACTCCCGTCTGATGATCATCCTTATCCCTATATTAGGACTGTATTTACAACAATCAAAAGGCTGGAAAGCATGTTTGGTTTTTATCCTGCTTAGTTCCACTGCTTGCCTTACTTGTGAATCAATCAAACATCTGGTAAACAGGCAAAGGCCGGAAATAAATCTCATGCGCCTGGATGGAATAAAACTCCCAACATCACCGAGTTTTCCCAGCGGACACACTTTTTCAGCAGCCGCACTGTATCCTGGGTTCGCAATTATCATCGCTAGACTTTCCGCATTCCCCACCTTGAGAATCCTGTTTCCCGTTTTTGGAATATCAATAGCTTTGTTGGTAGCCTTCACAAGAATTTATCTGGGAGTTCACTTTTTGTCCGATGTTATCGCAGGCCTGCTGGGCGGTTTTACATTCGCCTTAACCATGGGGTATCTTGTTCTTCCCACAAGAACAACCACTCCTGTAAAAATTGATTTCAAACAAGAAAATCAATCAGCGTCCTGAACAATTGATTTGCAACTTTCATTTAAACTTATCAAACAAATATGAGCCATAATGATTCTATTAGCCTGTTTAATTTCACCACAAATCCTTGAGCCAGTCTGTTTTCCATGTAAGAATCTATTACCTATAAATCCGATGACCTGTTTACCCAAGGAGTTTGAAAGTGACTGAACCTATTCGTTGCGTCCCTGAAAATGCAGTAGTCACTGGTTGGGACTTCAGCACTGGCGCGGTCAAATGCCTCGCTTTTGATCTAGATGGCAAAACACTTGCAGAAGTCCGACTCCCCACCGATCTTTGGACAGCCAATGGAGTTTCAGAACTCAACCTAATGCAACTGGAAGGGCAGGCACGCAGTATTACACGAGCCATAGCCAACAAACTTAAAGAATTAGGAAGGTTACAAGATTGGGTTGTGGGCGGAATCTCCGCAACGCATCATACCTCAGGCAGAATTGACCGAGACCTCCTGCAGGTACGCAGGGCTATTTGCTGGAACGATCATTCTCTCGCACAGTTCAACGAAATCGGCCTTACCCGACTGGGAGGCCAGCAAAAAGCCAGTGAATATACGGGCGGACCATGGGCCATCCGATATAGCCTTAGCCACTTGGTTAAAGATGAGAAACAACTTTCACCCGAGGATTGGAAACGCACCATGCATATCCTTTCGCATGGAAGCCTGGCGGCGGGATACCTGACAGGTGTTTTTGACAAGACCAGTGTCTCATGCGCCGCCTCCACGGGGATCATGGATCTGCGCACAAAGTCCTGGCGCAAGGAAATGCTCCTTGCCCTTGAAAACCCCCTTTATCAACAACTTGCATGGCTGCAACTTCCACAAATCGTCGATGCTGATGAGCCACTCGGTTTGTTGTCCCTTGACATCGCGCTGGAAAATGGAATCGCCCCAGCGAAGCGCCCATTGATTTTCCCGACTTCTGATGACCAACAAGCGGGGCTTGCTGGAGGCGGGGCTGCAAATCCTGGCCAGATTGCCATCATTCTGGGGAACTCCGCAGTGGTAAATTCTTCTTCAAATGAATTCCCTACCTCAGGCAATCTCGACGTGATGCGTTTAAACTGGGGGCCATACCTTTGGATGCGCTGTTACAACAATGGCGCGCAATTCCTCGACAAAATACTTGATGAAAAACCAGATTGGGTGAAACTCGAGAAAGACGCGCGCGCTGTTTCCCCCGGATGCAGTGATACCATGGTGCTACCCTTCCCAAATCCAGAGCCAAGCCTTGGAATTAACACCCCAAGATTTGAATGGCTTCCTTCACAACCTTCAGATTCAGGAGTTAAATTCCGGGCTGCCCTGGAAGCTCTCGCCTGCCTGGTAAGCCTGGGTGTGGAAGCTCATGAAAAGGCAGGGCAAAAAATCACCCGTATCACCGTCTCGGGTGGAATTGCACGAAGTGAACTCATGTGTGAGATACTTGCATCGATGCTGAACAAGCCCCTTTCGACTTTGGAATCCTTCGAGGGGCCGGCGCTTGGTGCCGCAACCGCGGCCTTCGCATCCCTGGAGCTTCATTTGCGAAAACAATCGGGTATCAAGCAACCTTTCACCATTGCTGATGCAATGTCAAGAATGATCCGTTTTAAACGCGAGGTACAGCCAAACAAAAACTGGGTCACGCCTTATGCAAAGCTTATGACCCAGTTCAAGACTAAAATAGGCATGTAAGAAACTTATCTGCCAGCCTGCCATTCATTTAGCTTTTCAAGAAGCATTTGAACGGCACGACCTTCAGACTCGTCATGGGATTCAAAGCGCTGCAGGGAGCCGGCTAATTTTCCTGGCACCATGCAAAGAACCCTGTAACCCGTGCTGGTTTTATCACTTTGAAATGTGACTGAACCTGCGCTACGCAATCTTGCATGAACCATCGCCCAATCAACCTGCTGGACAGTTGAGGCCTGCGAGATTGAAACAGGATTGTTTTTGATTCCAAAATGCTCCGGTGCCGGCATCGAGATGATTGCAGGCGCCTTGCTGGGTTCATCAGGAGCTTGTCCCCTGATCACCTGTTTGGAGGCAACGGGTGGTGAAGCTTGAACCTGAAGGCTCGATTGCATGTGGGGCTGAAAATTTGCAGGCATGAAAACCGGAGGCTGTGCTTGCGGAACCACGCTGCGATTCTGGCCACCAAAAACATTCGGAAAGAAATAAGGCTGACTTGCTCCGGGCAAACTACCCGGGGTGCAGCCTACCGGAGTTCACCCTGCTCCAGCCTTGGAAGGGGAAACAGCAATACAGATTAATGGGGGCAGAAATGCCATTAAAAATTTAAGCGCTTCCTTGCGCATTCTTGATATCTCCATCCTAGAAATAACAAATAAATGTCTTCTTTCCACCACCCATGAAATCCAATTGATAGTGGAAGAAGGGTGGGTGAATAACAATGGTTGGCCTTCATGAAAAGACCAATATTTCACATGGGGAATTTTGCACAATTTACACAAAGAGTTGTAATACTTACAAAATAACAGTGTTTCCCGGGTCATTGTGCCAACGGGAAACGCACTCTTTAAACCGGATGGAAGCTTTGGAAAGTGTGTCCATAAAGTTAATTACCGCGGGAAAATCCTCTACCTTTGCAGAAGCCTCGATTTGTTCCAAAATATGAACCATTTCAGCAGCACCAAAGTGGCTGGATGCCCCCTTCATCTTGTGGCATTCATTCCATAACAACCTGGAGTTTTTATCAGTCGCATATTTCCTGATCGCAGCCATCATTTTTGGCATCTCATCCAAAAATAAGGCCATCACCTGGCTTAATAATGCAATATCACCACCCACCCGCTGTATCGCTTCAGAATAGTCACAAGCTATCAGATCATCATCCATGCGAATCATCCGAGTTCTTTTAGGCTAAAAAATCAAACCTGAAGCATCTCAACAGAACCATGATTATTGCCACTCTTGTTGGCTGCCTCAATAAATGCCACGATCTCCAATGTTACAGCATTATCGACAGGCGACTTTTTATCCTTAAACATTTGCACAATCTTCTTGAGCAACTCAGTGTAGATGTATTTGGTGCTAAGGCTTAACGGAACCACCCCTTTGTCGGTGAAAACAAGAGCACCATAATCTGATTTACCTGCCCGAATGCCCCTTACCGTTGCAACCCTGCCATCAGCCCAGTTCCCTGTCACGACATCGACCCCTTTTTCATGGCTGCTGGTGACTCTCTTGCATCCCGGCCCCATAAGCGTGAAAAGAATTTCCACCGCATGGATTCCATAATGAAACAAACCTGGGTTCAACTTGGGATTAGCGTCAAATAATGGGCAGGGGCCATAAGCCACCACCCCATGGATTTTGCCCTTGGATTCATCCGCAACAAACTTCACCAGTTCAGGGGTGTACCTTAGGGAAGATGAACTGAAGACCGTGGTCTTATTTGCCTGGGCGAGTGAAAATATTTTCCTGGCATCTGCTGTCGAACAAGTGAAAGGCTTGTCGATGTAACATGGAATTCCTTTTTCAAGAAACGGCTTTGCCCTATCCAGATGAACCCCGCCCTCCTGGGATTCTATAAGCATTCCATCAACTTTGCCGATCATTTCCTCCGGCTTTTCAACAAGTTGGATACCAAGTTTTTTAATTGCATCCACATAACCTGGGATGCGTTCAGGGCTTATTTTTGACTCGCCAGCACACCCAACGACAATCTGGGCGCCATCAACCCATTGATCCATGGGAACATTTTTATGAAGCAGTCGCTCTGCAAAAGCAACCACATGAGAGGTGTCAAAATCGAGCATTCCCAATCGAATCATCCCAAGTACTCCATTTAAAAATACCGCGTAAACCTTCTCAATCGTAAATGAAACAACGGGCCATGTGAAGAAGCAACCACAAAAAGACTGGGTAAAAATCCACAGACTCCTAGAATTTCCATAGCATCCAAACAATGAAAAGAGTGAAGAAATGGGCAATGAAAAACTCGAACAGCTTTTGGAACAAATACGCGCGGGCAAACTAAGTGTTGCGGATGGCATGGAGCAACTTTCCTCCATCCAGGTCGGTACGCCAGTCTATGCCAACCTTGACCTGGACCGTGCCCGCAGGTGTGGTTTCCCGGAAGTCATACTCGCGGAGGGAAAAACACCGGAATGGCTTGAGGGAGTGGTGGCAAGGTTGATCCAAGCCAACCAGGATTGCTTTGCAACCAGGTTAACCTCTGAGCAGGCGAGGCGACTGAAGAATCTTTACCCGGAAGCGGACCTCGATGAAATCGCGCGCACTTTTCTCAAGCGCGCAAACAAAAACCCAACCACCCCCAAAGGCATGGTTACTTTTCTTACTGCGGGCACTGGAGATATACCCGTTGCCAGGGAAGCCATGAATACCGCAATAGCCCTTGGGGTGGGAACCAAATTGATTCCTGATGTGGGAGTAGCGGGCTTGCATAGGTTGCTTAACAATCTGAGTGCAATCAAGGATTCGGATGCCATCGTTGTGGTTGCTGGAATGGATGGCGCCTTGCCAAGCGTGGTGGGTGGGTTGGTGGATTGCCCTGTGATCGCCGTTCCAACCAGCATAGGATACGGCACATGCTTTGGCGGCCTTTCCGCATTATTGACCATGCTGAACGCATGCTCCGCAAATGTGACAGCGGTAAATATTGACGCGGGATTCAAGGCTGGGTATGTGGCGGCATTGATCGCCCGAAAGTCCAACAAACAATAAAGGCACTCGATACAAAAACTCTGCCAATGGAATTTATCCCAAGAGAAATTCCTGAGTTGATTGATTAATCTTCTTGGGAATCGATTATCGGTCTGTGGGTTCGATCATCTTTCCAATATGACGAAGTAAATCCATTTTTGCAGCGTTAAAAACCGCTGCTGCATCACCATCCACTTTTAAATCGGGAATTATACCACGATCAAAGGTTTGACCTGTGGGAAGCCGAAGCTTTGCAACAGTTAATTGCACACCGCCAGGCAGTTTGTCCCAAGGTGCTTTATCAATCGGTATCAGGCATTGGACAGACCCCTTGCCCCTGGTTCGATTTCCCACGATCCTGGCTTTGCCATTCTGCTGAAGCGCCCCAGCGAGGATCTCGGCACTGCTTGCGGTATCCTCATCCACCATGATAACAGTGGGAAGAGCAAATGGATTCTGACCTGTGGAAGAAGAAAATGTCTTGTTGAATTCCTTCACTTGCCCTTCGGAATGCACAATTGTTCCACCATCAAGGAAAAGATCCGCGGAGGTTAGGGCGGATTTAAAGGCACCACCGGGATTACCACGAAGATCAACCAGCAAGCCTCGAACTCCCTGGGTTTGCAATCGGACAAGTGCCTCACGAAACTCAGTTGTTGTGGAATCACGAAAAGAAGAAATCCTGACCACACCGATCGGATCCATGTTCATGGGATTGATGACATCCCAATCGACACTTGGAACAAGCATCATGCGACTTCTAAGTTTAAGATCCGTGATCGTGGTCACTCCACTGGGCTGGATTTGCAGATCAATTTCCTGCCCAGCTTGTATGGAGAGAAGCGCTTGAGCCTGGGCGGGATTGATCATTGAGGAGGGCACACCTTGGATGGAAACAACAGTGTCGCCTTTCAGGATGCCAGCTTCATCCGCGGTGCTTCCCGGAATAACCCGGGAAACCTCATAATAAGCGCCGGAGGGAACAAGGCTTAATCCAACCCCTGGTTGCCTGCCTGCAAGGGCGAGGTCTGCCGCTGCTTTCTGGGTCGGTGTAAACAAAAGGGTGAATTGGTCTAAGCCATGACATGCGCCATTCGCGCACTCCAAAATCACAAGATTACATGCACGGGTGGTGTTTTCAGCCCAACCAGAATTACGCACCTCACCCAGTAATTCGATCATCGTCTCCCTGAGTTCAGAATGGGTTTGGATGGGCAACTTGCGCATTTCCAATATTCGCTGCTCAATTGTCTTTGCACCTTCGAGATTCATGGTTCCGAGGATCGGAGCCAACATTTTTGGCGTCTTTAAAAGTAATAGGACCTCCTCGGTCGCATGATGAAAAAGTATCTCAGGGCGAGCGCGATCAGCCTCGACATAGTTGGAACTCAAAACCTCAGCAATATGGATGAAAAGATCCACAACCTGGCTGGGACGAAGTGCAACCACTATTTTCCGATACTGGTCATTTTGCAACCGGATGAGCTGCTGCTGTTTCCTAACCATACGGTTATAGGATTCCCTTATGTCGAGATCATCCCTGTTCTTGCGGAGATACTCCGCATAGAAATTAGCCGCTCGGGAATATGCACCAGACTCTTCACTTTTTTTAGCTTTTTCAAGAAGACGAAGGTCTTCGTCAGCATCAAAGGCAAAGATAGGATTGGACGATAATATGACCGCAATCAACGAAAGTATCACTGGTCCAGACAAAAAACGGAGTCTCATTCAAAATCTCCGCGAATATTAAAAGCCATCAAGGCTTGATCGATCTTTTCATTCTCCATCAAATTATGGAGATACTCAAGTATAAGCATAGCAATGGCAAAGGTCAAACCTGACGCTTGGTTTTGAACTCATATATTAGACGGAGGTATTTGTTGTTTAGTTTCATTAATTTTCACATTAATTTGAAAGCTGGGTTTTTCCCGAGCAAAACACATGGATACAGATCGCAAAGAAATCCTGGCAAATGCTGAAACCATTGTGATCAAGGTTGGAACCAATGTTTTAACCCGCGCGGATGGAACTCTCGAACCCAACCAGGTGAACAGTCTTGCTGACCAGATATTCAGGCTAAAACAAGCGGGAAAAAAAGTGGCATTGGTCAGTTCCGGGGCGATCGGGGCCGGAATGGGCCGCCTGGGCCTTAAACAACGCCCTTCCGATCTAAGGCATCTTCAAGCCTGCGCCGCTGTTGGGCAGTCTTTCCTAATGCGGGCCTATGAAGATTCCCTTGCTCGCTACGGCATTCCCACGGCACAAATCCTTCTTACCGCAGGCGATTTTGACAACCGAACCCGCTATCTTAATGTGCGCAACACCATCCTGACCCTATTTGAATCCAACTGCCTTCCAATCATCAATGAGAACGACACCATCAGTGTCGCTGAAATACGCTTTGGGGACAATGACACACTTGCGGCACTGGTAACCAACCTGATCCAAGCACCGCTTCTGATCCTACTTACGGTGGTCGATGGTCTATATTCAGCCGACCCAAATACTGACCCAAATGCTTTTTTGGTAAACACAGTCAAACAAATCGACAGGGAAGTGCTCGAAAAAGCGGGAGTAACAAAAAGCAGCCTGGGATCTGGTGGAATGAAAAGCAAACTGAAGGCCGCCAGGCTTGCAACCATGGCAGGTGAGTCGGTTATCATGGCCAATGGGGCGATCCCAGGGGTGCTCGATGCCATTTTTTCAGGCGAACCTGTGGGAACCTTGTTTCTTGCAGCTAAACAAAACATGGCGGCCTGGAAACGCTGGCTTGGTTGGGCGGCTCGCCCCCTTGGAAAAGTTCTCCTTGATGCTGGCGCACTTTCAGCGGTCTGCTCCAAGGGAAAAAGCCTGCTACCAATCGGCGTCAGGGAAGTAACCGGTTCTTTTCAAAAAGGTGCGGTCATTTCCCTTTGCAATCTCGAGGGTGAAGAGTTCGGACGGGGACTTTCAAACTACTCCGCTGCCGACATCGCCAAAATAGCAGGGAAGAAATCAGAATCTATCATCGAGCTTCTTGGGATTCTTCCTTACGAGGAAATCATCCACCGCGACAATCTGGTAATCATCGAACAACCCTAGTACTTGCCATCAGAAACTTCAAATTTGGTTGGTTTTCCCAAACTTCTGCCGTTGTTAAGAATCCAATGGGCTGTCCACCTGATTACCGTAGAGATATCTGTCGCAGGTTCACCCAGCAAATGATTCAGCCTGCTGCTGTTGGTCAACAGGGCGGACTTATTTTCCACACCCGAAAATCTGGGCCCGACACCAAGATACTCCCCCATCTGCAAAGCGATTTTCTTAACCGAGAGCATTGGACCGCTTAGATTAAAGATGCTAGCCGGGCTTTGCGCATGGGGAAGCAACCTCAGCACCGCCTCGTTTGCATCCGCCTGCCAAATGCAATTCAAATACCCCATCTCAAGATTTATGATTTCCCTTTCAAGCACTTTTCGACCAATATCCACCAGCACTCCATACAGCATATCAACGGCATAATTAAGCCTGACGATAGAGACTCTCACCCCATGGTGGTTCGCGAAAAACTGAAGCATCCTTTCCCTTCCAATCGCAGCAGCCGAGTATTCACCCGTTGCGACTAGTGGGTCGTCCTCTCTGGATCCGCCAGAACCAACATCCACAGTTGGATAAACATTACCCGTGGAAAGGGCGACAATATTCGCATTACGATAACGCCTGCAGACAGCGGCACTCACAAGACAATTAACCGCCCAAGTCTCTGAGGGGTCCAGGGAAGTACCAAACTTCCTTCCCGCAAGGGAAACAACATAATCAGCATCAGGCAGGCCCCCTACCTGCGCATCATCCAGGAGATCCGCTGAAACAGTTGATATATTTCTTTCATTGAGCCATTTTTTCTGGATTGGATCTGAAAATCGACTGATTGCAATAATCTTTAATTTGGAACCCGAAGCTTCAACCCCGCGCGCTGCAAGAACCGCGAGCGTGGGCCCCATTTTTCCCCCCGCCCCAACCAAGGCCAGAGTTCCCTCCATGCCAGCCAACATTTTTACAAGGGCATCTGAAGGGTTTGTAAGAGCCTTCTCCCTTTCTGCTTCAGTTAAAATAACATCAGGTCGCATGATATTTCCCCATCTAAATAAGATGTAATCATAAGTGGTTTATTGTAAAATACAACTTTGAAGCTGATAGCCCCTGGTGCTGAATGACGAAATATCCGAAGAAAACAAACTGCCCGGCCTGCGGCATAGTCATCCGGCTAAAATACCCGAAGCAATCTCATTACCATGAATGCACCTGTGGTGAATGGTTCTTTTACGAGCCTATTAAAAATTCCGCAGATCCCCAATCCACCCGCTTGGGCTCCGGTTCAAAGATCATATCCCCGCGAATCACCAAGCTAGCTGGTCCGCCGCCATCCAACAGCACTGCGCCAAAAGTAACTGTTTTCAAAAACCACCTGCCCCCAGTTCAACCAAAAACTTCGCTTAACTTGGTTGAACCGGTTACTGAAAATGGTGAAACAACCCTTGTCCCACCAGAGGGAAATGCTCCTTCAACAGCAGTAAATGAATTCCCCTTGATAAAGCCAAAAAAATCATCTAAACCGCTGATGATAGTAAGTGGCTTATTTATTTTGGCAGTATTGGGATTGATCACAACCTGGCTTTTCATTGATGTTTCCAAACTTGAAACCGAGGAAAAAAAGCGCTTGCAAGCACAGGAATATCTCAAGGAGAAAAACTTCCTGCTGGCATCGGTCAAATTCGATGAACTTGCATCACTTCACCCCGAAAGTGCCTGGAACCAGGAATATTTGTTTCTAGGGAAAATAGCAACTCTGAGAAACAACCTTGAATCAAGCTCGCTTGACAGTTCAAAAACATTTGATGCACTTCGATCCAATCCCCTATCAACCTCAGACCACTCAGACCTTGGATGGTTGCAATACCTTGGGCTGATCCATGTGCTGCTTGAAAAATCAACCTCTGAACCTGAACTATTAAACTGGGTCGAGCAGGAATCCAACCTTTTAAAAAAGAAAATCAATGATGCGGGAACCGAGATAAATCTGGTTCTGGAAATGGTGGCGGAAAAAAGAAAAGAATTGGCCAGGATAAAATCCGAGGAGGAGGAAAAAGCCCGTCTTCTTTCGAAATTAAAACAACTGGAATCATTGCCACCCCATGAGTCTTTCCGGGCGATTCAATATTTCATGGAACAGGAATCATCCAACAAACCTGACGCGAAAAATATGCCCGAGTGCGCCATAGCGCTTGAAAAAGCCAAGACAAGGCACTTCAACTCCATCACCTACGAAAAAAACACTCCTCAAGAAAAACAAAACACCAGGAATCAAAAGAACTCGCTCGGTTGGCAATACTTTCAGCACCCTTTGATGCAACTTCAAAAACCCAATTGGAACCCGGGGACGCAAACTCCAGTTTTTAGTTTAAACCATGGGGTTCTATACGCTCTTGATAGGACTCATGGGAATATCCTTTGGATCAAAAGACTTGGAATTGATGTGAATTCTCCACCTCTTTACATCCCAGACAACCAAGGGGTTGGTTCCACCCTTCTCACACTCGAAAACAATGGCATGAACCTCGCTGCCTTGGATAAATCAGGAAACACACTTTGGAGCACCAGTCTGGGGGGAACCTGCCTGGCTGGAGTAAGCATCTGGCAGGACATCGCATTAATTCCATGCATTGAGGGGTATCTGATCGAAGTGGAACTTGCGGGTGGGAATATCCTTGGTCGTTGGAAATTAGGCCAGTCATTGATCGCATCTCCTTGCATTCCCATGGATTCCAATTCCTGCTACATACCAGCAGACCCTGGCCACATTCTTTGCCTGGATCTGGCCACTAAAAAATGCTTCGGAATCATCGTTTCAGAACATGTGACAGGAACCTTAGTCGGGCCTCCAATTCCAATTTTCCTTGGCGAAAAGAAAGACCCCACGCACCTTTTGCTAACCACTGAAGAGCCTGGCCCATCCACCACAAATCGCATTTTTCAAATCCCCACAACCTACAAAAATCACATACAAGAACCCTTTTATATTTTCAGCACAAATGGGAGGCCAGTTTCATCACCAGTGGCATTTCAAAACCGACTGGGAATCCTGGATTCCCGCCAGAATATCTCTTTCTTTGCATGGTCAAAGGAACCGGGAAAATCGCCACCTTTACTCCCATTTTTTGATGAAAAAAACCAGGACAAGCCTTTGTCTGTCTTGTTTGAAGGGTTGAAACAAAAAACAGGATCATCGCAACTGCTTGCTTTCAACGAAAATGAAGCAGACATTCTTTACAACGGCAATTTTTGCAAAATATGGTTTTTGTGGAATCTCAGGGATGGGCTGAAGATGGTGCCTACAAAACCTCCATTCCATCAGACAGGTACACTCGTTTCAAAACCTTCTCCAGTTGAAGATGCCTCGCTTCTTAGAAACGCATGGAGTATCACGGGGAAATTATCAAACGGAAGCCTGGCGGCACAGTTGATTGACCCTGAAAAAAACAAGCCTCTTTGGAAAACCATGCTTTCTCCCGTGTTTAATGACGATCCCATCAAGGTTTCATCCCCCATGGAAAAAAACCTGCTCCTCTTGGCAGATAAACCCGGCAACCTTTTTCTTTTGAAAAACCCGGGTACACTTTCCCAGTCAATCTGGAATGAAGGAGGAATTTGCATCTCCACCATTCCCCAATCCGATCACCCTTCAAGATCATACTTGATGAAATCGCAGGGTTCCGAAAAAATTGTGCAATTACTTCAGGAAATGGTCACCAAAAAGGTCTCAATAAAATTAATCTCGCTTGAGAACAACATCCCTGAAATCAAATCATTGAGCATTCCAGAAATAGGACATGACTTCGCAGGGCATCCAAAAATAATGGGCAACCAGATCCTTGTACCACTTACCGATGGTAATATCTCACGGATCTGGGTAAAGGAGAACAATCCGGTAGTTTCCACAGGACCGACATGGAAATTGTCTGAAACCCAGGGAAAACCAATTTGCCAGATTGCAGTCCTCGATAATGACATGTTTTGCTTTTCTGATGGAACATCCACATCTTTTTTCAAATGGAACAATCTTCCAAATGCCACATTTGAGAAAGTCAAAGCCCCTCAAAACTTTTCCAATACATCATGTTTTTCACTCGATTCAATCAGTGCAGCAAAAGAATCAATTGGGACTTTCCTTTCGCCGAGTGGGGAATTTTTCTCACTCCGGTCCAACCCTGATGGTTCCATTCCAAAACCAATGATGATCGATTTGAAATTGACACCGAAAGCGTGTTGGAACATCGGTGGTGCCACTCAACCACCCAGAACCTGCATACTTTCAACGGAGAGAAAGTTGTGCTGGGTCGATCCCGTCGAGGGAAAATTATTATGGGATATTCCCCTCAAATCCCCACCACTTGTGAAACCTTTTGTCACAGACAAGAAAATAATCATTTTTCTTCAATCAGGCGAAGCGATGGTGCTTGAGGAATCCTCGGGAAAATTATTGAAGTCCGGACTAAGGCTACCCGAGGAATTATTCCCATCCTCGAACCCATGGCAAGGCGCGGGTAGCACAATATTCATCCCATTCATTGATGGAACCATCCTTCAATCATCCTTGAAGGATCTCATGTCTGATTCTTGACCTGCAAGATCCCCACAACAGGATTGAAATCTGAAACAGGAAAGGGTCGGCTCCTTTAATAATAGCCGACCCTTTATCGCTAATTTCAACACGATTGATTTCAATCGTTATCTTTTTTCAAATCCAGGGCACGCACTCCCATTCGCGCCATGAATTTTAACTTCTGCCTGGTGGATAATTCCTTTGTGTACCGATCCTTGACCGCCTCAATCCAACGAACAGGTCTTTGTCCATAATCAGTTATGACCCGGGTAAGAACAGGCCCTTTTTTATCCAACGCAACCTGGATAGCGGCCTCCAAATCATCGCCGGGTTTTATCTCATGATAATCCACCCCAAAGCCCCTGGCTAAAGCCTCATAATTCATCCGGGTGAGAATGGTCGCTGTTGTGCGCAAATATGCCTGTTTTTGCAATTTTTGCATGTAATGATAAGTCTGGTCATCGAGCACGAAAAATTTAACTGGCAGGCATTCCCGCGATGTCGTTGAAATTTCCATCGCACTCATCAGAAAACAACCATCCCCGGTGATGGTAACCACCTGCCTGTTGGGAAACGCCTTCTGGCCACCGATGGAAGCGGGTATCGACCAACCCATGGCTTGATTATCCGTTGGATTAAAATAGTGCCTGGGCCTCCTGGTGGTGTATGCTTCCGCGGCCCAGTGCTCACTTAAAGTGACATCAACATATGTCAGGGCATCAGCATTGGTTGATTTTCTCAATGCGAGAATGAATTGCATCGGGTCAATGCCACATTTTGAATTGGGCTTGGAATTACTCCGGGCATCTTCAGCTTTCCATGAGGCGATGCAATGGGTGAGCTTTTCATTTTTATTTCGCGCGATCGCAGATTCATTTTCCAATAGCTTCCGGATGAAAAAGCCCGCGTCAGTATGAACCGCAACCGTCGCTTTTTTCACTTTGTTCATATTATCCGCGTTGGCATCAACATGAATAAGGTAAGGTTTGGGCGGAAGAGAGTAAAATGCTGTGGATACCTCACTGAACTTTACCCCCATCGCAAGCACCAGATCCACGCCCATGAATGCTTTTTCCGCTGTGGGAGTTCCCTGTGGCCCATAACCCCATCCCACCGCGAGTGGATGACACTCATCGATCGCGCCCTTTCCGGAAACACTGGTGGCGACAGGTGCTTGAAGCACCTCGGCAAGCGTGGTGAGTTCATCGGAGAAATCCTGGCAGCCAATACCGGCATATATCCCAACCCGTAATTTTGCGTTCTTAAGAAGGCATAGCGCCTCAGAAAAACAGGCTTCATCGAAAGGTATACCCGGGCTTGGAAGTGGCTGACTGCTAAATCTGGAAGTTTCGATAAACAAATTATAAGGCACTAAAACTCCGACCGGGCCGGGTTCACCTTCTTTTGCTTTCAAGAAAGCGGTTCTCACGGCACAAGGAATTTCATCCACTGTGTTGACTGAGATAACTTCCTTGGTGACAGCCTTGAGCAGTTGCTCCATTGGAAGCTCATGAACTTGGAAGGGGCGGTATTTTTCACCCCGGGCAACATCCCCCACGATGCATACCATTGGTATGCTGTCTAAAAGTGCCTCGCCTATCCCTGTTAAAGAGTTGGTTAGGCCTGGGCCGGGAACTACGCTGATCACACCTGGCTTACCCGTGGCCCGGGCATAACCATCCGCCATGGTGGATGCGGAAAATTCATGGGTCACAAAAAGATAAGGCAGATCGCGTGTTTTCATTGCATCCCAAAGCTCGTTCTCCTGGGCTCCCGGTATACCAAACACACATTCACAGCCTTCTGCAAGCAATGTTTCAACCAACGCCCTGGCCCCAGACATTAATCCAACAACCTTTCCATCATGCTTCAAACGGGCCTCGGCGGAGGAAGGCATAAGCGCAGGAACTGCACCTGCAGCTATACCTTGCAACATTATTCTCCGGGTGAATCTCGGGGACATTTTCAAACCCTCTTGGACTCGGGCTATCAGGATAAAACAATTCACACTCAATAACATCGACTTTAATAGGCCCGGGCTTCGGGAAGTTTTGTAATTTGAATTTGTTATGAATTTAACGATTATTCCTATTGGCTAAATGAGCAAGAATAGGCACTTTTCTCTTGTGATTCAACATTGAACCATCTAAGGTGAAAGTTACTGATTTTTAAATATTTACGCCTTTTTATACAGTTGGAGAAGTTAGATGTTTTACAGGTTTATCGGATTGGCTTCTTTTCTTGCGATAATCACCATTCCCCTGATGCATTCTTCAATCGTGCAGGGACAGGGTGAAGGAATGGAAAAGAAGTTTGAGGACTTTGACAAGGTTGTGAAAGGCGCAAAGGAATATGAAGGCCTTTTCAGATTGCACCTTAAGGATGACAAACTATACGCGGAAATCCGCCCCGATCAGATGGAGCGAAATTTTTTACTTCCCATTGCTATCGCCCGAGGTGCGGGAATGGGTGGCCACACCCTAAACTTCGACAATCAATGGGTCGTGGCATTCAAGAGAGCGGGTGATAAAATTCACCTTATTAGAAGGAATGTCCGTTTCACTGCGAAGCCGGGATCCCCCACGGCCAAGGCTGTGGAAACAACCTACACTGATTCTATTTTGCTCGCGTTGAGAATTATTTCCATAAATCCCGGCAGGCAAAGCGCCCTTATCAGCCTTAACGATATTTTCATGTCGGATTTCGCTCAACTTGGCATGGGTATGTTTGACCCAAGTCGAAGCACCTGGAGCAAAGTGAAGGCTTTTCCCAAAAACATTGAACTGGAGATTTCCGCGACCTACACCGGTGGCCGCAACCGTGGCTTTCATGATGGTGGCGGTGAAAGTGTGATTGATTCGCGTGGCGAGACTGTTGTCATTCATTACGGTCTTTGTTCCCTTTCTGAAATTGGATACCAACCCCGCATCGCGGATGATCGCGTGGGCCATTTCCTCAGCGCCGTCAAGGATTTCAGCTCGGATAACACTGACACCACCTTCATTCGTTATGTGAACCGATGGAGACTGGAGCGAGCTGAACCGGTTGACCCCAAGAACCCCGCCAAACTTTCCCCACCCCGTAAGAAGATTGTTTTTTGGATCGAAAAATCAGTGCCCGATGAGTATCGTGCCGCGGTGAGGGAGGGAATACTTGAATGGAACAAGGCATTTGAAAAGATCGGGTTCCGCGATGCCATTGAGGTACGCCAACAGGAAAATGAGGAGTTTGACCCTGAGGATATCAACTACAATACCTTCCGGTGGATAGCCACGGATCAAGGATTCGCGATGGGCCCCTCCCGTGCCAACCCCCTTACCGGGGAAATTCTAGATGCAGATATCATCTTTGATGCGAGCATGGTTCGCTTCTGGAGGCAGGAGGCAAAGGTATATGCGGGAAACAGTGAACCTGCCAGCACCATCCTTGAGGCGCGCAAAGGGCTGAACTTCCTTCAAACTCCAACTCTTCCAGGATTCTTCCGCGAAGGTCTAAACTGGAACAACTCAAGCAAGATTGATGATCATCGTAAAAGTGCGATCGAATTGGCCGGCCAGCATGGTTTGTGCCAATGCAGCTCACACATGAAGCACGAATTAAGCCTTGCAGCACTTGCGGCGATGGATCGCAGTTTGCTCAAGCCGGGTGAAAAAATCCCAGAGGAACTTTTAACCCAGGCAATCAAGGAAGTTACGATGCATGAAGTGGGCCATACGCTTGGCTTGCGTCATAACTTTAAAGCAAGCACCTTTTTGAAAAATGAGCAACTGCATGACACCAACATAACAAGGAAACAAGGCTTGGTTGGTTCAGTCATGGATTACGCGCCAACAAACATAGCTCCCAAGGGTAAAAAACAAGGTGATTATTACACTAATACCCTTGGACTATATGACTACTGGGCGATTGAGTACGCTTACAAGCCACTTCCCGGAGGAACCGAAGGCGAGGTAGAAAAACTTCGTGAGATTGCCAAGCTTGCACCAGCACCAGGAAACGATTACGCAACTGATGAGGATATGATGGCAAGTTCAGATCCATTGGTGAATGTTTGGGACCTGGGGTCAGACCCACTTTTATTCGCCAAGGAACGAATCCAAATCGCCAAGGAACTTGTACAGGGACTAGCTGAGAAAACAATCGAACCCGGCGAAGGCTACCAACGCGTTCGGACGGCTTTTTCAGTGATTTTGAACCAGTATGGTAACGCGGGAGCCCTGGCATCAAATTTTGTTGGGGGCGAATACATGCACCGTGATCATCGGGGCGACCCGGGTGCACGGGATCCATTCATACCCGTTAGTGGTGCCAAGCAGCGCGATGCCTTGAAGTTCGTGCAGGAAAACATATTTGCTGATAATGCGTTTTCTTTTCCCCCAGAACTATTGCGCAAACTTGCTGCAGACCGCTGGATGCACTGGGGCAACGACCGTGTCATGTCAACTGTGGATTTCCCTCTCTACCAAAGAGTGCTTGCAATCCAGAGTGTTGCAATCAATCAGTTCTTGAATAATTCGACACTATCAAGGATTCAAAACAACATTCCAAAGGCTGCTGCAAACGACAAACCCCTAACCATCAGCGAGGTTTTCCGATCCCTGACTGATGGAATCTGGCAGGATGTCGCCAATGCGCCAAAGCAGGCCAAAAAAGATGTCAATCTTTCCATCATCCGAAGAAATCTGCAAAGGAAGTATGTGCAATCACTTTCCGACCTGGTGCTGAACCCTGCCGGAATTTCAGATGGCAAAAGCCTTGCCAGGATGCATTTGAAAGAAATCCAAAAAAACATCACCGTCGCACTTGCTGACAAAACCCTGATTATTGAGGATGCCAGCAGGGCTCATCTGGATGAGTGCCAGGAGAAAATCCAGAAGGTGCTAACTGCTTCCATTCAAACCCGGGAATAAAACATTCCCACAATAAAAAACGCCCGAAGTTTTTAACTGCGGGCGTTTTTAGTTAAAACAAGCAAATGCTGGGATATTAATCCTTGCCAAACACAATATCGCCGTATGTGCTGTTGACTATCGCCTTGAGTTCTGACTGTTCCTGTGATGGGACCTTGAACTTATCCAAAGTCTGTTGAAAATCGTCCATGAATGCCGACCATTCTTTGGGAGTGATATTCAAATGACGGTGGGAATCGACCATCGAGCGCCCCGAATACTTTTGCGGGCCCCCAGTCACCATGCAAACCTGCTCTGTCACCAGATATTTAAACCCGGAAGGTGGGACCCGATGGTGCGCCTCCTGAACAGCGGGATTGGCATTCAAACGGGGATCATTCATCACACGGTCAATAAAATCGTCCACAACTGGGGCGATTGCAAATACCCCTCCCAATCTCTCATATAGACTCGGTTTTTTAATTTGATCAGTCATTTTCAACTCTTCAGTTCTTGATGATAAACTCAAATATCAAAATGTAATTGTGCGTTCAACTAATGAAAGTGGCAAGAAAAAACCAGATAACCTAAACGCAAACAAAAAGGCAGGCATCTTTTAAATGCCCGCCTTCTGAAGCAACCTTGATTTTGGTTGTGAATTAATAATCACCAGGTATGGTTTCACCATTATCCCTTGTGCAAATGGCGGCATATATTTGCACTGATATGGAGGCATTTATTGACCTGACTGACCCATCTCCCATCAATGTATTATTTATTCCGGTGTGGAAGGAAAAAGGTTGGCTGGTGCCCTCTGTACCGAATGGCGCCATGTTATAAGTCGGGTAATCAAAACCATTGGTGCAGTTGACCGCGCAAGTTCCAGGGTAACTGGTTCCAGCGGAGTTTGAAGAGATAAAATCGATATCTGACGCGGGCCTGCACCAACCACCCCCATTCACTTTTTTGTTTGGAACTGTGCCGATACTAACCCCCTTTTGGATAAGCCTTGGTCTGCCACCTGATTCCACGATTGCAATAGTGTTAGAAAGCCCATCCTTAACATCAAGGAGCTTAACCGTTTTGTTTTTCTCCATAATCCCAGGTATCAATGCCCCCGTAGTATTGACATTTGCAGCAATCGCACTGACACCGGTCAAGGCCCCGTAATCTGAAATCCCAACAATATCCCAAACATTTGTTTGAGGGTCGCCATCAAGTCTTGATGAATCGGGAACCGCCGGGCATTGAAGAATTTTGATCGGCTGCTTTGTGATAGGCAGATTGTTTGCATGACTCCAAGTCTGATTGTTGTCGTATGTCTTGACCAGATTCCCCTGCTCCAGATAAGGCAGTAAAGATACAGCCCAGCTAATTCTTGGGGAAGTCGTGACCCCGCCAGGTCTTGTACTGGTTGGAATTTTACTGTCATTTGAGCTTGCATAACCATGGATTGATATGCCCAGTTGTTTCAAATTATTTATACACTGGGTCTTGGCCGCGGCTTCCCGTACTTTTTGAACCGCAGGCAACAATAGCCCGATCAAAATCGCAATGATGGCAATAACCACCAAAAGTTCTATGAGCGT
>SYCV01000057.1 GCA_005786805.1 Planctomycetia bacterium | reverse complement strand
TATTGACAAAAATACACCGGAAGAAATTCAAGCCCCAAGACAAACATTGGATCTGATATGCGATTTGGTCTCCATCAATAATCCTGATATCGCTGAACAAAAAATTGCTGATCTTTGCCAACGATTGATTCCCACTCCCGTTAGTAAAAATCTCGTTAAATTTGCAATCGAAGATATTTCGAGAATCCCTGAATTCCCTGTGGACACCCCGATTCCAAAGCGTGTCGCATTAATAGGGGAAGGCAAAACTATTGCGGAATGGGCATTTTTGCATGCCGCCCGAGGAATTTCTGTTTCCATCCAGGGAAAAACACCTGATGGGCTAGGAAAAACTTTGATGGCATTAAACAGGTTGATGCAAGAAACCATAAGGAAAGGAATATGGAATGCATCTGATGTTGAAAAAAGACTTGGTTTGATCGAGGGAACCACTAATTCCAATTTCAAGGAAAAACCAGACATTGCCCTCATAACGCCTTATGTTGATTCAAACACCCTGGATTTTGAAGAATTCAAAACAAACAACCCGGACTGCCTGATTGTAAATTCTCACGATATAAATACAGGCTTAGATGAAAAACCTTCCCTGTTTCAACAATATCCTCTGGGAAAATTCCCCTGTTGTGAATTGGCAATCCCCGGAAACCATTCACAAAACAAAAAAGACTTTCTACTGGCATGGGTATCCCGGTTGGGAAAAACAGCAGTTATTATCGAGAATTTAAAGTCCAGCATTTGCACCAAAGTTTTTATTTCAGGCTTCAGGGAAAACCTCGAACTTTTGGGGGAAGGAATTCGATTGGGAGAAATCGAAAATTCCTTGCGAAAGTGGGGGATCCAATTCGGACCTTTGTTCTGGGCTGATTGGATTGGATTGGATGAGATCATTAGGATTTTTGCCAAGCATTTCCCTTCTGAAACCGATTCTCTTGAAATTTTATCTCAAATGCGATCAAGGTCATGGCTGGGTATCGAGGAAGGCAAGGGATGGTTCATCCATCACAAAAACAACTGGTGGCCAAACTTACTAGCGCAAAATCTAACCAAATCAATTTTAAAACGCGCGATCGATCCTATCAGCTCTTCCATGAGCAAATCCAACCTCGTTAGAGAAGGGAGAGAGAGGATTTTGTTTGCAATGCTTATTGAATTCTCATGCATTCTCGCCAAAAACGATGGGATTTCTGAAGCTGATTTGAATTACCTTGCGGTAAAGGGGATGGGCTGGCCTGCGCACACGGGCGGACCCGGCCCATGGGTCAGACTTAAAGGCAAACCATACTGGGAAGCGCTTTCCGCCAATTATAAATCCCGTTTTGGCGGTAGATTCACCTTACCAGACTCTTGGAATTTGTGGTTTAAATGATCATTCCTAAATACAATTATCAAAACAACACTTGACCTTACCCTTTTTTAAAACGATAAAAGTGGAACGGTGACAAGATGTTATTAATTTCCAAGAAAGGCTACGCCATGGCAAGTAAACCAGAAACAAGGCTTCAAGAACTTCACATCCAACTTCCTCCAGCACCCAAGCCGGTTGCAAAATATAAAATCGCTGTCCAAGTTGGTAATATGCTTTATGTCTCCGGCCATGGCCCTGCCAAAATCCATGAATCCACACCAGTAAATGGCAGAGTCGGCGAAAATCTTTCCTTGGAACAAGGCAAGGAAGCCGCCAAAGCGGTTGCGATCAATGTCCTCGCCACTGTCAAGGAAACCATTGGTTCATTGGACAAGGTCAAACGAATTGTTAAAACACTTGGCTGGGTGAATTGCACCTCTGATTTCAAAGACCAACCCAAGGTGGTAAACGGATTCTCTGAGTTAATGGCTGAAATTTTTGGTGAAGAAAACGGAGTAGGTGCGAGAAGCGCTGTTTCCGCCCATACACTTCCAGGTGGTATTCCAGTGGAAATTGAATGTATTTTCGAATTACAGTAACTTTTCTTTTAATTGAGGCTTAAATCATGGCTAAATCAACCGCCAAGAAAAAAATAATCAAGGCTTCCGATAGCAAAATCAGGCAAGCCATTGAAAATGGTGATGGCATTTTAAGATTGGCACCCACTTGGGTTCCTCGAAGCTTCCTAATGCCCGGACGCAGAATCAAGCTTGCCCCACAAGACCTGTATGCCTATGGGGCCCATAGGGGAGGTATTGATGAAAGATGGTTTGCCTCCACCACTCCCGCTGCCAACGAAAACCGTGAAATCGACGAGGGTTACAGTTATGTCGTTGTAAACGGCGAACGATCATTCCTGCTTAAAGATGCTGTTGAAGTTGAAGGGCAAAAACTTGTTGGCGCTGCAATATGGAAGAAATATCAGAAATGGCCGGTTTACAGCAAGTTTTTTGACAACATGGGGCCGATTCCCCACCACATGCACCAAAGTAAAAATCAAGCCGCAAAAGTCGGGCAGGAAGGCAAGCCTGAGTCTTATTACTTCCCACCTCAACTAAACTCCGTGGGGAACAATTTTCCCTACACCTTCTTCGGCTTGGAACCCGGAACGACCAAGGAAGACCTTCGAAAATGCCTCGAGCGCTGGAATGAAGGCGACAATGGCATCTTGAACTTCAGCAAGGCATACCGACTGCAACCCGGCACCGGCTGGCTTGTTCCACCCTGTGTTCTTCACGCGCCAGGATCCTTGGTTACTTATGAACCACAGTGGGGATCAGATGTTTTCGCAATGTACCAGAGCATGGTCGAGGGCCGTGCAGTTCCATGGCATCTACTTACAAAAGACATGCCCAAGGACAAGCATCAGGACTTGGATTTCATCATCAACCAGCTTGACTGGGAGGGAAATGTAAATCCAAACTTCAAGGATAGCCACTATCTGGAGCCGATCGCTGTTGCTGACAGCGCGTCCGAGGGCTATGTTGACCGGTGGGTTGTCTATGGCAAGATCGATGGCGAGGAACTTTTCTCCGCCAAGGAATTGACCATCAACCCTGGTGTCAAGGTCACGATCAAAGACCGAGGTGCTTACGGGCTTATCACTGTCCAAGGTACGGGTAAAATCGGAAAGCATGCACTCCAAACCCCAGCCATGATTCGTTTTGGAGAACTAACTGATGATGAGGTTTTTGTTAGCCATGATGCCGCGGTTCAAGGTGTGACCTTTGAAAACACGGGCTTGGAACCATTGGTAACCCTGCGTTATTTCGGCCCCCACACTAACATCGATGCCCCCGCGGTGGGCGACTACAAAAAGAAAAAGCGATAAAAAGAAACCATTCTCATGGATATTCTTAAACTTTTTCAATCATTCGGATCCAAGCCATGGGCAACCCTTTTGGCTTGGATCTTTTTGTTTTCATTTTCTTTCCAAGCTTCAGCCCAGTCACCAACCCTGGCAACCAAATTGGATTCATTGGCTAAATCTCACCAGGGGAAAGTGGCGATAGGTGTAAAAAACCTGACCACAGGTGAGTCTTATTTTCACCAAGGTGAGCTGGTGCTTCCCACTGCCAGCCTCATAAAACTTGGTGTGATGGTGACAGCCTACAATCTGGCGGACCAATCTAAAATCGGCCTGAATGACATGGTGCTTTTGCAAAAAGAGGACAAAGTTCCCGGAAGCGGCATTTTGACAGGTAATTTCACAGAAGGAGCCTGTTTTCCTCTCAAAGACGCCATAAGGTTGATGATCGCTTACTCAGACAACACGGCAACGAACCTTGTTTTGGACCACATTGGAATTCGAACAGTGAACCAGACACTTTTACAAATGGGATTCCCAAACACCCGTATCAATGCGAAAGTTTTCAAAGGCTCCACCACCTCGGTAGATTCTGAAAGAACTAAAAAATATGGGCTTGGTTCAACCACAGCACGGGAAACTGTTGGATTGTTGGATTTGATACACAAGAACAAGGCTGCAAGTGAAAAATCCTGCTCCCTCATGATTGAACATTTAAAAAAATGCGAAAGCAGGGATATGCTCCCCAGAGAGCTAGCAGGAAAGCTAAAATCCATAGCTCATAAGGTTGGGGCGGTGTCAGATGCCCGAACCGATGCCGGAATATTGTATTTTGATGGAGGCCCAGTGGCAGTTTGTGTTTTGACATCTGAAAACAACGATAAAAGGTGGACTTCTGATAACAGTGCGGAAATTTTTATCGGGAAAATTGGTTCTGTCATCTTTGAGCATTTCCATACAAAAAAATAATGACATTAGATTTGCTTGCCCTTAGGCTATTAAGGCAGTATTACATTGCTTGGAACTATTGCGGAAATTTTAAGTTAAACGAGGATCAACAATGAGCGTCAACACCCTGAAATTACATAATGCAATGTGGCCGGGTTTGGTTGGAAAAGACCCAGGAACAGATCATCCGCCCATCGACTTGGATCACATGCTGGACTTCACCGTGAAAGCCCAGGTAAATGGCCAGAAATTTGATGGTGTTGATCTTTTCCTTTTTCATCCCCACACCGACCCGGATGCTAGCGTTGATGATATAAAAAAGATGGCCGATAAAATCGCAAACAAAGGCCTCAATGTCGGATCATTGGTTGCCCCTGTGTGGCCCGGCACGGTAGGTGACTCATCATTTGGCAGCCCTGACCAAAGGGCTAAATTTGTCCTTGCGGTAAAGAAGGCCTGCAGAATAGCTCGGATTCTTAATGATCACGGCGTTCGAAAATATGGAATCATTCGTATTGATGCGGCCGGCAATCCCTCCTCATGGGCTACTGATCCAGTGGGAAACACAAAAAAAATCGCTGAAACATTCCGTGAGGCCGGAATAATTGCCGCTGCACACGGTGAGCGACTTGCCGCGGAGGGCGAAATCTGCTGGGGCGGCATGCATTCTTGGAAACACATGGTAAACCTGCTTGAACAAACTGGCATGCCTGGCACCGTTGGTTTCCAAGCTGACTTGGCTCATACTTATCTTTACCTGATGGGATACAACGCGCCCGAAGACGCGCTTTTGAAGGAAGGTTATTCTCCAGCACAATTTGACACCGCATACACAAAAATGACCGATGCTCTGCGCCCATGGACCATTGATTTCCATGTCGCGCAGAATGATGGCACGGTTCATGGCACCGGGTCCCACGATAAGACCGGCAGGCATTGCCTTGCTGACGATCCAAAGGGCAAACTTGATATCACCAAGGCTTCCGGATTCTGGCTTAAAGATTATGCTGGACGCGGCATCAAGCATATTTGCTGGGACGGTTGTATGTTTCCCAATAAAGTTCTTGAAACCCAGGACACCTGGAACAAGATACTTGCCGCCATGATTGCAGTTCGTAACGCACATGGGTCCAATTAACAATCAAGTTTCAACATTCGTAACCGGAGATATTCATGGCTTCATCAAAAAAACCACTTAATATTGGCATGATTGGGTATGGCTTCATGGGAAAAGCCCATTCCAACGGGTATGTAAAAGCACCTTTATTTTTTGATCTTCCCTTTAAACCGGTGCTGAAAGCTGTTTGTGCCAGAAACGCTGAAAAGGCTAAGTCGTTCGCTGAAAACTGGGGATATGAAAGCGTGGAGACCGATTGGCGCAAGCTTATCGAACGCAAGGATATTGATGCGATAGACATTTGCACCCCTAACAACATTCATGCGGAAATCGCACTCTATGCCGCAGCCCACAAAAAAATGATCCTTTGCGAGAAACCATTGGCCATGAATGGTGAGGAAGGGCTGAAAATGGTTGAGGCGGTTGAAAAGGCCGGGGTCCCAAATATCGTTTGGTACAACTATCGCAGGGTTCCCGCGGTTACTTTTGCAAAGAAACTCATTGATGAAGGCAGGCTGGGAAAAGTATTCCATTATCGGGCCAAATTCCTACAGGATTGGACCATTAATCCAGAACTTCCCCAAGGTGGTGCGGCATTATGGCGACTTGATTCCGAGGCGGCAGGCAGTGGGGTCACCGGGGACCTTCTTGCCCATTGCATTGATACTGCAATTTGGCTCAATGGATCCATCCATGATGTGAACGCTATGACTGAAACCTTTGTCAAACAAAGGCAACATAACCTGACAGGCAAAATGGAAAAAGTAAACATTGATGATGCCTGCACCTTCATGGGGCATTTCGACAACGGATCCTTGGCCAGCTTTGAATCCACACGCTACGCCCGTGGTCACAAAGCCCTTTACACCTTTGAAATCAATGGTGAGAACGCATCCATTTTCTGGGACCTTCACGACCTTCATCGGTTGCAATACTTTGATTACTCCGACAAAGGCCCTCTAAGGGGATGGAAGTCAATTCATGTGACAGATGGCGACCACCCTTACATGGGTAACTGGTGGGTTCCAGGATTACAGATAGGCTACGAACATAGCTTTGTTCATGAAGTTGCTGACTTTGTGATTTCACTTGGAACTGGAAAGCCTGCTGGCCCCACTTTCAGGGATGCCCTCGAAACCCAGAGAATTTGCGATGCGGTTTTGGAATCAGCAAAAGCCCAGAAATGGGTGAATGTCAAGAAAGACAAATAATAACAATTGCTAAAAAAAGCCCGTCAGTCATGACGGGCTTTTTTTATTCAACAATTCCCTAAGTATATACTCTTCCAATGGGAGCAACAGTGCTGGGCAAGATTGGAGTGGGCCTACCGCTTATATCGACCACCATTGAGTGGGGATCAATTCCCATGTTATTATAAACAGTGGCAAGCACATCAAGATAATTGATGGGAGTATCCTTGGCTGAGCCGGCGCTGGCATCAGTTGACCCAATCACCTGCCCGGTTTTCATGCCACCTCCCGCAAGCAACGCAAAATTAACCCTGGACCAATGATCTCTCCCCGCATCCTTGTTTATTTTTGGAGTTCTTCCAAACTCACCCCAAACACAAATAGTTGTGGTTTTATCCATTCCCCGGGCATAAATATCTTCAATTAGAGCTGAAACCCCTTGGTCGAAAGTAGGGGAATGCTGCTTCATATGCTTGAAATTATTGCCATGGGTATCCCAGAAACCATAAGCAACTGTCACACATCTCGCCCCTGCTTCGACAAGACGACGAGCCATGAGTAGTTGGTCATTCCAGAGGGGGGCTCCATCTCCAAGATGTTTACTTGAGCCTTTGCCATATCGCTCCCTGACTGTTTCAGGTTCTTTTGTCACATCAATCGCTTCCACCAACCTGCTGGAAGTCAGAACTTCAAAAGCACGCTGATAGTTCTGGTTCATACCAGAAACTTCCAACCTTTCTGAATTCCTGCGGAATGAATCAACTTGGGCCAGAAGTGTTTTTCTCTCTTCAAAGCGGCTGGCGGACAATCCTTGAAGCTTCATGTTGTCAATGCCTTCACCATCCAACCTCACACCCGATGCGGCCCTGCCAAGAAAACCTGCGTTGGGGCTGTTGTAAGGTTTGTGCTGCATGGTTGGGAATAGATCAACAAATGCGGGAACAGAAGGGTCAACCTGGCCCTGCACCCTGGAGATAACCGACCCAAAGTGAGGTTTACTGTCACGCTTGGTGACCGACATGGGAAAACCGGTGGTGCTTTGGAAGCTTGAATGCTCATCAATTTGCCCGACAAGGGACCTAAGCACAATGTACTTGTCAGCGCATGCGGCTAGCTTGGGAAGGTGTTCTGAAATTTCTATCCCGGAAACATTTGTTGGAATTGGCTTGAATTCACCCCGGACTTCTGATGGGGCGTTTGGTTTCAAATCAAAGCTGTCTTGATGAGGCATACCGCCCGACAAATAAATCATGATCACTGAACGCTGATTGGACTTTAACCCGGAGGCGGCTTCAGCCTGAAATATACCGGGCAAGGAAACACCAAAAGGCGCCAATGCACCAACCCTAAGAAAATTTCTTCTGCTGATCCCGTCGCAAAATCTATTTAAGGCTATGTTTCTCATTACAACACTCCAGGAATGCTAATATGAAAATCTTATCACTCTTTGACACTGAAAGGAAATATTAAAGCACACAAAAGCAGCCTTTTATCATGCATAGCACCACAAAAACCTCCCCTCCCCTGGATTTAAACATCGAGTCAAAAAAGACAAATCATTAATGATTTTCACCATGGAATCGGGCTTTTAAACGGAAACTGGGATATATTAAGCCGTATGCATGTAATTTACATCGATGCTGATGCCTGCCCAGTCAAGGACGAAATCTACCGTGTCGCTTGCAGGTACTCCATGCGGGTTGAAATAGTTGCCAACTCATCCATGCGGGTTCCCTCTAATCCCCTGTTTAATCTCGTTGTCAGACCCGGATTTGGCACTGCCGACGATTGGATTGCGGAAAATACAGGATTGGGAGACATTGTGATTACCGCGGATATCCCACTTGCATCCCGTTGCCTCGAAAAAGGAGCCTTGGTTCTTAATGCAAAGGGAAAACAGTTCACAGAAAACGACATTGGCTCAGCTTTGGGAATGCGCAGTCTCATGGAGGAACTCAGACAAAGTAATTTGATGACTGGTGGACCTTCACCAATGACAGCAAAGGACCGCTCGAGGTTTCTCGCGAAAATTGATGACCTGATCAACGCCATAAGAAAACGCCACCCGTTGCAAAAACATCCTCCATCAAACCCACCCAATGATCCATCAGGGAAATAACCCCCATTCAACTGGATTATCTAAAATTGTTTGTGCATAATTGGTCTTTTGTAATCGAAACATTGGAGGGACAAAAATGAATAACTTGTCACGCAGAAATCTTCTCGCTGGTGCAGCGGTTGTGGGATTATCGGGCGCCGATGCCCTTGCTTTTCAGGATAACAAAAAGCCCTTCAAGTTCATGTTTAACACCAGCACCATCAGGGGCCAAAAACTAACTCTCCAAGCCCAGATTGAGGTGGCGTCAAAGGCTGGATATGACGCTATCGAACCCTGGGTTAGTGACATCGATCAATTCATCAAGGATGGCGGAAATCTCAAGGACATGGGCAAACGGATTAAAGACAGCGGCCTAACAATGGAAAGCGCCATCGGTTTTTTTGAATGGATTGTTGATGATGATGACAAAAGAAAACAAGCACTTGAACTTGCAAAAAAAACCATGGACAACTTGTCCCAACTTGGAGGCAAAAGGCTTGCAGCGCCACCAACCGGCGCAACCAACAAGCCAGGAATTGATTTATACGCCGCCGCAAATCGATACCGCGATTTGCTGGTTGCCTCCAGTTCCATAGGTGTGATTCCCCAGGTGGAACTATGGGGGTTTTCCAAAAATCTTAGCAAATTAGGCGAAGTCGCGTTGGTTGCGATCGAAGCAAAGCATAAGGACGCCTGCATTCTGGCTGATGTATATCATTTGTTCAAAGGTGGATCTGATTTCGAGGGCCTTAAACAACTGGGACCGGGTGCTCTCCAAGTTTTTCACATGAATGACTATCCCAAGAATTTAAACTCGACTGAAATTCAAGATAAGGACCGGGTTTATCCCGGTGATGGAGTCGCCCCTTTGACATCGATGCTTAAAACCCTTAGAAACAATGGGTTCAATGGTTTTCTTTCTTTGGAATTATTCAACCGGGAATACTGGATGCAAGATGCTAATGTTGTTGCAAAAACAGGGCTTGAGAAAATGAAGGAAGTCGTGCAAAAAAGTCTGAGCTGAAAAATCAAACAATCACCAGCTTTTGGCGTAAATAAAAATAAATCACGATTTCTATCCCGGTATATGCGTTTTAACCTGCGTTTCTTTAAGCTTGTGTAAGATCAGGGTTTCATACCCCCAATTACCTCAAAAGAGCATCACTTTTCAAAATTAGTGAATTAGTTGTTCATTTTCCAACCAACCAGGAAGAACTTCAAATTCACAATCTTAAGGGCACCCTGCTTTCCTATTTTAGCCATCTGGTTGAGATTTACAGGGATTTACCATCTCTTCTCGCCTTGACTCAATTCCTTGAATGGTTATTGTTCCCAAATTCTTGAGATAGATTTTGGACTATTAAACCAATGGAATATTAATTCCAAGTGATTTGATAAGATCGAGAAGGTTAATCATGTGGAATAAAAAACTTATGAAAAAATCAACTGCACAACCTTTGCATACAGCAATGGCATTGGTTCTATCAGTCCTGACATTACTGCCCGGATGCATGCATCAAACTCCAAGATTAGTTGCTGAGGAAGAGACCGAGCGTGATCGCTACGGGGTTCGTACTCTGGGAGAATTTTGTGGCGTAGGAAATGCCGATCCATTGCCATTAGGCGGAATCGGGTTGGTTGTGGGATTGGATGGCACCGGTGGTGCTCCAACAAATGACGCAAATCGCACCATGCTTGAAGATGATCTTCGCAAACAGGGAGTTCGCAACATCAAGGAAATGATGGCAAGCAATGATGTCGCCCTGGTATTGGTATCCGCATCCATAGCTCCAGGTACTCGCAAGGGGGAAGCATTGGATATCGAGGTGACTTTACCGCCCCGCAGCAAGGCAACCAGCCTTCAAGGTGGCTATCTCAAGGAATGTATCCTTTATAATTATGATTTCGCAAAAAATCTCTCCCCCACTTACAACGGACCTAAGGGGACTTTACGAGGTCATCCTGTCGCGAAGGCTGAAGGACCTCTCCTGGTTGGATTTGGAAAAGCCGGAGTCGACGATGAAGGCAGGGTCAAATCAGGCAGGATTTGGGGTGGTGGCAAAACTCAGATCGACTGGCCTTTCAATCTTGTATTGAACCAGGACCAGCAATTCGCCAGAATTTCAGGCATGATTTCCGACCAGATCAACGAAACTTTTCAAATCAGCAAAGGTGACCCGGGCTCCGTGATTGCGAGCACTAAAAACAACATTTCCGTTTCCTTGAGGGTCCCGACCCAATACAAACTAAATCATCCAAGGTTTTTAAGGGTGGTAAGACTCATTCCCACCCGGGAAAATGATGCCGGAAAAGGTGGCCAGGGAAGGGCCAATTACATCAAAAAACTTAATGAGGATCTTTTGGATCCGAGCAGATGCGTGACCGCGGCTTTGCGACTTGAGGCACTCGGCCAGGAATCCATCAGCACCTTGAAGAACGGGCTGAAGAGTGAACACCCCTTGATAAGATTCAGCTCCGCTGAAGCACTTGCTTATCTGGGTAGCCCGTCCTGCGGGGAAGAACTCGCCAGATCCGTAATTGATCAACCAATGCTTAGGGCTTTCTCACTGACAGCAATGGCATCACTCGATGAAGCCATCTGCCAGGTTAAATTACGCGAAATTCTGTATTCATGTTCTGATGATGAAACAAGATATGGTGCATTCAGGGCTTTGCGTGCACTCGATGAGAAAAACGAAACCATACAGGGTGAATTTCTCAATGAATCATTCTGGCTACACCGTGTTTCACCCGATACTCCAGGGATGGTTCACATATCCACCAGCAAACGACCGGAAATCGTTCTATTTGGCAAAGAGCCAAGTTTTAGACCTCCATTTTCCCTGATAGCCGGTGAATTCACCCTGACTTCCGGAATGGATGATGAGAAGTGCAATATTTCCCGCATACCACTTAGAAGTGGCAAAACTACAAGAAAAGCATGCGGCCTGACGGTGAATGAAGTACTTCAAACTCTCGCGGACATGGGGGCACTTTATCCCGATGTAACCGAGTTGCTTCGTCAGGCGGATACCACCCAGGCCCTTACTTGCAGGGTAAAAAATGATGCCCTGCCACAGGCGATTTCAGTGTATGATTTGGTTAGGGCAGGAAAGTCGAAAAAAGGAAAAGGCGAAGATATTGGTCTGGCAATGGATGCAAGACCCGACCCTTCCGCGACACCTAATTTATATGCCCCTATAAAACCGCTGTCTTTTTCCAGTACGGATGACCAAGAGGCTTTATTGAATAAAAAGCCCGCATCCAAGGAGAAGGCGACTGCTGAGCGATCGAAAAGCGGGCAGGACAATTAATCCAATGCCTTGAAAACCATGAGCAATAATTGCCCACCGACCATAATTTAAACGGGATGCTGCATGCTTAAGAGTTTGGAATTAATCGGCTTCAAATCTTTTGCCGATAAAACAGACTTTGAATTCCCCTTGGGTATCACCGCCATTGTTGGGCCAAATGGTTCCGGAAAAAGTAATATTGTTGATGCCTTTCGATGGGTCCTGGGTGAGCAAAGCGCCCGTAGTCTCCGCGGCGGAGAAATGACTGATGTTATTTTCAATGGTTCCGCCTCAAGAAAAGCAAACGGCTTCGCTGAAGTCTCACTCCTGTTTGAAAATTCCAGGAAGATTTTTCAAACTGACAGCACGGAAGTACAAGTCACCCGAAGAGTTCACCGGAATGGTGACAGTGAATACCTCATCAACAAAAAAGTCTGCAGGCTGAAGGATATCAAGGATCTTTTCATGGGCAGTGGGGCGGGGTCAGACGCCTACTGCATCATTGAGCAGGGAAAAGTAGATGGTCTTTTACAGTCCTCCCCCAAGGACCGAAGAGTAATTTTTGATGAAGCCGCTGGCATCAGTCGTTTTAAAATCAAAAAACTTGAATCATTACGGCGGCTGGAGCGTGTCGACCAGAATGTCGAACGCCTCAAGGATATCCTTGAGGAAGTGGAAAGACAATTGAAGACCGTAAGATTACAGGCGACAAAGGCGCAGAAATGGCAGGAATATTCCGGAAGGCTCAAGGAACTTCGATTGAACCTTGGCTTGCAGGAATACTCCCAGCTTTCTGAAAACCTTGAATCAGAGTATGTGAAATTATCCTCACTTAAGAGCGATTTGGAAATCGGGTTATCTAACACTGATGAACTTGAAAAAAAAGCTCGAGAAAAGGAAACTTTTGTAAATCAACTCGATGAGCAAATACGAAGCACCGATCTTTTGGTCTCAGAGGCAAGGCAAAATATCGCTGTTGGGGAATCATCTAAAAAAAGCGACAGGGAATCACTAGAAACCTCAGAGCGGGACCTGTTGCAATTGCGACGGGCACTGATCGAGCATAATAAAAGATTAGCCCTCCTAGAATCACAACTTGATTCACTCAGGCAGGAAGCCGAACTTGCAGAATCAAATTGCACCATTTCAAAAGAAATTGTAGAAACTCTTGAAAATGCTGAAAAGGAAGCTTCCGAGGAAGATAACGCACTCCGAATCACCGTCCTTAAATCCAAGGAAGTCCACCTCGAAAACATGCGCATGCTTGCGCGGCTTCAAAACGCCCTTACGGGGTCCAGGGCAAAGCTAGAGTCTTATCATCGTGAATCGGAGCGCCTAAGACAGCGAAACGAAAATACAGTGGGTGTCCTCGCCGTGCTTGATGCTGAACTTGGTGAGTTGACCATCGCTGATGAAATACTACAAATCAGGCTTGCCGCAGCCAAAACAACCCTTCTTGACCTAGGGAGGGAAAAAGAGGCATTGGAATCGGCTCGTGATCAATTCACAAGTGAACTTTCAGGCTTGCAGGCAAACCGTAGCGGCACTGTCAGTCGATTGGAAGTTCTCGAGGGCCTTGAAAAAAGCTTGGAGGGATTCGGGGTTGGACTCAAGGAAATAATCGAGCTTAGCAAGGTGTCGGACTCGCCAACATCATGGGACACCGTTCTGGGGGTGGTTGCGGATTTTCTAGAAGTTTCCAGTGAGTTCGCAGCCCTTATAGACCTTGCATTGGGTGAAAAATCCCAAAGAATCCTCGTTAGGGATCAAGAGTCACTGATAAAAGCCCTGGCTTCACATCCAGATGCTTTTTCCAGCAGGGTCTCATTCCAAGGCCTGTTGCAGGATGATGATCAATCTAACCAATCTTCTTTTGAACCGCAGATAACGGTTGAAAACCATCCTGAAATCGTTGGGTGGGCTCATCAATTCATCAAATGCACCAATCCTGAATTTGCAAACCTACCCCGACTTCTTCTAAATAAAACTCTCATTGTGAAGACCATAGAATTTGCCAGGACAATGTCGGCAACATATCCATCAATCAGGGTTATCACACTTCTGGGAGAGATTCTTGAACCTGACGGAACCCTTACCATAGGCACTCATCATGCTGAAACAGGCATACTTTCCAGAAAAGCCGAGTTGAGGGAACTAAAGAACAACCTTGTGCAAATTGATGAAAAAATAACACAGGCACAAAGCAGCCTTGATGAAACAAAAAATTCAATCTCCTTAGCAGACACAAGGATTGAAAACCAAAGACGAGACATCGATATTCTCTCCGAGCAATCAAGTGATCTAAGAGCCCGGATTGAACGACAAAGACAACGCAAAGACGGCATGGATGAGGAATTAAAAGTTAGTGGCAATGAATTAAGAAACTTGGACGATTACACTGAAAAGGAAACCCGGGAACTTGACACATTAAAAAAGCAGACCGAGGAACTTGAGGAAACATGCCAGAAAATGGAGGAGAATGTAAAAGCCGGGGAGGAACGACTTAGGGACATAGAGATGCAACGGCGCGCAAGGACTGAAAAAACAACCGCTGCCAGGATATCATTCGCCCAAGCCAAGGAACGCGCGGACGCCTTGAAAACCAGATTCAATACCGCAAGCGATGAATTCTCCGCAAGGAAAATTGAACAATCAAGGACATTTGGACAAATCGACGAGATCAAATCTCGGAATGATGCCCTGAATCTTTCGATTTTAAATGTCACCTCAAAACTAGCCTTGTGGTATTTAAACAAGGAACAGTCGGAACTAAAGGCCCGCGCTCTTGGCATTGAAAAATCTGAAGCTGTTAGGGAAAAAGAGAGCCTCTCATCAAAAGCGTACTCCGACCGAACCGCTTGGAGAAACAAACAGGAATTGGTGCACGGCCGCGAATTAGCGGTGAATGATCTTCAAGTCAGGCGAGACTCATTGTGCGAGCGAATGAAGGAGGATTACGAGATCAACCTTGGTGAACTTTACACCCAACGAAAATCCTCAGCGGAAAACAACACTCCGGATTCTGAAATAGCCCACATTGAAACGACTGTGATCGCTGATGAAATCACGGAACTACGAAACAAAATCCACAAACTTGGAAATGTGAACATTGAATCCATCGAGGAACTCACAAATTTGGAATTCAGGCATTCAAGCCTGAAAATACAATATGACGACCTGGTGGCGGGGAAAAAAGCCCTTGAAGAGATCATCAGTAAAATTAACGCGGACAGTCGGTCGTTATTCATTGAAACTTTTCAAAATGTACGGTCACATTTTCAAGACTTGTTCAGGAAACTTTTCGGGGGTGGCATGGCAGATGTCATCCTTGAGGATGAGCAGGATGTGTTGGAATGCGGAATCGAGATAAAGGCAAAACCTCCGGGAAAAGAATTGCGTAGTATTTCCCTTATGAGTGGTGGTGAAAAAACAATGACTGCTGTCGCATTATTACTCGCAATATTTCGAAATAAGCCCAGCCCTTTTTGTCTTCTCGACGAAGTGGATGCCGCGCTTGATGAGGCGAATGTCAACCGTTTCACAAATGTTTTGCGGGATTTCATGGACAAAAGCCAGTTCATACTTATAACCCATTCCAAACGCACCATGGCCTGCGCTGATGTTTTATACGGAATCACCATGCAGGAATCCGGAGTATCGAGAAGAATGGCAATTCGATTTCAAGATTGGCCTGCAGATGAAAAAAAAGGTGACCCTGCAGCATGACCTATTTCGGGTACATCACCCAAACCAAACCCATCAACCCATTTTCCCAATCTTACCTCCCTGCCTTGTTTTAGATGCATTTTGAATAAACTGGTCTTTTCACAAATTAGAATGATGGATACAGCGATCCATGAATATTGTTTTTTAAAAAGGTAAAAACTGTGAAATATCCTTTCTGGTTGAAGAAAATGCTTGCTGAGTCAGGCTTGGGCAAATGGATCCCTGGAGCTTCAAATCTTTTTGTCTCGCCAAATGATATTCTTGGCGCCTGCAGTGACACCATATTACACGGTGATTTTGAATCTCTGGTCAATCCTAGTCTGACGCCGGCGCCACCATCACCAGATTTTCTCGACTTGTCATCTGATTATATCCAAGGACTCGGCATGCCGGTTCATGTATTACCCAGAACTTTAGCCGTCAAAGATTTTTCTCCTCCGGGTGGATTATCGGAGACCAGGGAAGCAGTCTCGAATTACCTTGAGCATGAATACGGAGCTTTCTTTGATCCAACCAGTGAATTATTGATCACAAACGGAATCAACCATGGAATAAAAACTGTGCTGGATAGTTTTGTGAATCCCGGTGAGAATGTTTTGCTACCCGACCCCTGCCCTCCCGACCACGAATTGTTGGTGAGAAACCATGGGGCAAATCCAATCTGGATCACGCTTCGCCAGGAAGATGGAAAACTCTTGCTTTCCGAACTCGAATTAAAAAAACGATTACGATCGAGCAGGGTTGCGATTTTTTCATGCCCATCAAACCCGACTGGAGGTGTGTTTGAACAGGAAACTTTCAAAAAAATCGGCAGTTATGCCCTGAAAAACAATTGTATTTTGCTTTGGGACAATTCGTTGTTGGGATTGCAGCTTGATGGAACTCCGATTCATCCGGGTAATCTCGATGAAATCAGGAAAGTGTCCCTTAGCACGGGAAGCCTGAGTATAAGTCATGGGATCTCCGCAGCGAATGTGGGATGGTTGACAGGTAATGAGAACTTGATTGCCCCATGCAAGTTATTATCAAGAATGCGAAACGAAAACATCAGCTTGATTGGCCAACAGATTTTAATTGATTCTTTTAACAAACCGGAATCAAAAGAATGGCAAATGTTCATCAATCGTTTGAAGGAAAGCCGGAACCACCATTTCCAAAAACTTTCGAACCTGGGACTTGATCCTTATTGGCCAGCAGGTGGTTTGTTTATCTGGATACCCGTATGGCGAAAAGAAATCTCATCAACGGATTTTTGCAAACAATTGGAACAAAAATACAAGGTGTTGATAAAACCCGGGATCTATAATGGCCCATCAGGGGAAGGTTATGCCAGGGTTAGTTTTGGCGTCGATGAGGGCAGGTCAAATGAGGCTTTAAGAAGGCTGGAGCTTTACTTGGAAAATAAACCACTTGTTATAAATAATGAAATCAGCAAACTCGCAGCTTAAAGATAATCCTCCCTGATAGGACTGAATATATCAAGTGCTTCCGCACCTTCATCCAAAGCCCATACCTGATGAACCACATCTGGGGGAATTCTGTAAAATTCACCAACTGCAAGCTCTTTTTTTTCATCACCAATTTTAAAAATGGCCCTTCCCTTTAGAACCATGCCAATTTGCTCATGTGGATGAGAATGGGCTTTGACCTCAGAATTCGGTTCCATCCTAACCAAAGACATCATCATGCGAGACGCGGCACAAGTGGTTATCACAACCCCATCAAATATCTTGTGATTAGCCAAATCGTTGGGGCTTGGGAAAAACTCGCTCATGTTGATCAAAACCCTGAAAGTTAACGACCCGATCCAACCATGAAATGAAACTCGGCAGTCTGCCTGATTATCAATGACATGGTACTGGGTTCAAAAACTATTGATCCCGCCCCTTCAGGTTGCCAGCTTTTAGGATCCAATGCCATGATGCTATTGATGATATTCTGCACATTTTGAATGAATGCGGATTGGTTGTAAGTATTGGGAAGATTCATGTTCATATTACCAATGATATCACCAATCGGATACGCCCTTGTCGTCATGGTTTCGCGGGCACGATCCGGAGTAGTTATATTTATGGATTTGTCCTTGATCACATAAGAAAGACCAAGATCAGATAATACTTTTCTAAGTATGGTTCGGGTGCTCCATCCTCGCGCATTAATCGTAATCGGGGTTTCAGTGGTGATATTTAGCAACTGCAACGCCTGCTGATCAATCACCAGGGGACTTCCAAATTGTTTTTCCATGATATCTAGAAACGATTGAAAGGGTTCATTTTTAAGGCTGAATGTCAATGGTGAGGACATTGTTTTCATGATTTTTCGATCGTCCTCAGTGAGCTTCGAACCGGATGTTCGACGCTTGGACTTCTCCACCCAATCATCGGGAAATACCATCTCACCAGTGACAGGAATCGACGCCTTTAGTATGTCCCTTTGCAACGCGAGCATCATTTCCGATCGAGTGGAACGGAGCTTGCTTTCAGCGCTAATGTTATCCTGGAATTTATTCATCCTGCCATAGGCTTGAATCTCAGGATTATTGGGGTACTTCCTCGCTAGCTCTTCAAAGTTCCTGTTGGCTTCAGCGGTGAAGCCATCCCTCCTAAGATTCTTGATGGAATCAAGATTTCTTGAAAGCTTTTCATTTTCCCTTGCAGAGCGATCAATTTCGGCAAGCCTATCATTTATCTGGGCCTGTGATTGAGCAGTTTCAATGCTCTTGGCTGAGGAAACACCTACATTTTTTTCATAAACCTTGATTTGCGCTCGAACCACCCTAGCCAAGGAATCTCGTTTTTCTGCCGGAATAAGTTCGTCATTTTCAATACCATCCAAGATTGGTTTAAGATATTCCGCTGCCCTGGTGAGGGAAATCTTTGACAAACGCAATGCCTCATTCAAGGCCATCTTGGTTTCATTTTCTTTTTTCTGGATGGCGATTTCACGGAGCTGGCGAGCGCGAGCCAACAAATCATCCTCAGCCATTGCAAACGATATGTTCAAGGAAACAAACGCCATTATGATTATGGCAGAAATTTTCACGCGGAATAAACTCATCATGTCCGAGATCCTCCCGAACTAAAAATTTGTCAAATTAATCCTACCTGAATTATTATACTACCAAAAATCACCCCTTGTTTTTAACTATTTCTTGATTTGTGAGTCATTTAATCCCATTTAAAAACCTTTATGGATTAATGACACTTATCAACCAATCATTGGACTGATATTAGTTTTGAAAGGATGGGGGTGATTTCTCCGGCTAGAAAAACAGAACCGGTGACACATAAAATACCGGTCTTCGGTGTCAAAAAAACCGCTTTTCTTGCTGCTTCCTCTAAAGTTTCCCCGGCAAATGATTCCACATCACAGGATTTGGCCCATAAGGCGGTCAACTCTTCCGGCTTTGACGCTCGTGGACTGTTTATCGATTGTGCGAAGATAACCTTGCAAAATATTCCAGAAAACTCAGCGAACATGCCCGCTATATCCTTGTCGGAACTGGCACCAAACAACAATACTCTGGGCACATTTGGAAAACTCTCCAATAAGGTTCGAACCAATGCCGCTGCTGATGCTCGATTGTGCGCACAATCAATCACCACCCATGGATTATTTCCCATGACCTGCATTCTGGCGGGCCAACTGGTGTTTCGCATACCCCATGCCACAGATTCATCCGAGACATTAATCCCGACCAAACGCAATTGCTCCACCGCATTTATCACTAATGCAGCATTTGAAGCCTGGTGCTCTCCAACCAAGGCCATTTCCATTTCCGGCCAATTCCTGCTTCGGGTTGAAACCCGAACAGTTGGCATAGTAATCCTCTCCTGGCTAAAAACAGCGGGCACATAATGCCAATTGAAATCAATTTTCGACCTGATTAACCTTGAGCCCATATTTCGGGCGATTTCTTCAATCACTTTTTCAGGTTCAGCGCCTTCAACACCGCTGATAACTGGCACCTTATGCTTGATTATCCCCGCTTTTTCCCTGGCAATATGCCCAAGGGTTGGCCCCAATTGTTTCTCATGATCAAAACTTATCGAGGTGATTATCGAAAGCAATGGATTGCAGACATTTGTGGAATCCAAGCGACCACCCAAACCCACTTCAAGAATGGCGATTTCAACTTTTTTTTCAAGGAAATAAATGAAGGCTGCAACGGTTGCAACTTCAAAAAAAGTTGGAACAAAATTCAATGCCCCGCAATCCGGAAAGCTAATCGCGTTCTTGATTTTAACGAGAACCAGATCAAGTTCTTCGGGAGATATATTTTCACCATCGATCTTGAATCGCTCTTCCACATGAATCAAATGAGGGGAGGTATAAAGCCCGGTGCGAAATCCCTGGCGGGAAAGTATCGAGGCAAGCATTGCAGATGTGGAACCTTTGCCCTTACTTCCCGCAACATGAATGAACTTTAGGTTTTTTTCCGGGTTACCCAGAAGGTCCAACAACCTTCGCATCCGGTCAAGTTTAAAATCATCAGGGGTGGGTTGACGGTGCTCAAAATTGATTAAACCATACCAGAAATCCCTGGGCGATTCATCAATGCGTTTTGAAGAAAGCATATATACAGGTCCATCCAGGGATGGCTAAGGTTCAATATTGGCTAAACGCCTACCTATAGCTTATTCACCTTGAACAGGCATGCAAATCTGCTCCAACAACTTTTCACATTTTTCCTGGACCAAATTCGCAAGATTTGGCAGCGGCTGTCCTTCAACCAATTCCTCTGAAAGGCTCGCCAATATTCTGGGAAAAGCATACAACGATGCACAAGCTTCGAGTGTCAATGGCTCAATCCTGCTATGTCTGCCTTTTTTCTCCATTTCTTGCCAGGCTTGTTTACCTTTGCCCGAAAGCATCATGTCACCTTCAGGTCGAAGAAGGATCAAGTGATCGATAACAGCAGGTTCCAAATCCCAGGCTGAAAGCTTGACAGTAAGATCTCGTGATTTCCCCAGGCCATTTGCGAGAAAAAGGCCGATCCCGACCTTCCAGGGTTGCCCATCCCTGCACACCCAGTGCGCCAGTGTCATCGCTCCATATGTCGGATGATCACCAAAAGTCCATTCCGATACCACATGCTGCAGGCGCCATGGCCCAACTTTGATCCCTTGATCATGGCATAGATGCAACAGGCTGCCCAGTCCCGCCTGCAAGTCCTTGGTTGCCCCCGCAAGGGCCCCCTCGGGCATTAATTGATCCTTAGCAAGGGAAAATTCTTTTTCCCACAACTGGGCAAGTGCTTCAGGCTGAAGTTCCTTGATTCTTTTTTCATCCCTTATTTCTGCTTTAATTTCATTTCCTTCATTTAAATTGACTGGCGTTTCCAATTTAATTCTTTTTTCAACTGCATCAGTGACTGCATTCTGGGTCGCATCAACGATCACCATTGACTTTACACCGTCCGGCAGTTGATCCTTGGGAATCTCCAGCTCCGCTGAATCAACATGGTAACCAACTGGTGAAGCCTGATTCGAGGATCCAATTGGCTCGGCAATCGTCTCACTTTCAGCACCATAAACAATCTTGTCAAAGAAATGCCTGAACTGCTGCAGCATATCCCTAAGGGTTGGCTCGGTCCTGGCAATTCGGTCGACCTGTTCCTGGGTGAACGGATAATACTCTGGTAGGCCCCTGTGGTTTGAAAAACCACGAAGTGCGGGTTCAAGCCTTGCCATCACCACTTTGCGCACCAACTCAAAAGGTGGAGCATCAAGTTTCATACACTTTATGGTTCCATATCCGGGCACATGAACAGGATTATTAAGCCTGTCCTGGATGTAACCATCAAGCGATGGGATAAACCTGTTCCACAATCCTCTTTCCGCAAAAATCAAAAAACTGATTCCATCAAGCTGATGCATAGCCTTGACGATGCCAGCAAAAAATGTCTCGGCAGTCTTATGGGCATCATCGTTTCTTCTGGCGAGTAAAAGATCCTCCAATTGATCGAAGGCAATCACCACTGGAATTCGTAGTTCCTGCATGACACCCATCATGGCTTTGAATAAAGCAAGCACCAAGTCCTGCCTTCCAGGGTGCATCTTAAAATCAAGCTCGGCAAAACCATATGTCAGGAAGCTTGCCAGTTCTGTCTCATCCTGGAGCAGCACCGACCTTGCGAAACCCTGCAAAATCGCATGGTGCATCATCGCGGCGGCATCATGCCCGGAAGTACGATCCACATAATCGCAAACAAGTTCAAAAGCGCGATTGCATGGCAAACCAGCTTCATCACAAAGTTTTCGCACCATGCCGGGTGATTTCGCGTCCTGACTGGGTCGGGACAACGCATCGATCAACCATTGGGTTCTTTCAAGGGCCTGGGTGCTACCGAGGCCAAAAGTCCGGGCGATCCATCCCATGCCGGGGGGAGGGAAAAGATCCAATCTTTCCTCTGAAGATAGGTCAGACAAGGTTCGACTAAGCAACATGCGAATCAACTGCTCGCCGACATATTCAAGTGGCCTGCTATTCCTCTGCTTTCCACCTCCTAGAAGGGTGTCAAGCAACTGAAACAAAAGGTATTCCAGAAAATCCGTGTCCCGCTGATAAGAACCTGGGGTGACAAGCAACTGCCAGTTACCTTCCATCCCATGCTTTATGGAATGTAGCAAATGTGTTTTGCCCGCACCTTTGTTTCCGAGTATTGGAACCACCTCGGAATGGGTACTGGGAGTATACCTGTATTGATCCACAACCCTTAGAAGTTGTTCACGTTCACGGGCATACAATTCCGGAACATGATAAATTGAACAAACTTCATCATCAGGATTGCGTGCAAAATAATTCCTAAATGGGTTTCCATGGCGCTTGAGCCAGTCGATTGCGTTCTGGTTACTGGTTTCATTCATCAATAACTGAGACATAAACTACTCCATTTGAAAATTATTCTGTCCCGCATACGGCAAAAGAAATGGAATTCGAATCAAATTCAGCGGCACCAGGTCCAAGACTTGCATAACAAGCTATTTCATGACCTGACATCATGGCTAATTCCGGTTGGGGAATCTCATAAAGAGGCCCGGTCCATGGATGCAACTCAACAAGTTTTTTTTGACTTAAACCGCGCAAGCCATCGTGAAATGCCCCTGGGGTGATACCAGGGCACAGGGATAATGTTTTTTGATAAATGTAATTAAGCTGACAATCTCCGATGCGCCCCTCATCACTCCACTCTTTCAAAACAAGAAAAATATGCTTCTCAACTGCCACCAACTCTTTCGAGTTACTCGAATTTAATCTTTTAAGAATTTCACCCACCGCTTTTTCAATGCGTTCATAGAAATGAATTTCTTCAGTATTTGAATCAACATCAGCATTTTCGTGAGATGCTCGCATGATATCAGTTGCGTTTTCAAGCAACCTCGTAACTTTTAAACCTTCCAAAAGTGCGCGCGCACCTATTGCAGTTATGGCAACTGATTCGGAAAACGACTTGGTTGTATGCCCCACAAGCTTAAAAAATTGCTTTTCAATGGAATATTTAGCAGCTTCTTTTCCCGGAGCGGACAAAGGGAATAATCCCTGAACACCTTTTTTGTTGAATAAAGGCCAGACCTTGTTTGATTCCAAGGCTATGCTCAGGGCATGCAGAATGATTGTTTGCTTATCCGCCACGCCCCCTCCCTGGGTCTTAATAAAAGTTACCTGAAAAGCTTCATCCTTAAAGCTGTTAATTCAGGCCTTGATTCGATATTAACATAGCCTTTAATCGCCAAGCAAAGCAAGGTCATAAACGCCATGAAAACCATTGCCAACTTATTGCAAGAATTGTGAAAATAGATACTTGGGAGAGATAAGGGAGATTTGGAAGCCTAAAGGTTTTTCAAAAATTGAGGATGTTTTAAACATAAACCTAAGGCGTGATATCGATTTCCACCTCCCTTATTTTTGAACCTTTAAAAACCAATTCCATTAATTCATCAGGTTTTTCTGCAACCAACAGAAGTTCTTTAAACCTTTGTTTCACAAAACCTTGGTCAATCATCTGATCAATCCAAGCCAACAATGGATTAAAAAAGCCATCCGTATTTAAAATTCCGATTGGCTTATGATGAATGCCAAGTTGAGCCCAAGTAAGAATCTCGAAAAGTTCATCGCATGTCCCAAATCCCCCAGGCAAAGCAACAAAGGCGTCCGATTTCATTGCCATCAAGGCTTTTCTTTCATGCATGGATTCCACCACAATCAATTCCGTCAGTCCTTTATGGGCGACTTCTTTTTCAACCAATTTTGTGGGAATCACTCCAACTACTTTTCCATTCGCAGCTAGGCAGGCATCCGCAACCAATCCCATCAATCCAATATTTCCAGCACCATAAACCAACTGGATATTTTTTGATGCCAGCAAAGTTCCCAAGCGTGATGCGGCAAGGGCATAGGCAGGGTTATCTCCAACCCGCGACCCACAAAAAACACATACACTTTTAATTTTCACTAACATCGAAAATCCCATCAAAAAGTTTCAAATTGAAGTTTAAAAGTAGTACCGAAGCCTTTTTGGGAAATCACAGTCATTTTACCGCCAGATTTATCCAATACAGATTGCACAAAAGAAAGGCCCAATCCCATTCCTGAACCAAGTCCACCAAAAATCGCACTCTCCCTGCGGGTAGAGAAGTACGCTTCAGTGCATCTTGCTATGACTTCAGGTGTCATGCCCGCGCCATTGTCCCGGACCTCCAGGAATATATCACCAGCGTGGCTGGAAAACACAAATGAAATCTTTCCTCGCCAAGCCGCGGCTTCAAGGATCGTAATTTTAGCTTTTTGAATATCCTGAGTTTGGCCGCTTCGAGCCTGTTCCCGCAAAGCAATCCGCTGTTCAAAAATCGCGTCCCGCGCATTGAAAATCAAGTTTTCAAGTATCTGTTGCAAAAGTGATGGATCAGCTTTTATGAATGCTTCCTGACAAAAAGCCTGCTCATCAATCTCAAGGTCAATCTTCCACTTGTCATCCGCAAGATTTTTCCAGCTTGCGATCGTTTTTAAAACCAAATCCCTCAAATCAATCCTAACAGGCTCAAATTTGTCATCCTGCCTGCGGACTGTCCGCAGTATTTGCTCCAACCGGTCTGAAACCGCACCTAGTGTGACCTCAACTTCCCCCAACATGATTGCAGTGCTGGCATCCAGTTCCTTGTTTCCAACACACCTTCGAAGCAGGTCAAGCGGACGGACCAAAAGATTTTTGATGTTATGGGCGTAGGATCCCGCCATTATCCCAACCCCCGCATACATCTGGGACCTAAGTTCTATGGCATCTTTCTCGGCAGCCTTCGCGACAAGCTGTTGCGCCAACATTTCTTTTTCAGCAATAGAAGCGGCCCGCCTGGCACTTTCAGACTGTAAAACCCTGCGTCTTTCCCTGAAAAAACTCAATAAGGACTGGATGGTGACAGCCATTGCCAAACCACTCCCTACAAGAAAAAGCCATCGCCCGCGGGAATACTTTTCCTGTTCAAGCGACCTTCTCCGATCGTAGGCGTGAAGCTGGTAATAAAGTTTCACCCTTGCGTTTTCCGTGATGGAATAATCAAGAACCTGGCATTGCTGTGGTTGGAATGGAAAACCGGATGACCAACGGATGGGGCGATCTAACTCATCAGCTATCGTGATTTCAATTTCATAGAAAGTTGGAAACAATGGCAATATATCAGGATAAATTTTCGTCGGGGGTTCACCCAATGCTCTTAAATGCTGGTAAATTTCCTCCCTTCGAACAAGAATCATCTGACTTAATCCATCCTGAAAACGATCCTGGCTGGTATTTTCGCGGCCGATTAGTTTTTGATAGTTATCGATGAGTTCAGGCAATGATTTTCGAAAGATCCGGGCTTCCTCAAGCCATTCTTTCAAAATATTCTGCTCGTACCTTGACTCCCCACGGATCCAAAATAGTAACGCGTCAGAAATTGCAAACAATGCCACCGCCCAGAAAAACAAGGGAATGAGTAACTGATACCAACCAAGCACCAAAATTTTTTTCTGCCCACCTTTTGAAGAATCGTCATCAATCATCTGACGCCCCCGGAATTCAAAAACAACTCCGACCGCAATAGAGGTTTTGGCAGCATGTTTTTTTCCTGCGAAAGCAGGGACCATATCTCAAGTTTGGCGGAATTCGCGATGTCAGGTCCGGGGTTTGGTTTTATAACCCCGATAAATTCCCCTGTCCCCGCATTACGATTCCCATGTGAATCAAACAATGTCACACCTTTTTCAACAGTAATTCTTTCCCCATCCCATGTGAGTTTTTTCAGATGCGAGACCAAGTCTGGAGTGCTTGAAAATAGGCCGGTTAATAGCCCCTCCAAAATCTGACTTGATAAAATCAACTCCTCCGTGCTGGTGGATTTTGCGAGACTACCCGTGTCAGACCAATCATCGACCGGCTTGAACCCGGCATTGGCCGAAACAGGATTGGCATGACTGAAAAAAACAACCTTGCAAGGTAATTCTGAAACAGGCCAGGAAACCTCCCTATCCCGATATACGTTGTTCAAAGAAAGTGTGTCACCCGCCACGACCACCATTTTTTGGGCAAAGCCCGGATTTGAAAGTGCTAATTCCCTTAAAAACCTTCGGGTTTGAAGGGCTTGAGCCCCGACAACGATCAAAGGTTGCCTTTGACCTGGTTTTAAATTGATATCCAAAAGCAAATATTTCAATGCTTCTTTCTCAAACCTATTTGCTGAATATCTTACTCCCACGCTGGAATCAATTATTTGAGGAATTGGCGCGATGCCCATTCTGAAGGATGAAGCCTGCGAACCAAGCAAATGCAATGGTGGAACCATAAGCGCCGAAAAACTTGAATTTTGTTGCGCGATCGAAGTGGAAATGATCCAGCATTGAATCGCCAATTCATCAATCACGGCCTGTTTATTCAAGGCGGCCCAGAAAGTTGCAACAAAATCCCGGGCATAGGAATCATCCTCCCATAGAACGATGTGAGCAGGGTCTGAATCGGGTTTCAAATCAGGATTGTTCCAAAGCACCTTGATGATCGCATCCGACATGATTTTATTGTCAAAGCCAAACCTGAAAGTTTTATCCGGATAAATTCCCATGAGTCCTATTTCATTGGCAGGATTGGGCACCAAAGAGCCCTCAAACCCAGAAACAAGGGTATTGGATGACGCCGTGGTTAAAATAAGTGGGGGAGGTTTTCCAATGTTTAGTTTTGCCAGGACTTTGGAGATAGCTTCCGCGATTGAAATAGCATCATCGGTTGTGGGTCCAGCAACGATTGCGGACGGGATCAAATTACGGGATAGCAATTTATCCATCCAGTTCTCATATTTCATGTCACTTGAAATTTTGTACCACTTCACAACAACGCTGATATTCATTTCAGGATGTGATATTTTAAAAAATGGTACACTTGCTGTGAGCTCTGGAAAAGTGTGACTACCAGTTTCAAATTTCATTTTCGAAATTAGAGGATCCGGATGATTCACCAACAATTGACCAGAAGACACAAGTCTTTCCCATGCCGAGGAATAACTTGCGGGATAAACCCATGCAATCTCTTTTTGATCTGGTGCCAACTCCCCATCTTCCCGTCGGGATTGCGTGGATTTCCACCAAAACAAACAAAAAAACATCATCGCGACAGTTATCAGGAAGAACTTGCGCAACAGACATCCCATCCGATCAAAACAAAAGTATTTGGTTACCAACGCTACAACATTTATCTTACATTCCTAAAATTTGAAGTGTCTGTCATAATTTGAAAATGTGTTTAAAATGATTGATTAAAAGAACCATTAATATTAATTTAACGTTCTTTTGAAAAATACTCATCATCTGGTTCAAACAAAGGTTTATATGGCTACTTGTCCGACTACTATCGTGATTTTTGGGGCCTCGGGGGATTTGACCTCCAGAAAGCTTATACCTTCCCTTTACAGGATGGATCGAAAAGGCAGGCTTCCTGAAAATATCAGGATCATCGGGGTTGCCAGGTCCCCATTCGATGATGACTCCTTTCGGCTAAAAATGGCAGATGCCATAAAATCCCTATCAGCGGACGATTGGAATGAGGAAGCATGGAATAAATTCGCCACAAGGCTGGCATATGCGCGAGGTGATGCCTCCATGGATGGTGGGTTGGAAAATCTGCAAAACCGACTCGATTCCATTGAAAACAACCTTCCAGGAAACAGATTGTACTACCTCTCCGTCGCACCACAGCTTTACCCTGAAATCACAAAGAATCTTGGCAAACTTGGCATGGCGAGTTCCGTTGAAGGTAGCGCGTTTAACCCAGGCTGGCGCAGGCTCATCATCGAGAAACCTTTTGGCCATGACCTTGCCACTGCAAAAAGCCTTAATCGTGTCCTAAGAACTCACTTTCATGAGGATCAAATTTATAGGATCGATCATTATCTTGGAAAAGAGACCGTACAAAACCTTCTGGTTTTTCGTTTCGCAAACACGCTTTTCGAGCCCTTATGGAACAGTAACTACATAGATCATGTCCAGATCACGGTTGCTGAAACTGTAACAATTGGTAATCGTGCGGACTATTACGATAACGCCGGCATCTTGCGCGATATGTTTCAAAATCACCTGCTGCAACTTCTTTGCCTGATTGCGATGGAAGCGCCGGCCCGGTATGCGGCAGACCCGCTTCGAAATGAGAAAATCAAAGTCCTTGACGCGATGCCTGTCTTTTCTGTTGAAGAAGCCCGACAGCGCATTTCAACCGGCAGATACCAAGGATACTTGAATGAGCGAGGTGTCAAGCCAAAATCCCAGACTCCAACTTTTGCCGCTGTTGAATTTGCGATTGATAACTGGAGGTGGAGAGGTGTCCCTTTCTATCTTAGATCTGGCAAAGGGCTTGCCTTAAGATCCAGCGAAGTGGTGATCCAATTCCGCTGCCCGCCGCACCTTATGTTTCCCTTACCGCCCGGAAGCACAATCCAGTGCAACAGGCTAGCGATTTGCATCCAACCTGATGAAGGCATTCATCTTAACTTCATCACCAAGGAACCCGACCGGGATGGCACCGTTCTAATGCCCTCGGACATGGAATTCCATTATCGAAACGCATACGCAAATGTTAAAATCCCCGAAGCATATGAAAGACTTCTACAGGACGCACTTAACGGTGATGCATCCCTGTTCATGAGAAGCGATGAGATTGAAAGGTCCTGGGAATTGATTGAACCATTCCTTTTGGCAACCGAGGATTCCCACGCACCTAACCCTGAGGATTACCACATTGGCACCATGGGTACCGCGGGGGCGGATGCATTGCTGTCAAAACAGGGAAGATCCTGGATTTCAATGGGTCTGGCCAAGAAATCATAGCAAGACATGATTGGCCTTGCCCGGATTTACAAAACCGTTACTCTACTGCCTTAAGCTAATTATTTCGTTCCAAGTCGGAAGGCAGGTTTCCATGGATTGGATTTTATATTTCGTAGATTTGATCCGACATTTGGATTTACACCTTAATGACCTTGTTGGTTCAATGGGTCCATGGTTTTATCTGGCGATGTTTGGCATTATTTTTTGCGAAACAGGCTTGGTTGTAACACCATTTCTACCCGGTGACTCCCTGCTTTTCACATTGGGCGCGATGTGCATGTCGACAAATAGCAACTTAAGCCTACCTACCATGGGGCTTACACTTTTAATTGCAGCAGTTCTAGGCGACGCCTTGAATTATTCCATTGGAAACTGGATGGGACCTAAAGTATTCAAATTTGAGAATTCAATGTTGTTAAACAAAGACCATCTTTTGAAAGCTCAAGGGTTTTATGAGAAGTATGGAAAAAAAACAATCATACTGGCAAGATTTGTGCCGATAGTTCGCACTTTTGCGCCATTTGTTGCCGGCATTGGAAAAATGACTTATCCGGTTTTCCTGGCTTACAATATCATCGGGGCAATCGCATGGGTTGGCCTTTGCATGGGTGGTGGAGTCCTATTCGGCCAGATTCCCTGGGTAAAGAAAAACTTTGAAGTAGTTATTATTGGCATCATATTCATATCTATCTTACCCATGATTTATGAATTCATTCTTAATTACAAAAATGATCAAAAAAAAACAACCACCCCGGTTGATCTAGGGAAAATGGAATCTAAGATCCAAAGTAAAGCAGGTTGAAATGCCCAAAATAATTCAGAATCCAACACAAGTTGTCGCTGCCGGAACTGGAAACAAAATCATTCAAGAATTTTTTGGCAAAGTCGCCTCACTAGATTCCAATATAAGTATTGCCAGGATGATAAGTCCTTCAGGGTGGTCTGAACCTGGACAAACACCAGAATTTGATGAATATACAATTGTTTTGAAAGGCGCCATGCATGTCGAAACCAAAACTGGTCTTAGCATCATAAACGCCGGACAGGCAATCCACACTTTTGCAGGAGAATGGATTCGCTACAGCACACCCGGCAAGGAGGGTGCGGAATACATTGCAATTTGCATGCCCGCCTTCACCCCCACAACAGTTCACAGAGATGAATAATTCATTTTTTTATCCAACCTAATCTGGTAACCTACTCTAGTTGTGATTTAAACATTCGACCTTTTCACATGTAATCCTTTTAGGATTGACCATGGATAATATCTTGCATTTGCATCTCACTGAAACCCAATGGGTTTCTTTCATAACCCTGATGGTTTTGGGACTTCCAGTCACGGCATATATTCTTAGGAAATGCCTGATAATTTTTAACGAGGAAGCACCGTCTTTTAAAAAATCCATGTTGATAGTGCCAGTAGTTGCCTTGGGTGCTTATGTGGCGTTTGATATTCTCTCTTATTTGATTTTATTGGCAATCAGAGACAGTCAAACAATACAACGCACACCTTATGGACAACCCGGATTTGGCTTTGCACAGTGGTTGACCACTGCCTTACCAATCAAATGGGCGGTTGTTTCCTTCGTACCATTCATTAGATTCACACTTATTTTGATAGTGGTTGCAATTGCCGGAATCTTACAGGTTTTATTTCTGACAATCCCATTTAGAAAAGCGATATTTATTTTCGCACTCCAATGGGCCGCAAATCTTTTCGCACTTTTCATCATAAGCAACATGATCCATTTCATCAGTGATATACTTGGGCATTCTTCCATCACCCACATTGACATAAATGCCATCCATAAAAAATATGAGGAAATTGCGAATAATCCAAAATCCGATGAAATTGTAAAGGAAACAAATGAAACTGTAAAAACAAGTCTTCAAAGGTTACACGAAAGGACCGATCCAATGCTTAAAGACTTGAAGGAAAACCTCAAGCCAATCACCGACCGACTACCCGCACCCATAAACCAATTTCTAGATTCGGGGGGGTGGTGGTTGGTTATCGGCCTTTTAACAGTGATCTTTTTCTTTTGGGCAAGATCAATCTGGAAAAAAATCAAACGGAGTTTCAGAAAAGGTAATCCAAATAAGAAAAAAAGACTGTTATCCTCAGAGCAATGGAAAGCGGGCGCACTTTTTGAAGACTTGGCTAAAATGACACCGCCCATGAACCTACCGGGAAAAGAACGGGTCACTGTCAAAGGAATACCCTCACGAATTTACCTGATAATCCTTGCAAAAGCTGGAGGGTCAGGGCCAGATTTACACGAGGAACAATCTGAGGCGATCTTGGATTACATACTGCCCGGACTGGGGGATATTTCGAGTAGGGATTACCCCCGTGTGAGAATTTGGGAACCCCAATACAGCCCGGAAGGATTCACTCAGTTATTTTTGCAAAACATCCGTGTTCCGGAACCAAAGGGAACCAAATCAAATTGGATCGTTGCAAATGGAACTGTAAAAATGGGGCGTGACAAGATTTATCTGGGAATGGCATTTTTTGCGGACGAACCGAATTTGATTCGTAATATTCCTGTTGTCAATGACCAATGGCTCGATGTCCTAAGGATTGAAACAGCGGGAAACCGCTAATCCAAGACCTGGCTATCTTGCTGGTTACGCCACTTGGAAAATAATTCAACTGAATAAGAAATCACCCCGCCTACGATCAGACAAACCAGGCTCATGAAATGCCAGCCGGTAATTAAATGCAAAAACGAAACAAGCAAAAGACTTAGCACGGAACCTAATCCTAAAAATGTCAAATCCCTCACATCTGGCCTGAATTCCTCAACTATTTTTTTGATTGAGAAATCCTCATCCTCGGGGTTACCACCCTTAACTGATTCGAAACTTAGCCTGTTCCTAGCTTCAACATTTTCAATGACCGGAACGGTTGGAACATAGGGCACTGCGATATATTCATCATTTTGGGATGCAAGGCCTTCTTCCTCAGCCGCCAAAAACACTCGAATAACCTTGGCTGCATGGGCAATTTTCGCGGGCCTTTCAGAGACATTTGAGGAAAGCATTTGTTCCGCGAGAGATGCTAATTGTTCGGGCACTTCCGGGGCGGAGGCACTGACAGCGGGAACAGAAACGGATTTTTCAAAATCAGAAGACCGCTTTCCCACCAACGAACTGTAGAGCAATTTCCCCACTTGAAGGTTTTCATCTACCAAACTCAGATCAATACCAGCCTGCAAACTTAAACCATTACTTGAGGGAACAAAAAAACCATCCTGTGAAACTTTAACCTCCGCGGAAATCATTGATGGTGAAATGAAATTATTCACGATCTTTACGGTTTTAGGCCCCTTGGGCTGATTTTTATTCACCGCAAGAATCACATCTGACAAAAGAAGATTGCCAGCGGGCAATGATTTTTCCTGAACAAAAGCAACCGAATTCATGACAATTGCCATGATTTTCGCGGCACTTTGGTACTGTATTTTACCTCGTTTGGAGATAATCACATCCAAGCTATCTCCCTCAATGAATTCTCTGACGATAAACATATGACCATTGCATTGCCCTTTTTCAACCAAAGTTGCAAGATTGGGGTGGCTTATCTTCACTCCAGTTTGCAATTGCCCAAGAAATTTCTTTAGTAAATCACGGTCTTTAATCACTTCATCGCGTATGAACTGAATTATAAATTGCTCACCCAACGGACTTTGTGCTCTCAAACTACCGGTGTATGCTCCGGTTTTTATTATCTCTAGCACATTGTAATCTTCAATTTTTAATGCCCCAACCCTGCCCGATACTAGCATCTGGGCCTGAAATTCACTCAAGAACTTATTCAACACCAGCCATTTTAAAAACAATTTCACATCAGAGGATTCCACCCGGTTTGCATGGAACCACCGTAGTTTCACATTTTCGATTTCCTTCATGGAAATCAATTTCTTATCCTTGATTACTTCGAGTATTTCTTGAATATTCATTTATCACCTGGATGACCAATTTAAAGAGCTGTCTTATTTAAACACGGTTATTACAACACCATGGATCCGAATTCACAAGAAAAATCACACTGCTTATTGCTACAATCCCACTTTCCCAATATACCTACCATATTACATTTGGAGATGTCCTATGCGTCATGTACTTTCTGCTTTGGTTCAAAATCAACCCGGTGTGCTTGCGCACATTTCTGGAATGCTTGCCTCCCGCGGCTTTAACATTGAAAGTCTCGCTGTCGGTGAAACCGAAGACAAAAATCTTTCCAGAATGACTTTTGTCGTTCATGGAACCAATGCTGAACTTGAACAGGTCCGAAAACAACTTGACAAAGTGGTCACCGCTGTCCGAGTTGACGACATCAGTTCTGAAAATTTCATTGAACGCGACCTTATGCTCATCAAAGTACAGGCAATGCCAAGTCAAAGAGTTGAAATTTCCCTGCTTGTTGAGATGTTTCGTGGAAAGGTTGTTGACATCGGCACGGAATCTCTAGTAATTGAAATCAGTGGCCAAGAGACAAAAGTGGTTGCCTTTATTGAATTAATGCGCCCTTACGGAATTATTGAACTTGCACGCACCGGCAGGATCGCCTTGGTTCGTGGCAAAGGCAGCAAGGAGGTTCGTAGTTAATGAACGATCAGGAATTGATTCAATCATCCACCCGGACTCTTACTCCAGAAATTTCAAAGACTCTGAAGTCTCTTAAAAAAGGTGAACGGATCAGGGTCACATTAAGACTTCGTGTGGGTAGTTCCGCGACTTGGATGGCACCCGTTGAGGGGACTTTCAGCCATTTCAATTTTCTTTCCACTGGAATTGCAACCGATCGTATTCCGGAAGACGACATCGTTGTTGTTTGCGTTCATTTCACCAAGGATAACGGCGAATTGAGCAGTTTCACAGTTGATGACAACACAAAAATCGAAAGAATTTAAGTTTATCTGTTACGCCAAACCTTCTCCCTGGTCATTCCCAGAGCCTGAGCTTTTTCTTTAATCAAATCGTAGAATCTTGGGGCATCACCTGGATATCCTGCCGTGGGTAATATTCCCGGAACCTGCTCAGCCCAATAGGCATTAAACTGGCTCATCAATCTTTCCCGCATCCATTTTGCAAGCATGCTGGCCAATCCCACCATGGGAAATTTAACATCTGCCTTGGGAAGTATCCTGAAATTCCAATCTTGATCCGCCCCCATTGACTTGTAATTACTTTCATAAACCCCCTCCTGGCCGGCTAGGATCAATCCCTTGTTCAGGATATTCTGCAATGTGGCGGAGTAATTGTTTTTCCCTCCGTGTTTATCAACAAACCCATGGATTGCATCTCCAGAGGAAAATAAATTTTCCAAATGCTTGAAAATGCTTATCATTCCAGCCGAGAGCACGGCTCCTTTATTATCATTTTTTTCGACAATTTGATTGAAAACAAGGGAGGGCAAAATAAAAAACCTGCAATCAAAGGACTCAAAACCAATCGAGGCAAAATTTCTGCTGTTGGTGGAATAAAGGGCTTCCGGGTCTATTCCAGGGAAAAATGTATTTTCCTCCGGTTTAAACCAAGGCTCATGGATTAAATGCTCCAATCCATGAACGGATTTTTCATTGAGACATTGTCCCATGTTTTGTCCAAGTTCAAAAAAAGACGCGACCGTTCTTTCCAGTCCCTCTACGCCTTCTTTTGAATACGCTTTTTTCGAATCATCCACCAGGGGCCTTGTGATGTCTTTTTTATTTGATGCGGATCGACATAAATTTTTAAATGACTCAACCCAGTCCCCTTCAGCTTTCCAATTGGCAATAACGCCAGCCATTACAAAAGGCCCCAGGTTTGGCCCATAACCAGCCTCATCCATTCCCACAATCCAAGTGCGAGAATCATCATTTGTTTGGCTCATAAGCTTCTCGAAGTATTCCAAAAATTTAATATTCTGATCTATAACATAAGGGGGTCAACAATGCTTCGTGAAAACATATTTTTAAAAATCATATCAAAGACAATTCCCGTGACCATAATCCACGAGGATTCCGAATGTCTTGCTTTCAACGACATAAACCCGCAAGCGCCAGTTCACATTTTGATAATCCCAAAAAAAGAAATAAGAACCCATGCAGACTTGACACCAGAGGATTCATCCCTGATGGGGCATCTTCACATGGTGGCGACAAAAATAGCAAAGGAAATGGGCTTGGAAAAGGGTTACAGACTTGTGCTAAATTGCAACGAATCTGGTGGGCAAACCGTGCCACACATTCACATGCATTTGCTTGGTGGACGAAACCTGGGTTGGCCTCCAGGTTAATTCAAATCCAAGAGCGCTTCTATTTTTTTCTGCGCAAAAAATCCCTCCTGATCGAGCATGAGAATTGATTCAACTATTTTTTCCTGATAATCAATTTCTGTCTTGGAGATATCATTAATCTCCAAGATATCATCAGGTATGACAAAATACTTTGTGAGGGATTCTCCACCTTCATTTCCCGAAGGCCTGTAAAAAAACGCCCTTGAAGGTGTCCTGAACACTTTTGAACCTGTCCTCGAATCTTGGGTGTAAGCGAATCTTCTGGGAGAATCCTCAAGAAAATCAGTTTGCAGAATTGACTTCCCGAAAAAACCATCAACCGAGAGACCGCATATATCCGCCAGAGTTGGAACCAAGTCCACATCCTGAAAATACCCATCTCTTCTCTGCCCCCCCTTACCCAAGTTTGGCTGATAAAGGAGAAAGGGAAGGTGTGAAAATTCCCGAAACAGCCAATCTGGGTTTGTACCTAGAACCTCATGCTGGCATGTTCCACTACCCCTGTCAGAAGTTATCACTACACTGAATTCATTTTCGCCATATTTTTCCTGGATGGAAGCAACCATGGCACCCAGCATGTCATCAACTGCGGTCCAAGCCAACGCGCAACCTGAAGACAATGCAAGAAACGTCTTATCATCAATTGATTGAAACCCCTCAATTGGATTTAGGACAGGAACTGGAAATTCCTCATCTTCTTCAACTTCCTCCCTCCCTAGGAAATAATCCTGAAGTTCCTCTTGGATTGGATCCAAAAATTCTTTTGCTGAATTCCATGGGGGAAGCAATGATGAGACTTCAATCCATATCAAGGAGTTTTGATTTTTGTTTTTGAAACCGTTCAAGGCAATCATTTCCTGATGAAAGTCCAAAGCTTTCAAATTTTGAGGTTCCAGAAATACCCTGCTATTAAAGATCGATGCGAAAAAATTATTATCAGATTTATTTTCAACACCAATGTAATCTGTAGTCCATCCTTTGTTTTTTAAAACTTCAATCCAGCTTGGATTTTTGTTTGGGTAATTATTTGCAGTTTGAAAAACCCCATCAGACCAAATTTTTCTAATTTCAGCCTCATCATACCTGCTGCAATAATATTGGTTTAAAACCAGGCTTTGCGCCGCGATCACATTAAGATTCTGAAGTTGTGCCCAATTATTGCCATAACATGGCAAAAACGCGGTATTGGCACCTTTTAAAATCACAACAAAAACTTTCATAATGTTAGCCAATATACCAAAGGGCAAAAGTTAATCATAACATCAATCAAAATATTCAATTATAATCATCTTGTGTTTTGTCAAACATTGCAAAAATGTCTTATGAATGAATTGTTAGAAAATGACATCAAAAAATCCTGATATTTTTATTTCAATTTGTTCTTGGAAACAACGATACACCAATATTTATGATTATTTGTTAGTGATTTTGAAAAATCAAATTTGACTAGTTATTCAGAAAACGATCAGGAGTAAGCAGATTTGCCCCAGGAACCAGCAATTCGTGAAATAATTTCCGATGACCTTAAAGGAATCATCTCAGGCAAAGTATTGACCGACCCAATTTCGATACGGCTTTATTCCTGCGATGCTTCACCATTTGAAGTTATTCCCCTTGCGGTTGTAATTCCTCTTAACCAGCAGGATGTTAGTGCCCTGGTGAAATATGCATTCGAAAAGAAATTACCCTTAATACCAAGGGGGGCTGGAACCGGCACCAGTGGGGCCGCTTTGGGAAATGGTATTGTCATAGACTTGTCAAAAAACTTTAAAAACATCATACAAGTTGAAAACGGAATTCTTCATGCGGAATGCGGGGTGACAATCAAACAAATATCAGACTTTATCAAATCCACCAAATTCAGGGTCCCCTCCTCACCATGGAATGAAGAACGGACTCTTGGTGGCTGGTTGTCATCTGATGCGACCGGCCCTTTCCTTCTGGCTGACCGACACCCAAGGCATCATGTGATTGCGCTTAAAGTCGTGATGGATGATGGTTCAATATGTTGGTTTGAAAACAATTCCCACACGGATGACACTTCAAAAGAAAAAGTATCCCGGGCTGAAATCATACAGGATCGTTTTTCTTTTTTTCTGGAGGAGCAAAAAACAGAACTCACAACCAAGGTTTCATCATTGCCCTTTCCCCATGGAAATTATAATCTCCAAGAAATAATTCAATCCGGTAACAATGATTTACTAAGGGTCTTTCTTGGTGCGGAAGGCACCTTGGGCATAATATTAGAAGCCAAGATAAAACTTCGTGAAAAACAGGATAACTTCGAGTGGGGCCTTTACTGTTTCAGAACCCTTCAAGAATGCCTAGATGCAGCCCGAATTGCGCTAAAGCATTCTCCAAGCCTTTGTGACATCCTGGAACATCGGTTTTTCAGTCTTGCAAAGGCAGTGGATAATCTCTGCGCGGAATGGATTCATCCGGAATCTAACGCGGTGATGCTTTTATGTTTTTCGGATTCTGAAAATAATATAGCCATTCAGGAATTTGACAAAGCCCTTGCTGGCCACTCAATAAATCCCATTCGAAGCTACCATTGCATGGATAATAAAAACCCGAACCCTTGGAGGTTAAGGGAAGTGGCTTTAAAGTCGCTTGCAAGGGTAAATGGGTCTGAAACTTTTTTACAGTTGATCGAGGACTTGGTAATACCACCTGATAAACTCGAAGTATTCCTTGATCAACTCACAACTTTGCTCAAGGAACATGAGTCCACGGCGGTCTATGCCATTTGTCCGGGTACGGGGCAGGTTCAATTACGCATATTGGGCACCCCTCAACAAGCCAAGGAAAGTTCAAGGCTTTGGTCTCTTGCTGACAATATTTTCGGTTTAGTGCATGAATTAAATGGATCGCTTTCCTGCCAGGAGGCATTGGGATTTTCACGTCTACCTTGGCAGGCTAAATTATCCGCGGAGATCCTACCCGCGCTGCAAAAAATCAAGGCTCTGTTTGATCCTTATAATCAGTTTAATCCCGGGAAGGTCGTGGGCACATCTTCTGAAATCCCTATATGGCCTTTCAGAACCATTGGAAATTTTGAAAACCCGACTGAAACGACAACAGAAACCTCGTCCACACATATCCCTATTCTAAAATGGAGAGAAACATCACCACTTGTTGAATCATCTCATTGTAACGGATGTGGTCTTTGCAAAACCCAAAGTAACTCGAAAAGAATGTGTCCCACCAACAAGGTTTTGCAAAATGAACATGCATCTCCCCGCGCCAAGGCAAATCTTACACGACTATTGTTGGGATCCCCAATCGACAGGCAATTATTCAGTTCCGATGAAATGCGTGATGTGTCGGATTTATGCATAAATTGCAGAATGTGCGCGATCGAATGCCCATCACATGTTGATATTCCGGGGCTAATGCTCGAAGCAAAGGTATCCCATGTTGAAATGCACTCCACCGAGAGATCGGACTGGGTATTATCGCGTATGGAGTTTTTTTCCGCCCTCGGCAGCATGATGGCCCCCATCTCCAACCTTATGTTGGAAAACTTGTTTTCCCGATGGTTGATCGAAAAACTGTTTGGAATATCACGGGCGCGAAAAATCCCGTCCTTCACCCGTACCAGCTTTATTAAAAGGGCCAAAAAAAGAGGCTTGACCAGGAAACCTGGGCCCACAAAAAACAAAGTCGCATACTTTGTTGATGTTTTCGCAAATTATCACGAACCCTCCATTGCTGAATCCCTGGTCGCTGTCCTTCATCACAATGGTATCGAAGTTCATGTGCCCGAGAGTCAGGTTGGATGTGGAATGGCTCAATTGGCACAGGGTGATGTTGATAATGCAAGGGAATCGCTCCGGCAAAATGTGCGGGTTTTTGCGGAACTGGCACGCGAAGGCTACCCCATAATTTGTTCTGAGCCCACTGCGGCCCTCTTTTTTAAACAGGATGCTGGACGTCTATTGGATGATGCGGATGTTGAACTGGTCGCGAATAAAATTGAAGAATTCACCAGCTTCCTTTGGAATTTGCATATCCAGGGATTATTGAAAACCGATTTCACACCAATTAATTTGAACATGGGGCAACATATACCATGCCATTTAAAAGCCTTGGGGCAACCTCTTACAACCGCACAACTTCTTGGATTAATACCGGGACTTAGACTTGAACCTTTAACCGATTCATGTTCGGGAATGGCCGGAACCTATGGCCTAAAGACCGCCAACCTCAATCTATCCAAGGCCATCGGTCAACCCATGCTTGACCACTTGCAAAAACCTGATTTGATGTTGGGTATAACGGAATGTAGCGCTTGTAAGATCCAAATGGAAGATTTCGGAAAGAAACAAACACTTCATCCGGCCCAATTACTTGCGATATCATATGGACTGATGCCCGAACTATCACAAAAAACAATTGGCTCCTCGGGGGGTCGATCACGATGATCAAGATTTTCGTCTTATTTTTTGCCGGTGCAAGGGACATAGTTGGGCACTCACGCCTCGAAATCGAAATCCCCAAAGCATCCTCAATCGGCCAACTCAGGGAAATACTATTGGCTCGATTCCCCCGGTTGGAAAATCTTGCATCGAGGGCGGCATTCGCGGTGAACGAATCTTTTGCACTACCCGACAAGGTTCTTTTTGAAAACGATGAGGTGGCATTTTTACCCCCGGTCAGTGGTGGATGAACAGGATCAATTATCATGCGCATAAAATTAACCAGGGATCCGATTGATCACCAGGAAATGGTTGAAAATTGTCGCACCAAATCAACAGGTGCCATAGTTCTTTTTTTGGGGACAGTCCGTGAAATAACCGGCAATAACCAGACTTTATCACTTGAATACGATGCTTTTGCACCCCTTGCTGAAAAATCATTGACAGAAATAGCAGAGGAAGCGAAATCAAGCTGGCCCATCAGGGAAATTGAGATCATCCACCGTCTTGGAACAATCCAACCGGGTGAGACCAGTATTGCAATATGCTTAAGTTGCCCCCACCGTGCTGATGCATTCTCGGCCTGTCAACAAATAATGGATAAGATTAAAAAAGTGGTCCCGATCTGGAAAAAGGAAACCAGCCCCCATGGGGTCTCCAATTGGATTCATCCATGAGATTTTTCGGGCTGCTTAGTGTATGATTTAAATCCTGTGAACCTTAAAAATCCAAATTGAAAGTGATTGAACTAACAGCATTATGGGATCTAGCAAACTCATCGATAATTTTGGGCGTGTACACAATAATCTTCGGATAAGTGTAACTGATCGTTGCAATCTGCGCTGTGTTTATTGCATGCCTGAGAATGTACAATTTTTGGATAGCAAGGAACTGCTTTCATTTGAGGAAATAAATGCATTCGTAAACATCGCGGTTACCCGGGGGATAAACAAGGTTCGATTGACAGGCGGAGAACCCCTTTTGCGCAGGGACCTTCACAAGCTGGTCGAATATTTATCCAAAATTGAACAAATCCAAGACATTAGCCTTACCACCAATGGAATGTTATTAACGAATCAGGCCAAAGCACTCAAGGAAGCCGGCTTGAAACGAATTACCATAAGTCTTGACACACTGATACCCGATCGATTCCAAGACCTTTGCAAACGGGACGGTCTGGAGCAAACGCTTGAAGGGATTGATGCTGCAATTAATCTGGGTTTTCAAAATATCAAGTTAAACTCCGTATGCATAAAAGGGATCAACGATGACGAAGTTGAAAACCTGGCAAAGTTCGCGCGAGAAAAACAAATTGAAATCCGATTCATCGAATACATGCCCATTGGGGCAAACCCCTGGGAAAAAGCCAAGGTGCTTCTAGCCCATGAAATCCTTGAAAAAATAGACAGTGCAATATCACCACTAATACCGGCTGGAAACTATGACCCAATGGCTCCAGCAATGGAATTTATTTACGAGGATGGCAAAGGAAAAGTTGGAATCATAGCTTCCGTATCAAAACCATTTTGCAAGAGTTGCAATCGGATTCGAATTACAGCTGAAGGCAAGCTGCGCAACTGCCTTTTTGCCCTCGAAGAGACAGATATCAAACCATTTTTAAGACCAAATTTGAATGCAGAAGGTATCTTAAAAGCACTCGATTATAATATCTCAAGCAAATGGCCGGGACATCAATTTAACACAAACGACTTTATAAAACCCAACAGAACCATGCACGCGATAGGTGGCTAAATTTAGCGCCTATTCCAGGAAGATTCTGCAAGGGTTTTGTCCCATGTGGCTTTTGGATAAGATTGGACCTCATCCATTGGCACAACCTCACTTGCCGACACATCATTGTTTCTAAAATCAGCTTCAGAAGGGGTTGCTGCGAGATCAAACCATTGAATTTCATTTTCTTTCATGGTATCGAGTCCCAACCATTCAACGACCTCAATTTCATCACGACCGATTTGGGTGACTACAGAGGTTGGGGTACCATCAAAAAAATGAACCCTACCATCATTGTTTTGCTTATGAAGGTAAAATCTACGAACCCTGTGACCGGGTAACCTTGTAAGAGGTGCATCCTTTCCACTCAATGGATAAAACTTCATGTCTATCATTTTTTCGGTACAGCCTTGAAGGTATTTGCCCAAGCCCAGGAGGCGTTGGCCATGCTTACAAAGCGCGTCAATAGCAAGTTCCGCAGGAGTGCCATCAGGCCAAAGAATCTTATAACCTTCAAAAGGAATCTTCTCTTCCAGTCTGTCTTTGGAAGGGTCTCTACGAAACATAAGGGTTAGCGTTCTCGCCATCCACATCTCTCAACTTAAACAATTTGAATCAGTCCGGAACCATCTCCGAAAGACTGCTCTTGAAGGGCCAATTGTAGCAAAGAAAGAATATGGAAACAAATAATCTTTACATTAAATCAATTAGCTCAACAGGATACGCAAATTTTATAGTGAATAAATGAAATGACTAGTAAAATCCCTTTTAAATGCACAACCGTTTGATCATATGTACACTAGGGTCAAAATAAAGTTGGCTGAGATGCTTCATCATCGGTAGAAGAGTCTTTCACAGGAATTTCTTTACCGAGCAATTCATAAGCTTTTCCGGTTGCGATGCGCCCTCTTGGCGTGCGAATTGTAAATTGTTCCCGAAGCAGATAGGGCTCAATTTCATCACTTAAAGTATCGATTGGGAGATTCATGGTGGCGCCCAAGGCTTCGATACCAACTGGTCCTCCAGCAAAAACGCCTATAAGCGTTTCCAAATACCTCCTATCCTGCTTATCCAACCCCGCACGATCAACTTCAGCCATTTCCAAAGCTGTTTTGGCAATTTTGAGATTTATACTTCCATCTCCTTCACTTGCCGCAAAATGCCTGGTCCACCACAATCTGGAATTTGCGATCCTCGGAGTTCCACGGCTTCTAATTGCTATTTCTTTGGCTGCCTCTTCAGAGATTGGAGTATTTAGTTTCCTCGCATTGATAATTAAAATTTCCGCAAGTTCCTCCGGCGAATAAAATTCGAGGTGTTCATGCATCTTGAAACGATCTCGCAATGGACTTGAAAGCATGCCACTCCGGGTGGTTGCTCCAACCAATGTGAATCGCTTCAACTTCAAACTTATGGTCCTGGCATTCATGCCCTCACCTAGAACGATATCAACCCTGAAATCCTCCATAGCCGGGTAAATAAACTCCTCCACAGTTCTGGGAAGACGATGGATTTCATCTATGAATAAAATTGACCCCTCCTCCAAATTGGTCAGGAAAGGAAGAAGATCAGCAGGCTTGGTTAATGCCGGCCCGGATGTCATCTGCAAGGCTGTGCCCATTTCATTTGGAAGAACTGTGGCAAATGTGGTTTTACCCAAGCCTGGGGGCCCATCAAATAGCATGTGCGAAAGGGGTTCCTTCAATTTCTTACAGGCATTTAGCACTATCTGTAATCTTTGGACAACCGCTTTCTGGCCAATCACCTCTCTTAGCCAACGGGGCCTTAAAGCCGAGTCATGATCTTTGAAATCACTTGAGGCATCAGGTTGCAGGATTGGTTGCCGGGCCATGGTTTAATCTTTCAATTGTTGGTCAGGAACCTTTGAAAACAGCACTGATAGCCTCCTCAACCGAGGCGGGTACCTTTCCGGATGCGATCAATTTATCAATACGCAACCGTGCATCTGAAGGCCCAAGTCCCAGTGCCATGAGCGCGTTAAAAACATCCGCGAAAATCTTGTCACTTCCAGTTTCAAGCCCCCCTGGAATTGTTTTCACCCCGGATGGTGCCAAAGCGAAAGCCGCGACTTTTTTCCTTAATCCCGCGACAATTTTCTCAGCCATTGCAGCACCAATCCCCGGCAAAGTGGTGAGCCATTTGGTGTCCGACCTCTGAATGGCATCCGCAATCTGATTAACAGGCATGGCGATAACCCGAATTGCCTTGCGCATGCCTATGCCATCCACGGTACAGATTAGTTCAAAAAAACTCATGTCTGATTCATGCAGAAAGCCCAATAATCTAGGAATCATACGGCCTTGCTGAACAGGATTACCCTCGAAAAAATGAAGGGTATGGAACGAGATTTCCTGCCCGATACGATCCTGAATTTGTCTTCGGACCAATTCAGTCACAAGCACCTGGTATTCGATAGGTCCGACTTGAAGCCGTGCGTCCTCATCTTCAGCCTTGACTAAAATGCCGGTTATCTTGCTGATCATAAAAACTCCGGCTTCTCAAGGGAAATAGCATGAATATGTGTGAGACCAATCGCCATCGCATCAGCGACATCGGCAGGTTCGGGTAAGGCAGCCAGCCCCAATTCTCTTTGAATGGCCCACTGAACCTGTATCTTGCCCGCTCTACCACTGCCAGTCAGCAATTTTTTCACGCGGGTGGGATTATAACTAGTTACAGAAATACCAAATTGTGCCGCGGCAAGGAGGATTACGCCACGGGCATGCGCCATTAAAATCGCCGTGCGTGGATGTTTATAATGTGAAAACAATTGCTCAACAGCCATGGATTGGGGCTTATACTGTTCAATAATCTCTTTCAAGCTATCGTAAAGCGAGGAAATACGAAGCTGAAGCAACTTGGTTCCGAGGTCCTTGGTAGAGATAATCCCAGCTTCAATCAACTTGGCCCCCTGCCCTGCTTTTTCCAAAACAGAATACCCGGTAACCTGCAACCCAGGGTCGATGCCAAGAACTCTTTTAAAGTTCTCATGCTGGAGTTTCCTGATGTTTGTGTTTGGAATCGCCATGGGTCCATCCAAAAAAGCAAGTCGGGGAAAGATCAAGGGCCAACTCGCCAGCCGGTTTCATCTGGCCTGTCTTCCAAAGTAATGTTCAATTCCGCAAGTCTTTTGCGCACAAGATCAGCCAGTGGAAAATTCTTTGACTTCCTTGCGTCCGCGCGAATATCAATGAGAAGCCTCATCACACCATCCATCAATTGATTATTGCCTTGCGGACCTGCTGATTCCTGGGGTTCGATGAACAACCCAAGAATCTGGGTTATTTCCCTCAAAACAGTGACGGCTGAAAGGAATTCGCCCTTGGCCCCGGGATTACCCTCCGCAGTTTCAAGCTTGGCCTGGTCAGCAAACCGGTTCAAAGTGGTAAGGAATTCATGCAAAGTTCCAAGGGCCCCACCCGAGTTGAAATCATCGGCAAAAGCATCGAGGAATGCATCTCTAAGCTTGTAGATTTCACCCATAAAAGCCGAATGTCCCTTGGGTGCGGGAACGAACTTCAAAGGAGTGCTGACATCATAGAAGGACTTGCCACAAATCCTTTTTACCCTGTCAAAAAACCTGTAAAACGAATCCAATGTCCTGCGCAATTCCAACAAGCGATCTTCGCTGTATTCGATCGGGCTTCGATAATGTGATGATAAAAGCAAATACCTCAGGGTCTCGGGTTGGTGCTTTTTCAACAATTCGGTGACAACGATTTCATTCCCCTCGCTCTTGGACATTTTCTTGTCACCCGTCTTCATCAATCCATTATGAAGCCAGTAGCGGGCGAATGTTTTTCCAGAGTATGACTCTGATTGCGCGAGTTCATTTTCATGGTGGGGAAATTGAAGGTCCAATCCTCCGCCATGCATGTCAAAGGATTCACCCAACAACTTCATGCTCATCGCGGAACATTCAATATGCCAACCCGGCCTTCCAGGCCCCCATGGACTATCCCACATGGGTTCACCCGGTTTGGCCCCTTTCCAAAGGGCGAAATCCCCCGCATTCCTTTTACGATCGTTGACTTCAATACGGGCCCCAGCCTCGAGCTGTTCAGGATCACGATTGCAAAGCTTTCCATAATCATCATCCTTGGAAACATCAAAATAAACATCTCCATTGGATGCGTAAGCAAAACCTTTTTCAATCAGCCCGTTGATCATTGAAAGGATCTCGCCAATGTAATGAGTTGCCCTTGGAAAATGATCTATACCTGTGACTTGCAACTTCTTTAGATTGGAAAGGTAATCCGCTGTGACCCTCTCAGCAAGCTCGGTCACCGTGGTGTTTTGTTTTTTTGACTCGACTATCAATTTGTCATCAACATCAGTGATGTTAACCACGAAGTTAACCTGGTAATCAAGGTAGGATAAAAATCGCTTGATCGTGTCAAATATCACCGGGCCAACCATGTGCCCAACATGGCTCGGCTTGTAAACAGTCGGGCCACAAACATACATTCCAACCTTGCCCGGCTGAAAGGTTTGAAAATCCTCTTTTTGCCTCGTAAGCGTGCTGTATACTTTGATCTGCATCTGCAATCCTTTACTTATCAAACCGTTCCAAACTAGGAACGACCCAAAAGAACCACCACCTGGCAACTCATCGCCTCTGCTCTTCCGATAAAACCAACTTTTTCACCAGTCTTGGCTTTGACATTCACATTCGAAACATCAATCCCCAATAAACAAGCCAGATTATCCTTTATGCGGGATTTTATCGCACCCAACTTTGGCTCCTGAGCAAAAATAATGACATCTACATTGATAAGATGCCAGCCCAGAGTTGCAATTTGGCCCAATGAATGCCTCAGAAAGACAGCGGAATCAAGATTCTTATTGGCAGGATCCGTGTCCGGGAATGCATCCCCTATGTCGCCCAGGCCAGCAGCCCCAAGTATAGCATCAGTCAATGCATGCAAAACTATATCCGCATCACTATGCCCGGATAATCCCCGGGGATGATCAACCATTATCCCACCAAGGATCAGTTTTCTTCCCGCTTCCAACCTGTGCGTGTCATGGCCGATTCCAACCCGGATCATCCAGGAACTCCATTAATTCTAATTGTCAAAAGGCACACCGATTGCAAAGCTTTCAAAACGCATAAGGTGCTTGTTGAAAGTCAGGGTGATCTCACCCACTGGCCCATTGCGTTGCTTTCCAATGATAACCTCGGTAAGCCCCTCATGCTGGCCCGGTTCAAATCTTTCAGGCCTGTGCAAAAGCATAACCGTATCCGCATCCTGTTCAATACTGCCTGACTCCCTGAGATCAGAAAGCCTAGGTTTATGATCCTGCCTGTCCTCGGATGAACGATTCACCTGTGCCAATGCAATAACAGGAATGGAAAGTTCCCTAGCCAGGCCCTTTAATCGACGGCTAATCTGGGCAACCTGCTCCTGCCTCGGATCCCTGCGATTTTCAGGCTCGATTAACTGAAGATAATCAATCACCACCATCCTTAGATCATTCCTTAATTTCAAACGCCTGGCATTTGCGGCTATTCTCAACATTCCCTGACCTGGAGAGTCATCAATGAAAATCTTTGTATTTCTCATGACACCACTCGCTGCAATCAATCTTTCCATATCCTCAGCATTCATCATTCCTTTGCGTAACTTTTGGGCGTCGACCCTGGCATGGGAACACAAAAGCCTTTCGACGATCTCAACGCGTGATTGCTCAAGAGAACAAAACAGCACACTCATTTTTTCATCAACCGCGATATTACGGATCAAATTCAAAGCAAACGCTGTTTTTCCCACGGAGGGGCGGGCAGCGATGATTATCATCTCACTGTTTTGAAAACCTGCGGTAATCTCATCAAGATCCGGATAACCTGTGCTTATTCCACTGATTGAAGACCCGCCACGGGTTTGACGATGATCTATACGATCAAAAGTCTCCTCAAGTATTTTATCCATTCCGTATACCCGACCTGTGACACCCCGCTCCGCCACATCCAACATCTTTCCCGTGGCTTGATGCAGAAGTTCATCCGCCGGACTGACCTGGTCATAAGCATCCCTTAAAATTTCATTACCAACATTTATCAAGGAACGCACGATAGAACGGTCACGAACGATATGGGCATAGTGAACAGCATTGGCGGCAGTGGGCGCTGCATCCCAAAGCTCAGCGAGTGCACCATAACCCCCAACATCATCTATTTGATTGGCTTGTTTCAATGCTTCCGACAAAACCACCAAATCAACGGGTTTGCCAGCCTCGTAAAGAGTGAGCATGGCCTTGTAAATTTTTTGGTGGGCATCGGAGTAAAAGTTATCAACATTAAGGATTTGAACCACATCACCAATGACATCATTGCTTCTGAACATGCTACCTAGAACGGACCGCTCAGAATCAAGACTCTGGGGCAAGACCCGCCCCGAACCTGAATTATCGTAGCTTGCACTAGACATCGGAATCCTCCCGGTAAATAAATTCCCGGGAAGATTAAAACCCAGGCAATAAGGCCTGGCCTAGATTACTTTCCGGGGATTACTGCAACAGTAAGATCTGCTTCAATTTCATAACCAAGATTCAATTTAACAGCATAAATGCCGGTTTCCTTGATGACCCCCTCAAGGCGGATCATTTCTTCCTCAACCATAAGGTTCTTGGCCTTGAGTGCTTTCATGATCTCAGCAGCACCAACGGAGCCATAAAGATGACCTTCTTCATTCACTCTTGATTCAATGTTCACACCACCCAAACGGGCGATCTGCTCAGCCATGGCCTTGAGGTCGGCCTGACGGGCTTCCCTTGCCTGCTGTAACTTGACTTTGAACCGGTCAAGGAGACGCAAGTTATGTTGGGAAGGCGCAGTTGCGAGGCCTCTTGGAAGCAGATAATTCCTACCATACCCATGGCGAACTTCAACTACTTCTCCCTGTTTACCTACATGGAGAACATCCTGGGTAAGAACCAACAGCATACCGCCGGACTTTCCCTTGAGTACTTGGTCTCGTTTTCGTTTATTATTTTCCATGGTAGTATTCACCTTTCAACTCCCTTGCTTTGCCCTTCAAAATTAGAAGGGAAGTTCTTCATCTTCGCGAGGAGCAGGGCGATTGCCGCCTTCTTCTGCAAAATCCTCAGCACCAAAATCATAAGCATCGCCGCCCGCAGAAGCCCCGCCTTTGCGGGATGAACCCCTTGGCTCGCGACTGCCACCATCCTCAGAATTACCTCTTCCATCAAGCATCTGGAGACTATCAACAACTATTTTTAGGGCCTGTCTTTTTTCACCAGCTTGGGAAGTCCATTGTTCCAAAACCAAATGACCTTCAAGATAGCACTGCTTTCCCTTGGACATCATTTGTTCGACACGGTCAGCAAGTTTACCAAATTCTCCCCTGTTAAACGCCTGACAATCAAGGAAAACCGGCTCATCAACCCATTCGCCACCTTTTTTGGTTCTGTTGTTGACTGCAAAACCAAACTTGGCAACTTTGCCACCATTACTAAAAGTTCTTACCTCAGGATCCCTAGTCAACCTGCCAATTAACATCACTTTGTTGAGGTTTGCCATGGTATCACTGCTCCTGTGAGTTTACGGTATTTATATCCCTAGCTTGGTTTTGATAGATTAAAATAGAAATCAAACTTATCAAGCCTAGCAGGAAGCAATCCACCGAAAAAACACTAATTAATCTTTCCCTTCGTAGCGACGACCACCACCGCCCCCACGACGAGGAGCTCGCTCTTCTTCCTGAAAATAATCTTCGCCCGTAGGATCTTGTTGAACAGTTTGCAATGCAACAGGCCTGTCCTCGCGGGCAAGTGAAACCATGACATCAACAAGTTTGGGATCAATTTTGATGAAAAGGAAACGCAGGATGTTCTCATTCAAGAGACAATCATGCTCAACAGCAGCCAAACTCGGGCCTTCAATCTTAATATATACCAAATAATAAAGAGCTTTCTTCTGGCCCTTCACCGCATAAGCCAACTTACGATCATCCCATGGCCTTGAAACCAAAATATCAGCCTTGTGCTTTTCAAGGATGGCGTGAATTTGATTTGATAATTCAGTGGTATTACCCGCCACCTTGTTGGTGTCGAGCAAAAACATGCATTCATAAACATTCACATTAACTGCCATGATTCACACCCTATCCTTGATAAAAAACAACAATATCTTTGTTACTTAACCGGGCCATTGAATCGGTTCATGCAAACATGAATCCCATCCCTGACCCAACACCAAACCGCATCAATCGCATCATCGACCATCATTTTTGCTTCGGAAAATTCGTTAGAACGAAATTTACCCAAGACAAATCCTGATAAATTCGACTCGCCAGGTCCACCTACTCCAAGCCTGATCCTGGGGTAACTCGTGCTTCCCAGTTTGGCCTGTATATCCCTTAGGCCATTATGCCCACCATGACCACCTTCGGACCGCACCCTGATTTTTCCCAGGGGAAGATTCACATCATCGCAAAGAACAATCAAGTCAACAGGCTCGACCCTGTAAAAACCTAATATCTCAGAAACACAGGAACCACTAAGATTCATAAAAGTCATGGGCTTTACAAGCAAAATCTTTTCTTCACCTTTTGAAACCTGACTCACAGCACCATGAAACTTTAACGCAAATCTGCCATCACTTTCCGTCTTTGCGATCTTATCCAGCACCTCAAAACCAATGTTATGGCGGGTCCCATCGTAATCAACACCAGGGTTTCCCAAACCCACAACCACCTTCATAATCCCAACCCTTTTATCATTTAAAAGGCTTGATTTACTCTTCCTCTTCAGCTACCGGTTTAGGTTTCTTGATAACTTCAGGTTCAGTTGCAGCGCCCAACTCTGGAGGCACGGTTGATGCAACCTCGGCCTTCGGAGAAACAATCTGGACAACAACAGAATCAGCATCCGCAAGGAACTTAACCCCCTCAGGTGCAACCAATTCCCTTACATGGATAACGCCACCAACCTGTAATTCGCCTACATTCACGCGAATCACATCAGGAATATTAACCACCAAGCATTCAATATGAATCGAATGCATCGGCATATCGAGAACACCACCAGACAATAAGCCAGGAGCGGTACCCTTTAACTCCATTGGAACGGTGATATGAATTTTCTCATCCGCGCTTACGCGGGAAAAATCCACATGAATCACATCATTTCCAAGAAAATCCCACTGAACATCCCTAATAAGCGCCTTTTCAACCTTGCCATCAGTTTCTAAATCAACAAGGCGATGACCATGTTTTACAATTTTAATTAGCTCATCATGGCTGGCGGAAACGCTAACAGCGTTCTCCTTATGTCCATAAACAACACAGGGAACCATTCCCGATTTCCTGAGCCTCTTAGAAGCCTTTGAGCCTTGTTCTTTGCGACTATGCGCCTTTATTTTCACATCTTGAGCCATGACATTTATACCTGAAAAAAAATAAAGGAACCCGCCACTGCTGGAAGGTTCTCTCGAATGCCTTAATGCAGAAAAGATATTATCGTAAACAGAGTGGCAAGGAGCAATAGGCTGAAGAAAAAAACCTCGATATTACCAAGAATTTACGCCACTTTCCTGATGTTTTTTAATCGATCTTGATTCGGTAATACCAGAACCCCAGCCAGTTTGCTTCCAGAATCCTCAATTCTTCCCAATATTTCCTCTACTGTGGCAGATCCGGATTTACTTGCAGGCACAAGCAGGCATATACCATCGCATTCACGGGCAAGGCCTAGAGAACCCGATTCTTCGCACCAAACCCCTCCATCCACCAAAATTAATCGATGCTGTCTTCTCAAAGCTCGAACCAAACCCCTAGGTGAACGGGCGATCAGTCTTGGACCTTTTTTTACCCCTGGATTTTTACTTCCGGCAGTCACTACTTTTAAACCCGGCACCCCAGATTCTTGCAAACATTCTTCGAGCTCTGCTTTTCCTGCTATCACATCCTGCCAACCTGGATATTCCCTTAATCCCAACCATTGGTGAAGAGTACCCGCGTTTTCCCTTGTTTCAACTAAAACCACTTCCCCGCAAAGAGCAGCTTCCTTTGCCAGTTTAACCACCGCGTCAGCTATCTGAACTGATGGAGGGGTCACAAACATTAATGTGCCTTCTTGATTTGTGGGAAATTCAGCTATCAAACTTTTCATCAAATCAGCATAACTTTCGCCCTCATCTATGTTGCCCTGTTTGCTTGAAGAAAATATGGCAGGGGTAGTCAAAGGCTCAACTTTTGAAATTTCCGGCTCAGGATTATTTGTTTTAACAGATGGGGGTGCCTGCTGGGATTCAGCGACCACATCAGGAGATCCAACAAGAAATCCTTTCGGCCCAACTTCGATAAATGAAAATCCAGCAGAATTAGATTCCTCTTGAAGATTCTGAATAGAGGGTTCCTGGGCTTTGGGTAACCCAGAATTCAAATCAATTTTCCTGGTTTTTCTACCAGTTTTAGGTTTAGCACCCGAACCAAGTGAATCGAACAATCTAGCCATCCTTGAAAACCTCCGTACAGACAGACATTTCACCTAAGTTCAGGCAGTCCATCCCAACCCACCATGATTTAATAATCGGACATCAGGTCCCTGCACTCGATCCATGTTTTGGAAATGATCGAATTCCCGGTTTTCCCTAGCTCGAAGCCAGGGACGCTTCAGCAACTCAATCGCGGCTTGAACATGCTCAAGATCCATTTTTAATTGCCCCGCTTGAACCACCTGCTGATGCGAGATCTCCCCAACCTGGTTCAAAATACGAGGTATTCCACAACTGAAGGAAACCAATTTTTCGAGGGCGCTTTCAGTAAAATAACCGGGCATATCCTGCCTGATTCTGGAATGATGAATCAGATAATCCGCAGCCTCGTATTTACCCAACGGTTCCAGTGAAGGGCATATGGATAAGCGCTGTTTGAATGATTCAAAATATGGCTTTCTAAGAGTTTCCAAAATATCAGGCTGGGCCAAAAGGACAACTTGGGCAGCCCTTCCCGACCCAGTTTCCAAATTCCCGATCAATCGATATTCCTCAAGCAATTCCGGTTGAAGAAGATGAGCTTCATCTTGAATGATCAATGCGGGACCATTTTCAGCATAAGATTGATATAACTTTTCGGTGAGATCCATTCTTAGTTCTTGGGCGGTATGCTTTTCGCTTCCTAAACCCAGATCAAAAAGTATTCCCTGCAGAAGTCCTTGTGAATTTTCAAATCTTGCGTGGGGAAGAAAAGCCACCGCCTTTGGATTCTCAAGGCGCTCTAGTAAAACTTGGGCAAGCAATGTTTTTCCCAAACCGGGCTGACCAATCAGGAGTGCAAAAGGTTCCCCATATTCCAATGCCTTTACCAATCCCGCCAACGCAACTTCGTGGACCGTTGAAGGGTAATAACACGAAGGATTTGGGGTGGAGGGGAAAAATCTGCCTGAGGTATCATTATTCAGGCCTGCCATATACAAAATATCTCCCTAGTTTCATGATTATTTTCAAGAAACCAAAGAAAGTATCGGCAAAATATGCAACTGACTTAAGGTGTTAGGAATTAACCAGTTGAACCAGTTCGGTGCTTTTGCGAAGAAAACCTAGTTCCTTAGCTTGCCCAAGGGTTGCAAAGCAAACCACCGTTCTGAATTTATGAATTAATCAATACAGGTTGAATGGATGTAACATTCTGTTTTTCTTTGACATCCTTTTTTTGTCAGATACCTTTAAGTTACATTATTTTACGAAGTGTTTGCTTTGCACTCGTGCTGTACTTAATTGCTTTTTTTATCAAAGATTCAGTTTAAATAATTTAAATTCAAGGAATTGCTGATGTTTTTAAAGGCTATCAAAAATCTTTTCACCCGAAAACGCACTAAAACAGGATTAAAAAAGGGTTTTAGCCGTAAACTCGAACTCCTTTACCTAGAAGAAAGAGTTGTACCCGTTGTCCCTTCCTCGCCTGGATTTCCAAACACCTCATCCATTACTGGAAGCGTCGACAACTTTGGATCAGGATCACATCAATTCAGTATCGACTTTGTCAATGTGGGCAATGCCGGAAATCCTGGGGATGTGAGTTCGAGAAACAACTATGGTGCAGTCCCGTACGAATACATGATGAGTGTTTATGAAATTTCCCAAAGTAATATCACTATGGCAACGGCTGGCGGATTATTAGGAGTGACTGCCGGTGCATGGGGCACGAACCAACCCGCCGCATTCCTGAAGTGGTATGAAGCGGCAGCATTCGTCAATTGGCTAAACACAGACTCTGGGAACCAAATCGCATACAACCTCACCTATGTCGGAGGATCCAATAACAGCTCTTGGGTCATGAGTCTTTGGAGTTCAGAGGATGCATGGCAAAACGGTGGTCAAAACCTATTTCGAAATAAAAACGCGTATTATTTTCTTCCCAATGAAAACGAGTGGTTTAAGTCTGCTTATCAAATGAATAACGGGGCAACGGCCGACTACTGGAATTACCCGACTGGGAGCAATACGGCCCCCACATCTGTCCTAAGCGGAACGGCTGCTGGAACTGCGGTATACGGCCAAAGTCCCACATCATCGCCAGCCAACGTGAACAGTGCTGGGGGATTGAGCGCATACGGGACAATGGGACAAGGCGGAAATGTTGCTGAATGGCTTGAAACTTCATCCACCGGTTCAAATACCATCCCCTACGAGAATCGAATTATTATCGGAGGGGCCGTTAACAATGAAGTTCAAGTTCTTCAGGCCGACAATAGAACCACTTTTTCTGTGAACCCAGCTTTTGAGGATCCTTACATCGGTTTTCGAGTTGCAAGTGCTATTGTAGGCGTCGGGGGTATCTCCGCACCTTCCGCTCCGCTGAATGCAGCTAACACACCAACCTTTGGCACTCCAACTGCAACAGCAGACGGTTTCAATGTTCAAATCACTAACTTCAACGGAGCCTTCACCCATGTTGGAACCGCCACCGCAAACGGCAAAGTAGCAATATCCAACACTGGTTTGGTAACAGTAAGAGGAGTTGCACCAAATACCTCTTCCACCGCTACCATAACCACGACCCGGCCTAACTTTATAAGTGGTTCAGCCCAAGTGACTGCAACATCGAATATTGCACCATTGGTCACATCAACGCCACTGGCCCCTTCCTCTGGTCATTCCAGCACTGTCACCCTTCATGACCCCGTTACCGGAGAAGAAACGGGGACAGCAGTTCCTTTTCCAGGATTCAGTGGCCCTATAAAAGTTGTCTCAGGCGACTTCAATAATGATGGTGTGGCAGACATCATCGCTGGTGCAGGCTTTGGCGGTGGACCTGCCATTGCAATCCTTGATTCGCAAACCGGCGCAGTAATGGAAAGTTTCTTTGCCTTCGATAAAGCCTTTACTGGGGGCATATTTGTCGCTGTTCAAGATGTCAACAGTGATGGCATCTTAGACATAATAGCAGGCGCGGGGCCAAGCGGTGGCCCAGAAGTCAGAGTGTTCAATGGTAGAAACCTAAACATCCTTCGATCCTTCTACGCTTATTCAAGAGATTTCACAGGCGGCGTTAGCATTGCATCCATCGATTTCAACAACGATGGCATCCTTGACATTGTTACCGGTGCTGGCCCTGGTGGCGCACCCCATGTTAAAATTTTCGATGGCGCCTCCAACACAATTATCAGCCAATGGTATGCCTACCCTTTATCCTTCACAGGCGGTGTATATGTCGCAGCAGGTGATATCGGCAGCGATGGGACCATCGAAGTTGTCACCGGTGCTGGCCAAGGTGGAGCGCCAGTCGTTGCAGTCTGGAACCCCTACAATGGCGCGCTAATTGCACAGTTTTACGCTTATTCAGAAGATTTTTTAGGCGGCGTCCGCGTTGGCATTAACGATGGCAACAGCGATGGCATCGCAGATATCATCACCGGTGCTGGCTTTGGCGGTGGCCCACAAGTTAATGTCTTTAGCTTCCCAGCCTTAGATCTGCTGTTCTCCTTTTACAGCGGAGATCCAGCTAACACCGGCGGAGTCTTCGTGAGCTAACGACTAATCGACTTTTACATAATCCGTCCACATCCACACCTCATTGAAGTAAGCGTTGTTTTATTTTTGACTTGCATCATGCAAAAAGAGCGACTCATGAAACGCAGTCCCTGGGTTGCTTTAACTTTTACCACAAACCTCTTGCCAAATGCCCTTAAACCCAACCTCTTCGCTGGGAGGATCGCTTTTGTTTTCCTTTAAAAATGCATTTAAATAGGCTTGCGATAACGGACATGGTGAATCGGCTTACCTTGGTCGACAAACTTTTTCTCAAAATTGGTCAAATGCCCTTCAACCAAGGAATCCGGGCTATCCTCTCCCCAAGGTTCGCCTTTAAGAAAAGGAAGTTTTTCAGCAAATAGCGCCGTTATTTCCTGAAAGTACTCTTCAACATCCGTTGCGATATTAATCCACCCGCCAGGCACCAAAACAGGCGCTAATGATTTGACGAAACCTTCATCAAAAAGCCTTCGTTTGTGATGCCTTTTTTTCCACCAGGGATCTGGGAAAAATATATTCACCGCACTCAAGGAATTAGGCGGAATTGAATTTGAAAGAACTAATTTGGCATCCGCACAGCACACTTTGACATTGGTTAATTTTCGTTTTACCAAGCGCGTCGCGGTATACAGTTGGTACTTTCGAATAATCTCGATACCGAAGTAATTAACATTGGGATTAGCCTGGGTGGCATGGACAAGAAACCGACCTTTTCCAAAACCAATTTCCATTTCAACCGGATTGGAGTTCCCAAAAAGACTTGGCCAGTCAAAAATCGCTGGTGGTTCAGGAACAGAAGTCGTGCAGGGTGACAGTTCCTCAATAGAAAGTCGGATTGGTTTTCGCACTATTACACCCAAATAGGAAATAAATCAGGTGGCAGGATTCATACTCAGGGGGCCACCTATTACCTCGCAATGAAAAACCATGGTGGAACCCACAAACCCTTGAACACTAAAAATTGTCTGCCTGCGATTAAGCTTGATAGACTTGCCAACTAAAACAAGTTTATCCCCAGGCTTCACAACAGATCGAAAGCGAACATTTTCCAGCCCTAAAAACCCGATGAAGTCACCATTTAGAAAACCTTTGTTCACAACATAATAGGAACACAATTGGGCTGCAGACTCACACATGATGACCCCGGGAAGAATTGGGTAACCAGGCATATGGCCACGAACCCAAAACTCATCAGAGCGAACATCTTTAAAACCAACGATTATGTGATTCTCAGGGTCAATCATAAGTATTCCGTCCAAGTGTTCCATTTCGAAACGCTGTGGATTAGACTTACGAATCTCTTCCTGACTTATTACAACTTTGTTTAAGTCCAGGGTTGTGTGGTCAAAAATAGCTTCAGGAGGCATATATAAAACCTAACCAAAAGAAAACAATGAATATTATCAATTATAATACAAAATTCACACGCATAAGTCGCACACCTTATCAGCCATTTAGCATGTAAATTTTTAGTTGAAATAGCAAAAACAGGAATATTTATCTCGCAATGTCAGAATAACGAGGGCAATTTGTGAAAACATATCATGTTATAGGGGCGGGAGGCATCGGCCTGGCGATTGCAATAAGCCTTCACAAGGCAGGAAAAAAAGTCCTGCTCATCGAGAAAGACCCTGAAAAAGTGGCATTCTGCAAGAATCAGGGAGTTATCCTCAATAATCAGTCTTTTTCAATTGATATTTCAGAATTTGATCAATGGAACCCTGACCCGGAAGCACTAAATATCCTCTGTGTTAAATGCTACAACAACGATGAAATATTAAAAAAATTCACTCCCAGCACGAAGGTTGTTCCAATTCAAAATGGTTTTGATGAAAATTTATCAGCATTCCCTTTGACTGGAGAAGGAATAGCCTCTTTCATTTCTGAATGCTCACCAAAAACAACCAAAGCCACCATTACCAGAAAAGGGAAACTTCACATAGGTCCTATTAAACCATGGGCAAACCTGACAATCCTTGAAGACCTCAATAATAGCCTTAAACAAGGAGATTTTGATTCCCATCTGGTCGGATGGAGCCTTCCATACAAAAACACAAAGTTAATGTACAATGCAGCAATTAGTCCATTGACCAGTGCGGGGGGACTTGAAAACGCATCGCTTTTGAAACCCGGCAAGCTTAGAACCTTGTTTTTTAAGTTTCTTCTTGAAAATCATTCTATTTTAAAAGCTTGCAAACAACCCTTAGGCATAATCGGCCCTTTTCACCCTGATAAAGTCGCATGGCTGCTAAGTCACCAATGGCTTGGCGAAAGCTTGGCCCCTTTTTTCAGGCCATCTTTAAAAAAGACTTACTGCTCGATGTTCCTTGATATTCAAAAAGGCCAAACAGAAATTGAAAATTACAATGGCCATCTCTCCCGCCTTGCCAAAACCTCCAATATCCCCTGTCCTTTGAATAACTTAGCCCTAAAAATTATAAATGAAATGTCATCCCGACGATGCCAGGGTAATCCACAAGACCTTTCCATTTTTCTGGACTAAAAAACAAAGTGTTGGAATTCCATTCCCTCATGAAAACATGTCTCGACTAAATCTGCCAATTTCATTTATTCTTGCGACATATTTGAATTATTTTGCCAGGGAGATTAGGTCCATGACAACAGAATCAACAATCAAAGCCACCGCAAAGGAAAAAGTCAAAGGCTGGATTAAAATGGCGATTGGAACAGTGGGGGGTTTACTTTCCGGTGCTGTAGTCATGTATGTGACCCCTTTGGTTGACAAAGTGGTAAGGCCGTCAAAGCCAGTTGCAAATTTCTCTTTTGAGAAAGATGGTTTGAAAATTCGCTTTCAAAATTTATCCTCCGGAGGCCAGGGATGGTGGGAATTCGGAGATGGAACCCCATTGGAAGCGGTTTCTCCGGATCGTGAATTTGTGAACCATGTTTATTCCCGCCCTGGTGAATACACCGTTAAAATGACCCTAAGAAATTTACTGGGCGAGGAAAATGAGAGGCAGGTTGTTTTACGCATTGACCCACCTCCAGCACTCGAACCAACCAAGGTTGTTAATCTTGAAGCCGTGCCCGTGAGTGCGGGTTCCTATGCCCCTGCAACATTTAAAATCATGAGCAAGGTAAAAAACGCACAGTTATGTGTTTGGGATTTGGGGGACGACCGCCCTCTCGAGGTTACCAACACACAGACACAGGAAAAAATGGTAACTTTTCAAAAGGCTGGGGGCTATGTCATCAAGCTTGCCGCAGTCAATGGACTGGAACATGATCAAAAAACAGAAATTGTAAATGTTCTTGAGCCACCCGAGGGAACAATCACCGCCTTGCTGACTGTTTCAGATACTGGAATCAATGTTGAAAAAACAAATAGAAACGGGGTGTTTTCAACAACATTTCTTCCCGAACATTCTGACTCCGTCTTTCCGTTTGAAAGGCAATTGGCAGCCCGGCCTAATTTCACTTTTGGAGATGTTCGTTTTCAAACTCCCTCGGGTGAAATTCTCCGTCTGGGCCAGAAAAACCAAATGATTCTCGATCCAGGGGTTTTCAATCTTCAATCAGTGAGAAACCTTCTGCTGACTATTTCCGCGGATAGAAAAATCCTGCGCCTAACCGGTGAACTTATACGAAGTGAGGAAGCAACACTTGGCAAAAGCCCCCTTCCCTCCATCACTCTTCCCGTTGAATTACAGGAAGAACGAAGAACACCCGCAACCAGGTCCGGTGTCCCTGTCGCGACGACTGTTGCAATTCCGAGCAATGGGCAAGCGAGCGTTGCAAGCCTTATTTTGCCCTCTCTTCCGCAGGATTGGACCGAGGTTCAAAGAAAAATAAGACTCGAACTTCGTGATGAAACCTCAACGCTTTGGCAGGAAAGCAAAATCCCATCAAACGGTTTTCTATCCTTCCAGAACAAACGATTCCTGATTTCAGCCACAAAAAGCGCTGAGCAAATTCGAATCGACATCATGGAAAATCAACCCGAAAAAAAACCAGTCACCTTGAATGATTAATGGCCCCGACCAAGGGAAGTAGTCCCAAACGCCCTTTTCTTTCCTATAGTGAAAGATAAGCGAGAGGACTATTTAATATGGCTGATTACAAATCTGATCTTTTCCCGAATTCCCTTCGAAAGAAGGGCGAGGATTCCCTGCTTATAGATTGGAATGATGGCCATGCTGGATTACTTGGATGGAAACATCTGAGGTCAAATTGCCCATGCGCAACCTGCAGGGATGAACGAGAAAAACCAGCCAATCCATTTCATATTTTGAAGCCCTCTGAACTGGTGCAACCAGCACCCAAATCCTTGGTCCCGGTTGGTCATTACGCCTATCGAATAGTTTGGAATGATGGCCACGATTCCGGGATATACACTTTGGAGAGCCTGCGAGCCCTGTGCCAGTGTGAAAAATGTCTCTCAGAGAAAACCAAAACCTAGAGTTTATTCATAAAGGAAATAAAAATGCAGCCGCCATCCACGATGCCAAAGTTGAATCTCCCCAACATTCGCACAATTGTAGCCGTCGCCAGCGGAAAAGGCGGGGTTGGAAAATCAACCGTATCAGCAAACCTTGCACTGGCTTTGGCTGCATCAGGACATAAAGTAGGGTTGCTGGATGCGGATATTTACGGGCCCAGCATGCCAACCATGATGGGCATAAATGGCGTGGTCGACCAAGCCACCACTCCGCTTCCATTGGAGAAATACGGACTAAAAATCATGTCCATGGGATTTTTGGTTCCACCAACCCAGGCGGTGATATGGCGTGGCCCGATGATTCATAGGGCCCTCACGCAATTCCTCTCAGAGCTTGACTGGGGCCCACTTGATTATCTGGTCATAGACCTGCCCCCCGGGACCGGAGATGCCCAACTAACCTTGACTCAAACTGTTCCACTTAATGGATCAGTCATTGTCACCACTCCCCAGGAAGTAAGCATGATCGATGCCCGCAAAGGTATTGAAATGTTCAAACAAGTACGAGTTCCCATTTTGGGAATCATCGAAAACATGAGCTTTTTTATTGGGGATGATGGCAAAAAGTACGAAATATTCCGCCATGGCGGGGGAAACAAACTTTCCCAGGAATACAAAGTCCCCTTCCTCGGGGAAATTCCTATTGACCCCAAAGTCGCGGAGTCAGGTGATGAGGGAAAACCTATAGTGCTAAAGCATCCAGAAAACCCGGTTAGCAAAGCTTACATGGCTTTGGCGCAGACAGTGATCAAAGAATTAGGCTCCATGGATTCGCCCAGGGAATTACCAAAATTGGAGATGTGAAATAATAAAGCCCGCATATTGAGGGGGATCAATATGCGGGCAAATTTCCCATGACTAATTGGGGTTGTGTAGAAGGCTTATTGGGGGGAGGCCATCCACACTTCATGGGTCTCCGCCGGGGGGCGGTTGCTATGAATTCTGACCCAACAAACTTCCTAATCTGCCGGGTCGCTCTTCTCTGTTCCGGCCCCTTTGACAATCTGTTCCATTGTTTCAGGCCGCTGATATTATTAATGCAACAGGTGTGCCAATCGTTGAAATTATTTTTATCAAGCCTTTTAACCCTTGAAAACAAGCTTTTTGTTCGGGATATCATTTTTAATTGAACTCAATGATCGATGGAAATATGGTAGTTTTTACAATCTTTAAAAGATTGTTTGGTAAAAATTTCAATCACAACGCAGGGATTACAAAATCATGATCTCCAATTCCTCAAAACTTCGCAGTCTTATTCAAAAACCTGGAATCATCCGAAGTTTGGGGGCACATGATGTTTTTACAGCACTTCTTATCGAACAAGCGGGCCTTGAGACGGTTTTTCTTGGAGGGTTTGGCACCTCGGCAAGTATGCTTGGTCTTCCTGATGTGGGCTTAATCACACTATCTGAAATGGCTGACGCTGTTCGAAGGATGTCGTCAAGACTTCAAATTCCGGTCGTGGCGGATGGAGACACCGGGCATGGTGATATCCATAATGTTCAAAGAACTGTCCGGGAATTTGAAAACTCAGGCGCGGCAGGGATACTTCTTGAAGACCAGGTAAACCCCAAGAGATGTGGCCATTTTTCCGGCAAGCAAATTGTGCCCATTAAAGAATGGCTTGATCGGCTTAAAGCCGGCATTGATGCTCGAAAAAACCCCGATTTCATCATAATTGCAAGAACGGATTCCCGGGCAGTTGAAGGAATAAATGCCGCGATTGATCGCGCAAACAAGGCGAGGGAGTTGGGAGTGGATGTGTGTTTTGTTGAAGCTCCCCAATCGATCGAGGAACTTCAACTCATAGCCAGGGAAGTTAAACACCCATTACTTGCTAACATGCTGACCGGAGGGGTCACTCCGATCCTCTCGGTAAATGAACTTGAAAACATGGGTTATAAAATTGCGGTTTGTCCGATTGAAAGCCTGATGGTAACCGCCGCGGCAATGAAACAACTACTTGATGTTTACATGAAAAAAGGTAGGGTTGACCGGCCGGAAGCGGGAAAAATGCTCAACTTTTCCGAGTTAAAAGAAGTACTCGGCCTTGAATCCATTTCCAATATTAAAAGCCAGATTGAGGGCAAATAAAAACTAAACAACCAACAGCACTCTCAAGTCCATCACATTAGTCCCAGTTGGCCCCGGCTGAAAAAGCGAATTTGAATTTTTAAAATAATGATACGCATCATGACGAGTCAGGTAATCAGAAGCATTCATTGAACCGGATTGTTGCAAAGTGTTGCCATCTGCAAAAGCACCCGCGGCGTCAGTAGGACCATCTTCGCCATCAGAACCAGCCGCAAGAAAAGTAATTCTCTCCAATCCCTGTTCTTTGAGGGCACATAAAAAAGCCAGCGCCATCTCCTGATTTCTCCCGCCTTTTCCCGGGTTTTTTCCAAGATTCACAGTGGTTTCCCCACCCGACAAAATACAAACAGGGGGTTTTACCGGCTGGCCATATTTAAGAATTGAGCGAGCAATCGAGGCATGAAAAATCGCCAATGCCGCAGTATCACTCTCCATGCAGGAACCCAAATTTATCACATGATAACCAAGATGTTCGGCATGAATTGCAGCGCTCTCCAAAGCAAGGGCATTATTCCCAAGCACTATATTTTTGATATCTCCCGGCAAATCCTTGGGTGTTTCCAGAATCTCTCCCTCCAATCCTTTTTTCAAATGCCTTAACACAGAATCTGGAACGCTTTGAATTAACTGGTATTTTTCCAAAATGGTAATTGCATCTTTAAAAGTTGTGGGGTCATTCACTGTTGGGCCAGAACCAATCACATCAAGTTTGTCCTCAATCACATCCGACAGTATCAAACTATAAATATTGCCTTTCCCATTGGTTGCCTCAAGAAAAGCTTGGGCTAGTCGCCCCCCCTTGATCTGGGAAAGATGTTTTCTAACACAGTTTAATTCATTAATGGATGCAGAGCATGAGGAAAGGATTGAAGTGACTTTTTGCTTGTCTTCAAGCGAAACGCCTTCACTTGGCAAAGGCATCAATGCTGATCCACCTCCGGAAATCAAAGCAATAAGCAAATCCCCCTCTCTGGCCCCTTTTGCAAGCTGTAACATTAATTTTGAACCTTCAACAGCTTTCGCAGTAGGCTGATTCATACCTAAGGGTCTGGCCAAATTAAGCTTTATCTTTTGTAAGTTTGGGTAATTTGCTTCAGGAACATTCAAAATTCCATGTGCTTTGGGAAGAAAATGCTTTATTTGCTGTTCCAATCCCAACCCCATGGCAGCAGATGCTTTACCTGCTCCAACGATTAAAATTCTTTCAGAATTCTTCAAATGTAATTGAAAACCGGGATCAGAATTGACAAAACGAACGACCAAACCAGACGGGTCAACAGCCATAACCCCTTTTCTCCAAATACTTTCCGATTCCATTCTTAATTTTTGCAAAGGGTTCATAAATTCTCCAAACCGCGTTGATTTCTGATGTCTTGTTTACCATTTATCAGAAGTTTTTTTTAAATTATTCAAGTTAAATCGCAAAAGATTGAAATATTCGTAATTAATTTGGAACCTTAACAGAAATAAGCCGACTAAATAATTAGAAGTAGTAAACTTTGGGAAAAGTATTAAAAGATTCAGATTATTTATTGACAATGCATCAATAAGATCAGAAACTTAACTAAGATAAAGGCTTAGAGTTAGAAACTCATTTTTAGGAGATAGTTATGGATCGTCGTCATTTTATGCAACATGTTGCCGGTGCATCTGCAATGATGCTTCCAAGTACTAATTTCATCCAAAACATACGAGCAGCAGAAACCAATCTTAAAAAAGCAAACAAAAGCTTAATCATATTCTGGATGGGTGGCGGTCCCAGCCATATGGATCTTTGGGATCTTAAGCCAGGTGCACAAACTGGTGGTGAATTCAAAACCATTAAAACCTCCGCATCAGGAGTAGAAATCAGCGAAGTTCTTCCAACTGTCGCTTCCCAGTTCAAACACCTTGTCGCAATTCGTTCCTTGGTAACCAACGAAGGTAGCCATGAACGCGGCACCGTGTTGATGAACACCGGCCGTATGCCAAGTCCAGTGGTTCAATACCCTGCATTAGGTGCACAGGCTTCGGCACTCCTTACCCCCAAGGATCTTCCTTTGCCTGGATTTATCGGCGTAGGCGGAACAGCACAACGAATCGGACCTGGCTTTTTAGGCATGATGAATGCACCATTCACCGTGCAAAATGCTGGACAACCTCCAGAAAACATCAAGGCGCCAGCTTCCCTTGGTAACGAAACTGAATCGATGGAAAGGCTGCGCAGGCGTCAGCGCTTGTTCTACTCTGTCGAAGACACCTTCGCGGAAAACAGTTTCCCTCACATGAAGAAACCAGAAGATCGTGAAGCTGCAGGTAGTGCCGCGCAAGCTCACACCTCAATTTACAAGAAGGCTTTCGATCTTACCGTTTCTCCATTACGAACCGTGTTCGAAATCTCCACCGAACCCGCAAGCGTGATCGAAGCATACGGCGGTCGTATGAACAACTTTGGTATGGGTTGCCTTCTCGCTAGAAAACTGGTCGAGAAAAATGTGACCTGCGTTGAAATCGATTTGGGTGGTTGGGATAACCACGCCAACATCTTCAACACAATCCGCACCGGAAATGGCCCCCGCCTTGACAAGGGTATGGGCAACTTGGTGAAGGAACTTGTTGAAAGAGGCAAATGGAAAGACACCGTTGTAATGTGGATGGGTGATTTTGGGCGTACTCCCAAGATCAACCAAAACGGTGGCCGTGATCACTGGGCAAGATGTTGGTCCATTGTGATTGGTGGCGGCGCAATCAAAGGCGGCCAGGCATATGGCTCAACTGGCCCCGATGGCACCGATATCAAAGACAAACCTTGCACCATCGGTGATGTTTTTGCAACCGTCTACAAGGGTCTTGGACTTGATCCCACATCACAAGTTCGTGACAACCTTGGCCGACCCATGGCTATTGCTGACGGCAAACCTCTCGAAGGCGTTGTCTAATCCGCGGCCAAATAATTCCCCCAAGAAGAGTCCAGTTTCTACTGGGCTCTTCTTTTTTTTACCCATTGCACTTTTATTACAGACCAAACAGGTTAAAGTATAAGTGTCTGATAGTTTTCAGATTGTTAACGAACATAGCAACGGATAGCTTGAATCATGTCGTCGATAAAGAATAAATTATTCCAAAAACTGGCGAGTCTTTATTTCAAAATCAAGGGAACATATCAACTCGACTTGGAAGATATAAAATCCTTCTGGAAGTCTGAGTTCCAAGGGTCACTCTTAAAACTAATACAAAACAACAAAACAAAAGAAATTGGAAGAAGCAACGATTTCCAAAGAATCAAGAGCCCTGCCGATTTCCAAAGACTAGTGCCTTTGGATTCAGGCATTTGCGTGGAATCAAATAAATACCAACCCACCGCCACAAATGAAAAAGCACGCAGCCATGCAATTACGAGAATATTTGAATTAATCGCAGGATGGGACTCCTCCCCAATATTCAATTCCAATTGGCTGATAGCCTCGAACCTGTACAATCCTTCAATTTGCTGGTCGCATCTACCCGGTTGGTTGAAATGTTTATCAGCTTCGCCATCAGAACATTTCAACCCGGACTGGATGGGAGTATATGCATCCGCAGACTGTCTTGTTTCAGGTTCCCTAGACTCATTACTAAGGCAAAGGAAAGAATCATTTCCTCACAAACCAGCCTATATCCTTGGTGAATTTGGAAGCGAAGACATCAAATCCATCAATGTTGTGGCATCAATCGATTCAGAATTTTTCAAGTTCATCCCGGTATGGAGTGAGTTGTCCAGCATCATCGCAATACTTGATGCAAAAACAAAAAACATGCGATTTATTGCTAATGGCGACTATTACCCTGAACTTTTAGTCATTCAGAATGACGGCTTAAGAAAAAGAATTCCTTTTTTCGAAGCTGACAAAGAAATGGAAGGAGAGATAGTATTAAGCATGAAGGGGGAATATTGGGCCAGAAGCACTGGCGTATTTGTGAAAGTCCAAGACACTGATCGTTTGCAATTCAGTTTCCTTAACACAAAGCCAAAAAATCAACACATCCATCCCACAACCCGCGGCAACGACAAAAAAGAAAAATCTAGGCCGGTTGTTCCACCTCATCCACAAAAAGCCGGCATTTCGGCAGCGCTCTCAAAAATTTCTTCCCATAACCCTTGGTGAGAATCCTTGGGTCGAGGATCACTATCATTCCCTTGTCCGTGGAAGACCGGATCAACCTTCCAACTCCCTGTTTTAATTTAAGAACCGCCTGTGGAATCTGTAAATCATAAAAGCCGTTTCCACCCTTTTGCTGGATGGCTTCATGGCGTGCCTGGGCCAGGGGAAGATCGGGAACAACAAAAGGCAATCTCGTGATGATCACATTTGAAAGTGCGTCCCCCTGCACATCAACTCCCTGCCAAAAACTATCCACACCAAGAAGAACCGCATTTTTAGATTCCCTGAATTGGTCCAGCATCCTATTTCTGGTCAAGCCCTGCCCCTGTACAAAAAGAGGGAATCCCCTTTGCTGACACCAGGATTCAAGCACTTTGCCCGTACGCTGCATGAATTGGTAACTGGTAAAAAGCACAAAGGCTCGTCCTTGGGACTTTTCCAAGAACTTGCAAATCATTGCAAGCGAGGATTCTTCAAATTCCCTGGGCTGGGAGGCGGGATCGGGAATTTTTTTAAATAAATACAATTGCGCCTGATTGTAATAATCAAAGGGGCTTTCCAGTGCCAGCGCCTCGGCTTTATCAATACCAAGCCTCTCCTTAACCGTCTTGAAACCTTCATCACCCCCCGTTGAAAGGGTGGCACTGGTCAAAACAATCGGAATATCCTTTGAAAAAAGCCTTTCTTTAAGGATGGGTGCCACATCCACAGGCGCCCGGCAAAGATTAAGCCTTAGAGCTCGCTTACCCGCCAATTCAAGCCAAAAAACATTGCCATTATGTTGTTGTTCTAGCCATTCCTGAACCCTTACACCCAGGTCAACCGCCTTATCAGCCATGGATTGAAATTCAATTTTCTCCTCCTCAGGCAAATCAGAGGAGGCATTTTCAAGATTCTTGGCAAGTTCGGAAAGCGCATCAGTGACATTATTCACCACGATATTTTTATCCAAGACCCTGAAATGCCCGGCATCACGGAAATTTCCTGAGTCCCTATCGCCAATCGCACGGGAATTCATCCAGTTTTGTATGTTCAAAAAAAACAAATCCACTTCAGCCCTTGCGGAATGAAGTTGTTGTTTGGCTTCAAAAAAAGCATCACCAGCCAGCAATCCGCGTTCTTTTTTGCCGGAGCTTGCGAGTCTTTCAAAGAGATAATGAAAAGCCCCCTGGCTGAGGTTATCGCCCAATTGGTCAATAGCCACATCCTCCACCATGTGGCCCTCGTCAAAAATAACCGCGCCATAATCCGGCAGAAGACTAGCACCTTTGCCCCTGACAGAGAGGTCTGCAAAAAAAAGGGCATGGTTCACCAGCAGGATATCAGCACTTGCTATGGTTCGTCTCGCTTGATAATAGTGACATCTTTGATAATCTTTGCAACTCCGCCCCATGCAATTACTGCTATCACTTTGGACAAGATCCCAAACCATGCCATCAGGTTCGAAATTCATGTCGGACTTGCTGCCATCCCTGGTATCAAGGGACCAACGACTGATCCTGTAAAGTTGCTCATGAAATTCATCGGACTGAATAAGAGTTGGAGCCTTAATCTGGGCGACACGCAATCGCCTAAGACTGATATAATTTCCCCTTCCTTTAACCAGGACAACCTTCAATGGATAAGGAATGATTTTTTGAAGCGCGGGAATATCCTTCAAAAGGAGTTGTTCCTGAAGGCTGATGGTATGAGTGGATATCACAATCGGAGTTCTTTTTTTATTCAAAGCTGAAAGAAAAACCGGGACGAGATAACCAAAGCTTTTCCCAACACCGGTGCCAGCTTCGGCAAGCAACCTGACTCCTTTTTCCAAGGCATCATCAACCGCTTTTGCCATTTGAGACTGCTGTAATCTGGGCTCGAATCCAGCAAAGCCGCTTGCAAGAATACCTTCTTTGGCAAAAAATTTATCCAAGGAGGCATAATCTGATTCAGCGAAATCTTCTGTTTGTAAAAAAATAACAAGCCCCAGGAAGGTTCAAATATTTGGGTAATCAACAATATGCTGGCCTGAATCCACCAGTGTTTTCAATTTCAACCAGGCCGCGGTGACCCGCTTCTCCTCTTCTGCAACATAAATTGGATCAAGGTGCTTTTTCGCAAAAGGCCCAGGGATACCCCCTTCGGCAATTGGGGCGAAAGTTGTATCTACTATGTATTGCGCCCTTTCAAGGTTGCATCTTATGTGGCAATCAGGTTCAAGATGTAAAACTTCCGCTGATACTTCATTTAGTACGAATCTAAGATAAAGATCAGAATCAGTTATCTCCTCAACCGAATTGCCGCATAATTTGCAAAGATAACCTTTGTCACATTTCGCCATCGACTATTTCACTTTTACATTAAAAGGCAACATCAACCACATGGGATCATTTCGCATCCGAAGAAAAGAATCAATTCCCTTCAATTCCCCACGAAGAGAGGATGCCCCGATGATATCCAAGGTTGAAGAAATCGATAATCCAGCTTTCGGATCGAGCAGGGAATCCAGAAAACTTTTACTTTTTGGAAGGAGAAGAAGCTCCGGTTCCTGGTCTGCGGGAAGACCACCAAGTTTGGAAGCCATCTTCACCGCATCCTGCATGGTGCCCAGCTCATCAACAAGTCCATTTTCCTTGGCTTGCCTGCCAGTCCAAACACGGCCACCAGCTAGACTTTCCAAGGTCTTGCGATCAAGTTTTTTACCAGACTTTTCCCTTCCTTTCAAAGCCTTGGTAATGAATTGATCATAACAATCCTCGATAAGCCTGGTCATGGCCTCGCGTTCAGACTTCGAAAATGAATTAGTTGAGGAAAAAAGATTTGCATTAGCCCCACGGGTGATCACCTCAGAAGTTATTCCCAGCTTGGCATAGGTGCCACCCATGTTGATTTTTCCACCAAAAACCCCGATTGAACCGGTAATGGTCCCGGGTTCAGCAAAAATTTTGGATGCCGCCATGCAAATGTAGTAACCGCCACTCGCGGCAACATCAGACATTGAGGCAACAACAGGTTTTTTACAACGCATCAATTCAGCCCAGATAAGATCGCTGGCAAGGGCAGAACCTCCCGGACTATCAACCCTCAAGACAATGGCTTTTACACTTTTATCATTTTCAGCCTGGCGAATCGCCTGAATCATCGATGTTGCACCGCATGATTCACCGCCAAGCAAGCCAATTTCACTTTTACCTGTGTTTATAGTGCCAGAAGCATAGATTACAGCAATTTTCGGCTTTGAGTTGGAGACTATTTTTGGTGCCGCAAATAGCTTCAAAATTGCGAATGGATTCGACAAGTCCACTTCATCAACTTTGTCTTTTCCATAGTTTCTTACAAGGTTGATTTCCTCAACCTTCAACTCTTTTTTAAAAGCCTCAGTTACAGATGGGAAATAACCCACCATGTCAACAAGTCCCAATTCCTCAGATTTCCTGGCAGTGTAAGGACCATTATCAATCATTTTTCTTATTTGATTCGCATCCCACTTTTTGGATACTCTTTCCTGTTGGATCCTGGCAACGACTGATTTTTCATAAAAATCATCAAGAACAGATTCCATCTGCTTCCGACTGCTCTCACTCATGGTGGTTCTGGTGTAGGGTTCAACAGCAGATTTAAAGTCACCTACCCGGAGAAAGTCCGCTTGAGCCCCGATTTTTTCCAGCATCTCCTTGTAAAAAGTCACCTCCGCCCGAAGTCCCGTAAGCATCAACCAACCTGATTCCGGGAGGATCACTTTATTGCTGGAAAGTGCGATAAGATAATCCTTCATCTCACCTGATTCCAAGTAAGTGAAAACCTTCTTGCCGGACTTTTTAAAATTGCTAAGTGCCTCAGTCAACTCGTCAAGCTTGCCCCAACCGACCTCTAGGCCATCAATTTCAAGAATTAATCCCTTGATATTCGTGTCAGCGGCAGCTTTTTTGATTCGATCAATCTTCCCCTTCAAAGTTTCCTGCATGCTGGAAAACAAAGGCTCAGCGGGCGCCGCACCCTCGTCTAATGAACCACTGATTTTGATGTGGGCAATGGAGACAGGCTTGACCTTTTCCTCTGTTTTTTTCTCTTGGGCCTCAACTGTGCCTTGGATGCCCACCAACACGAACAATGCCATTGAAATTATGAATTTAGACTTCATTGCAAACCTCTTTTGATGAACTTACATTCCACTGAATGCATCATAGATCAATTCCGGATTAATTCCAACTATTTAACCCGGAGGCTGTGGTGTATTTAACTCTTTGTTTAGAAGCTTATTTTATTCAACAAAAACGCTTTCATTTATTTATAATGTTCGCATAAGATCGATAGTTCCAGCATAATATCTAAAGTGATAAGGGTAACAAACGGCAGGCATGGGATCATGAAGCAAACAAAACATTTGATAAGCTTGTTTTCTTTTTTAATCATTTGCCTTATCAGCTTGCATTATGTTCTTGTTCCAACCGGTTTAAGTTTTGGAACCCAGGAAATCGGTATCCCGATCAACCCTTCACAGCCTTCCGGAGTTGAACCACCGATCGAAGGCCAATCCACCACAAAATCAATTCCTGCAAAATCCTCAATGGGTACTTTTTCACCCACAGACCCGCCAGCACCCTTCGTGACAATCAGGGTCCGGGTTTCCGCACAGGCTAGCCCCAATGATGAATTGGAATATCGTATCCTCGTTGAAAATCATTCACCAGCTGAAGCTCATCAAGTAAGGGTTCGTAATAATATTCCAACAAATGCAAAGTACTTGCGCGCAACTCCGCCCCCTGACAGTTCTGACGGAGAATTCATATGGAAGCTTGGCTCACTCCCCGGGAATTCCGCCAAGGAAATCAAATTAGTGGTCATGGTAACCGGGGCAGGCGAAGTGGATTGCGTTTCAAGAGTCCAATATGAACATGGGCAGTCCGTAAAAACTCAACTTGCATCTCCTCTTCTCTTAAAAATGACTGGCCCCAATCAAGCCATGCTTTTCGACACACTTAGCTACCAAATTGATGTTTTCAATACCGGAAGTTCCGAGCTTACAGGAGTTCAACTGACAAATATCATTCCTGAAGGGCTTGAATTTTTAACCAGCAAACCATCAACCTCGGGCGAAAACCCGCTTGTATGGAACATTGGCAATATTCCCGGAGGCCAATCAAAACGACTGGAATTCCAGGTGGCAGCCAAGAAAACAGGAGTTTTCACAAATAAAGCCACCGTCACGACAACTTCAGGAATGAAAAAAGAAACCTCATCCAAAGTCGAGGTTGGCGAGGCAAAACTCGCGGTAAATCTAGGCGGTCCAGACAGAAGAAATATCAATCGGCCCACCAGCTATCAAATAACCGTCACAAATTCCGGCAATCAAATTATCCGGGGAATAAAAGTCTCCAATAAACTGGATGCATCCACACAATTTCTTGCGGCAAGCAGTGGGGGAAAAAATGAGAACGGCGAGGTGAAATGGTTGATTCCACAACTTTCACCCAAGCAGCGACAAACACTTCAACTAGTAATCAGGCCGACTGTTCCGGGAACCCTGAAAAATCGAATCGAAGTCGTTGCCGATAAAATCGCAACAGGCTGGCAGGTCGAGAAAACCACCATTTTTGAAAATAACAACGGGTTGGTTTCAGAAATCGACAAAAGTATTGATCCTTTGGAAATTGGTGAACAAACCGCTCTCACTATCAGATTGATAAATTTCAGCCCTAATCCTGTGAAGAATCTTACAATCAGTGCGTTCGCTCCGGACAATACCGTCGTAACCGAGGGCCGAGGCCCTACCAACTTCAGCAGGCAACCTGACAAAGTTGGATTTTTACCCTTGGTTAGTTTGGAACCCGGTAAAGAAGTCACTTATTCTTTGTTTCTAAATGCAAAGAAATCCGGTGAATCCACCTTTAGATTGGAATATGTGGCTGATGGTGGACTGTCTGGCAAGGTAGAGGAGACTATTTCAATACTTCCATCAAGCAAAGGTCCGGAAAGTAACGAACCCCCTGCACTTCCTTGAAAACTAACGCATTGCAGAATATCCAAACCCTTTTACCATGGCTGCCCGCCAATGCTTGGGCTGGACTTTCCTATACCGCTGGGCTGCTTCAGTATTTAATGACAAACTCGTCGCGACAGGAGAAGAAACCTCATCAGCTTTGGCTTTTTTATTCCCACTAATGATTATCATCCCTGCCAAAAGTGAAAAGCTTGCAACAACTCCGACAACCCATTTTCTCATCTCAGCACTTCCTTGCTTATTCTTCCTTGAAAGCGAAAGCTTAAAGTCACGGCAACTTATTAGATAATAAAATAAAGTGCAATAACTGTGCCTAGATCAAAATTTTTCTCACAAGATTCATTTAAACCATTACTGGGACACCATTAAAAATATCTGGCGGTTTCTTTCAGTACCTTTCATCATTATGCTTTTTGAAAATATTACAGGTGATTTTTACCATCGAGGATCACTCTTGCATTAATTTCAAAGGTAAATTTGAGGATCAGTCTCTGACTTTGAAGCCACGACTTCCACCTTGGGGAATTTCATCCTGACTTTTTCAGCAAGGCTCTCCATTCCAAATCTTTCCGATTTATAATGACCCAACAAAAGAATAGCCTTACCCTGCTCTTTGGCGCTAACAAGATCATGAAACCGCGCCTCGCCAGTGACAAAACACTCCGCTCCCTGTGTGAATGCCTGCGACATCAAGGAAGCACCGCTTCCACAAACCACGGCGATCCTTGATATCAATGCATGAGCATTTCCTGCAAAAACAACCTTGTTAATCCCCAATTCACTCTTGAATATTCCAGCAAGTTGGGCAATTGAAGTAGGCTGCTGCAATAGTCCGATTCTACCCGTTCCAATCCCGGTTGGCTTTGATTTTAACAAAACCAAGTCATACGCAGGTTCTTCATAAGGGTGAGCGGCCTTAAGTGCTGATACAATTTGATGGGTTTTTGAAACAGGGCACACAACCTCAAGCCGTTGCTCAGCCACATTTTCGCGTTTCCCTTTTTCCCCAACAACCGGGCTGGATTGATCATTTCCAAAAAATGTCCCAGTCCCCTCAAGAACAAAACTACATTCCTTGTAATTACCAATGTGCCCAGCGCCAGCGTCAAATAATGCCGCGCTCACTTTCTCAAGCCCATCCTTTGGAACAAAAGTGACAAGCTTCATTTCCTCACTACCTTGCGAAGAAACGATCGGCCCCATGATTCTGCATGAAGCAATTTTAAGCAACAATTCATTAATGCCTTCAGGGGCATCATCCCAACGGGTATGAAGTGAAAAAACACTGATGCCATTGTTTGCAAGCTTCCAAAGAATCGCCCCATCCAAGTCACCCGTGTTCAAACTTTTAATTGGTTTGAAAGGTAGAGGATGATGAGTCACAACCAATTGGGCCTTGAGGTTAACAGCCTCGTCTGCGACATCGTTTGTAAGGGTCAGGCAAAATAAAATCTTACTGACCCCAATTGCCCAATCACCCATGAGAAGGCCGGTATTATCCCAACCCGCAGCCAGCGATCGAGGCGCTACTTGATCAAACCAGGAAATAACATCGGAAATTTTAGTCATGACGCACTCAATCCTACATACCGGAAACCATTAAAAGATATGCCAAAAGATGAGCCATATCATCAGGTTTGACCTGCATTTCCAAGCCCTCTGGCATAAGGGATTTTGATGTGGCTTGAATCGATTCAATTTGATTCCTGAGAATTGTATCCTCCGCATTTTCCCCCCGTTTTAGGTTTAACGAGGTGCCTGATTCAGAAGCCAACAATCCACTAAAAACCCGCCCTTGTTTTGTTTCAACGGTGTAATTGACATATCTTGGATCAACCTCCCTGCTAGGGTCTAAAATTGCAATTAAAAGATATTCGGCATTCTTTCCTCGAATCGCCCCCAGAAGATCCGGGCCAACCTGATAACCCATGCCATCAAACTTATGACAAGTGGCACAATTTTTCCTGAATATCTCTTTACCTTTTAAGTGGTCACCTTTTAGATCCAAAATCCTGGCATAAGATTCAACAACTTGTTTTCGATTCGTGGAACCTGATTTTGAGAGAATCATGGCCACTTTTTCACGAACATCAGCCTGGTTTGATTTCTTAAGTTGCTCAATTCTGGCTGCTTCCAGATGGGAAGGTTTTATTATTCCCTTTTCCATCGCATCCACAATTTCAACAATGCGATCTTTTCTTGAAAAAAGAGCCTCAACCGCCTCCCTCCGCAAAGAAGGACTGAAGGAAGACCATGAACCAAGGATTATACCAATCACTTCCTTTTTTTTAGACGCGGACAGAACCTGGAGAGTTGCTGTTTGAATGGAGGGAGGCGTCTGGGCGGAGAGCAACTCCGGCGCAAGTTTAGAAATCACTGAAAAAGGGCCCATTGTCAATAATTTCAAGGCGGACAATCTATTGGCGATTGTCTCACTTGATAGGCCTGCAGTCTTGGCAGCGTTATCAAACAACGGCCTTAGCTTGTCGAGGGATTCCTTTAATTGCGAATCAGGGCTATCCCAAAGTTCCTCAGCGGAATTTCCAATCGCGAGCTGGCTTTGGGCTATGCCCTCGAGAATCGAAGACCGTAACCCAGGTTTGATGTTGGGTGCCTGCAATATTTTCAACAACTTTGCCAATTCAGAATTTTCCAACCTTGTTGAAGAAGCAGCGGAAAGCCTTGAAAGAAAAGCTTCCCTTCCCGGGGTGCCCTTCCCTGAAACAACATCATCCTCAAGCACATCCAGAAGAATTTTGCCTCCAACTTGTGCTGCTGAACTTAATATCGCAGTCTGCATCCAACGATCTTCGCCATCTGTTTTCACAAGCTTGATAAGGGTGTCTTTACATTTCTCTCCACCCACACCACCCATGGCAAAGGCAACTTGACAACGAACCCTGGCATCTGAATCTCCCGCGAGTCCCGATACCATTTGATATACCTTGTCCGATTCTTTGATGAAATTATTTGAAAGCCTTATCGCATGCAACCTGACACCAGGCGATGTGTCAGCAAGTGCCTTAAGCAGCAACTTTTCATCAAGCAACTTAAGGCCATCCAGAGTGCAAAGGGCGTGCATTCTCGCCTGTGGGGACCGCCCATTGACAACCATATTCACGAGGGAATCTAATGCTCCAACCTGGTTTCGTTCAACAAGAAGTTTCTGTGCCAAAACACGCCTGGATTGATTGCCTGACTCCAGTTCCCCGACCAGTGCGTTGATGTTTTTGGCATCCGGGAAGGGCTGGCTTTTTTTCATCCCCTCGGGCGTGATTCTCCAAATACGACCTTTACCCTGGGTTTTCAATGGCAACACCGCCTTCATGTCTTCAGGTAGTGACAACGGAGTTTCTATCACCTCCCTGTAAAAATCGAGAACCAATATTGAACCATCCAGACACAGGTTTAAGTGCACGGGTCTGAACCAATTATCAGTTGAGGCAAGAAACTCATTATCCGGATCACCCCGCCTGGAAACAAAAGTCACCCCCTTGGGTTCCAAAACATCCCGCAAAATCGCATTATTGGCTGGTTCGCAAATCAAAATGCTATCGCGGAATGGTGCTGGAATTGAATCGGAATCCAATAAAAGCGGGCTACATGAGGAAGTCGAATACCCACCCGGAACCAATTCCGTGGGGGGCAATCGCTTTGCAAGCTCGCTTGATTTTCTTCTCGCTGTGCGCTCCACCCTCCAAGCCTCAAATGGACTTATCCGCAAAACCTTGCAGCTAGCGCCATGTTCTGGAATATCAAGCGCCATGCTTCCAACAGCGAGATAAGGGTTTCGTCTAATTTGATCGTCAGGCAGAACCATATGCCGTAAATGCTGGCTATTGGTGGAGGAAAACAAAGCCCCGAATGAATCCATGGTTAAACCATATTGTCCACCACCAGTCACAGGATCCAAACTATCAGGGATATCAGGCCTGAATCGAATACCCCTTCCCCGCAATTCCACCGGGGGCATCTTTGGATTATCTTTACTGATTATTGTTCCGCCATTGCTGCCAGCGACAGCGTGAATTTGGTTATCAAGACCCCATCTGAAACTATTCAGCATTTGCTGTATGTTGTAGGTGTGAAAACCAGTGTATAGAACTTTGGAGGAATCAGCTTTGCCATCATTGTTTGAATCCTCCAGATAAATGAGATCAGGGGCGTTAGCAACAATAAGTCCATTTTTCCATGGGAACAAACCTATCGGAAACCTTAATCCATCCGCAAAAACCGTGCTTTTCTCATACACTCCATCCTTGTCGTTATCCTCGAGTAATTTGATTCGACCTGATGAAACATCTCCAGTGCCCAAACCACCATTTGGATAACCGATCATTTCAGCGACAAAAAGTCTGCCGTGTTCATCCTCAGCGAGCGCGACAGGATCAATAATCGCGGGCTCTGAAACTGCCAGATCAATTTTAAAACCAGTAGCCAGTTTGAATGTTTTTCTTTCCTGTTCCGGGGTCAAAGCTCCAGGATTACTTAAATCCAATGGTTTTACACCCTGCCCTCTAAGGCCCATGGTTGCAAAAAAAACAATAAAAAACGACAAAATCACAGAAGTTAATTTCATGATTGCTCCGATTTACAATAGACTGCCTCAATCAAATGATCCAAAAGGTTTTAATCATGGCAGCAAGTTTTAATTTACCCCGCACTGGTGACAATTCAACTTTAATATTAATAGGCGCAAGTGTGCGGGCCCTTGCTTTCTCATGCATTAGAGCAGGTTATAAGCCATGGACCATTGACCTTTATGCTGATAAAGATCTTGTTGAAAATTGCCCAACCATGCAGATAACTAAATCCTTCCCCAATGAAATTTTAGAATTGATAACCTTGGCGCCTGAGGCACCCATCCTTTATTCAGGAGGTTTGGAAAACCACCCCGAATTGTTGCAGGAATTATCAAAGAAGCGAACTGTTTTTGGAATCATTGGTCAAACCTTGAAAGAGCTTAGAAACACCTGTGCAATTTTCCAACTTTTTAATAACCACCAGATAAAAACCCCTTTGATGCCCGATAGCACTCAAAATTTAAACCTAGAATCCAAGTATGTTTTAAAACCAAAAAATCGATCAGGGGGCATTGGAATTAAATATTTCAACCATGATTCAACTCAAGCTAATACCCCGGGCAAACATGATTACTACCTTCAAGAATTTATCAGGGGCGAAAGTCGAAGTGCCATTTTTTGTTTTTATCAAAATGATTGGGAACTTCTTGGTGTAACCATTCAATCCTCTGGCGATCAATCCCTCCATGCTGATCATTTTTTATATTGTGGAAACCTTGGCCCCATTATTCCCGAAGAATCCGAATCAAATGATCTCTCCAAAATCGGCAAAATATTGTTCACAAACCATCGCCCATTGGGTTTACTTGGATTGGATTATATCCTTTATAATTCAAGGGTTTACCCACTGGAGATCAATCCGCGCTACACGGCATCCATGGAAGTGTTGGAAATGGCATTAAGGCAAAATTTCATAACCAAACACATTGATGCATTCACAGGAAAAAATCGTGCTGAAAAAATTGTTTTTGAAAATCATCCAATAATCGGAAAAGCGATTTATTATGCCCCTTGTGACATTTTCATCGCTGACCAAGCTCCATGGGGCATGAAAACACCAACCCCTTTTGAATTTTCAACATTTGCCGACATTCCAAAATCGAATTCCAACATATCAAAGGGATCGCCCATGGTCACCATGTTTGCCCGAGCCAACCATTCCGATGAGGTTAGAAATCAATTGAAAAATCTAACTTCCTTGCTGGACTCGGCATTCCTTATTGGCACTTTGCAAAACAAATTGGTCTAATTGATTTGGATATTCAAAAAAACTGTGGGCACGATAATTGAGGATTGAATGACAACCAACCTAAACCTGAACGCCGGAGCCATGCGGATTGTAAACCGGGTTCAATCTAAAATCGCTGAACTTGGATTAAGCGTTACGAAATCGGAAAAGAAAGGAACATTTTTTGATTTTGGAATAAAAAGCAAAGGTGGAATTCAGGCGGGGTTAGAACTCGCGAGGGCTTGCATGTCTGGTCTTGCAAAAATATCAATGGTTTCAAGCCATTTGGATCTATGGAAAGGCCCAGCTATAGCAGTCACCACTGATCATCCTGTTCTTGCATGCCTGGCATCACAGTATGCGGGTTGGCAGATAGCACCGGGTAAATTTTTTGCAATGGGTTCAGGCCCCATGCGCGCCCATTACGGCAAAGAGGAGTTATTCAACCATATTCCAGGAAAGGAAAAAGCTGACCAGGTGGTTGGAATTCTGGAAACTGGAAAACTGCCTGATGACTCGGTATTTGATTATTTATCCGACAAACTGGAACTTCCCCATGAAAAAATAACACTTCTTGGCGCGCCCACAGGAAGTATCGCTGGATCAATCCAGATTGTCGCGAGAAGCATCGAAACAGCAATGCACAAACTCCATGAATTAAAGTTCCCCCTCGAAACAATCAAGCAGGGCGCCGGTTGGGCACCGATTGCCCCGCCTTCCAATGATTTCACAGAGGCCATTGGCCGCACTAATGATGCAATCCTTTACGGCGGAACAGTCCACTTCTGGGTTGAAACCGAGGATGACATCATCAAGACTTTTGGTCCCAAGGTCCCATCAAATTCATCCCCGGACCATGGCCAACCCTTTGCGGAAATTTTCCGCAGGGTCAAAGGTGACTTTTATAAAATCGACCCTCTTCTTTTCTCCCCAGCCACCATACACTTTTATAATTTAAAAACCGGCAGATGTTTCAAGTTCGGTAACTTGGAAACCAACCTGCTTGAAAAATCCTGGAACTAACTCAAGCGCACACTCACGGATTTAAATATGTACTTCAAAATCATGGGTGGCAAGGAAGGCTGGCATGTCAAGGATCTTCTCAGGGCGGCCCATGCACTAGGCTTCAAATCTGATGTTTCTGACTTTAGATTACTATCCCATTCCTTGATAAACCCCGGCCCATCAACAGACAAATCAGGGGAACCTGAGTGCATCATTGTTCGAACCATGCCCCAGGGATCACTGGAGCAAGTGGTGTTCAGAATGGATGTTCTTCATGCCCTGGGCCGAATGGGCAGGAAAGTCATCAATCCGCCAAGATCTCTTGAGTCTGCTGTGGATAAATTCCTGGCAAGTGAACTTTTGCAATCAAAGGGATTGGATATACCCCCTACCTTTTGTTGCCAGGACGCTGAGACTGCCATGGATGCATTTACTAAACTTGGTGGAGATGTGGTGGTAAAGCCCTTGTTTGGTGCGGAAGGCAGAGGGATCATGCGGATAGAGGACGAACAACTCGCATGGCGCGTTTTCAAGGCGGTGAAAAAAATTGAAGGCGTAATTTACATGCAACCCTTTATCAAACACCCCGGCTGGGATCTTCGCATTTTTGTGCTGGGTGACAAAGTGCTTGGAGGTATGAAGCGTATCGCCCCAAATGGGGCTTGGAAGACTAATGTCGCGCAAGGTGGCAAAGGTGAAACTTACAAGTTAAACTCAACGCTTGAAGAGATAGGGATAAGGGCGACCCGGGCGGTGGGAGCGGAAATCGCGGGTGTCGATTTGATACTTGACAAGGATGGCAAATGGTTTGTTTTGGAAGTAAACGCTGTTCCGGGCTGGAAGGCGTTTGCCCCCGTCACTGGCATCGATATTGCCAGGGAAATACTTGTTTATGCAAATAAATCCTGAAGAAACTGCTAGGGAATCAGAGATACAAAGGCAAGTTCATGCGGCCTGCATTTGGGAGGCAAGTGCCCGGAAAGTGGGGAATGTACACCCCTTGGCCTCTTTCAAAAACCTTCATTTCACCGATTTCATCCTAAGTGCTGGAGCGATCGCGCCCATTCTTTCCAAAACTCGGGAAATTGGCCTGGCTAAAGCCATATTTGAATCAGTAAAAGCCACAAAAAGTTCCGTGGGCACCAACACAAACTTGGGCATGATCCTTTTGTTCGCACCAGTTGCGTATGCAACCAACCTTTCAGACTTAAAAAACGAAATTAAAAATGCGATTCAAAATATTTCAATCGAGGAGACAAAGACTGTATACGATGCCATACGACTTGCATCTCCTGGTGGGTTGGGAAAATCATCACAAGCCGATATCAACGAAACACCAACCTGCACACTTTTGGCAGCCATGAAAAAAGCTGCGGACCGTGACCTGATCGCAAACCAATACGCGAATGGTTACAATACGATTTTTAATGATGCAATTCCGACATTTGGCGGGGCGCTGGAACAATTTGGCTGCATGGAGGGAGCCATTATTTTCACCCACATTTATTTGATGGCAAAATATCCTGATTCGCTGATTTTGAGAAAGTGTGGCCCAAAAGAATCACTGGAATCCTCCGAAAGGGCAAAGAATGTGTTGGAAAAACAATGGCCCTTGAAACAGGCGGGCTGGATTGAATTCAAGGAACTCGACCAATGGCTAAGGTCGGAAAACAACAAAAGAAATCCGGGTGCCACTGCCGATTTGATTGCCGCTACACTTCTGGTCGCCCTGCGACTTGGTCAAATTTCCCTTCCCTTGGCTTTCAATTGGTCTGATGGAATGGAAACCGCCCTGCGAAGATCCGCTCCAGACTTCTAATTATTCATAAAATACCTTCTCTTTAAAAGCAGGTTCTTTCATTGAGGGGAAAATTCATGGCAAATGAAAAATACAAGATTACAGTCACCAAGGACCATCTTGTTTTCTGTTCCGGACATTTCATCAGCTATGAAAACAGCAAATGCGAACGACTCCACGGTCACAACTACCGTGTAAGGGTTGAAATCGAGGGTAAACTTGATGAAAACCACTATGTATTCGACTTTATAGCACTTAAAGACCGAACCAAGGAAATCACAGACCTTCTGGATCATCGAATGATGCTTGCCAGAAATAATTCAGTGATAGAAGTCAAGGAGGAACCAAACCGGGTAGTAGTCAGATACAACCAAAAGGAGTGGATTTTTCCCGCTGAGGACTGCGTGATCCTACCCATAGCCAATACCACCGCCGAACAACTGGCTCTTTACATTGGAAAATGCTTGTTATTAAGCTTAAAAAAACAACACAACTACATTCCTGAGATTTTGAGAGTTGAGGTGGAGGAAAGCTTTGGTCAATCAGCCACCTGTGAATTACAGGGCTGATATTTCCGCCAACTCACGCATTCCAAAGTTCCCATTGTGGATAGCACTGGAAACAACCACAGCGTCAGCTCCTGCTTGTTTCAAAAGCACCACATCCTGCAGGCAACCAACTCCCCCACCCGCGAATATATTTATTGTTTCTGATTCTTTTCGTGCCTTCAAAACCAGGGAATCAGTGTTTGTGCCTTGTCCGGTCCCAACTTTTGCCAAATCCAGGACAAATAAATTTTCAAGTCCAGCCTTAATAGCCTCCAGCATGATTGTGATTGGTGACTTGAATGTAATTGCCGGATTGTTTGTAAACGGCACCCCATCCTTCATGTCCAATGAAAAAACCAAACGTTTCCCAAAGAAATCCACTGCGCGGGTAAGTTCAAGGGTGCTTTCGAGAGTCTCCAAACCCGCCACAACCCGATAAATATTTTGATCCAGCAATAGTTTTAAATCTTCACAATTCCTCGCCCCCGCATCAAGATAAATACGAAATCCTTGGTCAACCAGGGATGCATACAAATTCTTATTCTTTTCACCCCGGATAATAGCATCCAAGTCTGCGATGTAAAAATCATTGATCCCAAACAACCGCCTTAATTCAACCATCAGACCTGAGGGATCATTGGTGTCGACGATTTTTGATACCAGCGGTTTATAAGAATCCCTCTCTCCCGCAATACCCCTGACAACCTTACCGTTTAAAATGTCAACAGCGGCTATAACAATCATGGAATCAGGGTCTCTCAAGGAACGCAGAATAAAAATCATTCTGGATGAAATCGGAGGCCCATTTCGGAAAATAGCCAGGCAATCCAGAACGGATTTCCACAGGTTTGTAACTGATTGGATGAAGGAACCTGAGGTAATGGGAGTGTAACAATATTAGTTTTTCTGAGGGATTTGATGCAATATTCTCTTTGGAACCGTACATGAAATCACCAACAATCGGAAAACCTCGTGAGGAAGATTGCAATCTTATTTGATGCATTCGGCCAGTATGAAGATTTATCTCCAACAAGGTTTTATTTCCCGAACTCTTCAGGAATTTAGTTTCAAGTTCTGCCAACTTGGCACCGGGATCATCTTTCGTGCATAAAATCGCCCTTGGTTCATCAGGGACTTTCGAAATATAATCCCGCCAAAAGCATTCGTTTTCTAATGAATTTGGGTCAATTATACCCTCAACCAATGCCAGGTATCGCTTTGATATGCTTCTTTCCCGGAACTGCTCAGCAACCCTGGCTGCCGCCTTGCTGCTTCGGGTAAAAAATACCGCTCCTGACACCGGCCTGTCGAGCCGATGTGGAATACCAAGATACGGCCGACCAGCCTTGTTATATTTTTGTTTGAGATATTTGCGGGCCCAGGATTCGAGGCTAGGAAATGGTTCAGGAGCTTGGGTGGCCAATCCGGCGGGCTTGTCAATAATCAAGCAATGATTATCTTCAAACAAGATCCCGGGTTCCATGTCCATAAATTTCTCACAACAATTTACGGAGTCAGCAATCTAGGACACCCTGGGTTGAAGGTTTTCCAAAGCAGCCTTTTCCTTGTGATTTTTGATATAGTCAACAGCTTTTTCAAGCACCCGGTCAGTAAATGGTTTTTTCTCCGTTTTTTTATCCTCGGGCTTCTTGTCACGAATCACATCCTTTTCACTTCTATCAATCAAATATTCGAGTCTCTCCTCATCTTTCAAAACAACCTCATACTCAGGGCTTGGTTTTACGCCCCACTCATCTGTTTCTTTGCTATCGGGAAACCGATGGATGTTTTTACCACTGGGACGCCAATAGCTTGCAGTGGTTAGTTTCAACGCACTTGATTTCCCCTCAAGATCGATGATGTTTTGCACGCTCCCCTTACCATAACTTCTCTCGCCGATCACCACGGCGCGGTTATGATCCTGCAAGGCAGCGGCGAGAATCTCACTTGCACTCGCACTATTTCGATTAATCAAGACTGCGATCGGATATTTTTCGGCAGGAAGCAACATGGTTCCTTCAGGCCTTGCCTCTATCACTTCTTCTTGTTGGTTTCTTCCGCGGGTGCTGACAATTTTGCCTTCAGAAAGGAACATGTCACAAATTTCCACGGCGGCTTTCAAAAGCCCGCCCGGATTGTTTCGTAAATCAAGTATCAATCCTTTTAATCCTTCTTTTTGCAGATTGGAGACAATTTCTTTAACTTCTGCCGCTGCGGTTTCACTGAATGAACTTATTCGCAGATAACCTATCTTTGAATTTGGATCCAAAAAGTAGTCCCACTCCTTGTTGAGCTTCCGCTTATCACCCAGAACACTTTGAACCTTGATGATCGCCCTGCGAATTCCAATTTCAACAGGCTCCTTGCCCCCATCGTGGACAACCGTGAGCGTAATCAGTGTGTCGGGATCACCCTGGATCAAGTCAACCGCCTCATCAATACGCATGTTTTCAGTGGATTTCCCATCAATTTTTATGATGGTATCACCAGCCAAAACCCCAGCTTCATATGCGGGAGTTCCCACCATCGGACTAATCACGGTAAGCAAACCACGGTTTGAACGGTCATAACCAACTTGAATTCCAATTCCCCCAAACTTACCCTTGCTATTGCGATTAAATTGTTTCAAATCACGGTTATTGATATACGATGAATGAGGGTCAAGTCTCTCCAATCCCCCATTGATCATATCCTCGACGAGCTTACGCTCCCTTTGGGGTGATATTTCAGTGACATACCTGCCCCGTACCTCATGAAGCACATCAACCACGAGTCTTACAAGTTCATAGTCCTTGTCATTTTCAGTTGAAGGCGCATTGGCAACAATAACCAATCCAAGTAATGAAACAGCAATAATTCCCAATAACCAACCCAAATTGCGCCGTGACATTTTTTCACTCCTTGAATGCCCTTGAATCAAAAGGGGCCATTAACTTCCCGAGGCTAATTGATTGTAATACAAATCCTAAGTTTTATGGGAGTGGAGAAATGAGTAAATTTAAAATTGATCCAAGAATTGCAAAAGTCTGAAAAATCTTAATTATTAAATAATCATAATAACTGATACATTTTCCGAATATTACCCTATTTTCATTGACACACTTAACCAGTTGCCCTATCTTACTTTATTAGCAAAGGTTGCTGAGTTTAACCTTTTAACTTCTGTGCATATTTTATTAGGAGTTACACATGTATAGTGTTGTTCTTGCGGCGATGATGAGTACTTCAACAGCAGCCCCCGATTGTTGGTGGAGGTGCTGCTATCCCCCACCCCGAGTTTATTCCTGCTGTGGTGGTTGTTCAGGCTATGTAGCTTATCGCCCCGTGGTTTATGCGCCTTATGCCAGTTGCTTTGGCTGCTATGGCTATCCTGTTGCCGTATACTCCTGTGGCGGTTGCTACGGGTCTCCTGCTGTTGCTGCCCCTATGGCTGCACCAACTGCACCTGCAAAACCCCAAGCACAGCCTCTTCCTGCTCCAAAGCAAGGAGCCATCAATGCAAACAAGGCAACTGTGGTATTCAAGGCCCCATTGGATGTTAAAATTTCCATCGAAGGAAATGTTATTAATCGTTCCAATGTAGAAGAAGCTTTCGCCACCCCCGCTTTGGAAAATGGCAAAACCTACAGCTACAACATCCTGGCAACCAAGGAAGAAGACGGAAAAAATGTATCCTTCTCAAAGAAGGTTTCAGTCACTCCAGGTACTTCCGTAGTGGTTGAGTTTGTTGAATTCAACACAACACAAACAGTTTCCCGATAAATTGTTTGTCAAATATCCATAAGGGGCGGATTTCTCTCATGAGAATCCGCCTCTTTTATTTTGCTAATTTCCATTCCTCGGAACCGGGAGTTGGCGCCGAAACTATCCCTTCCTCAACAAGCTTGATCAACCCCGCGAGGATTTGCTTCTGGGCCAATTTCATCAATGGATCTGGAAGCCCCCTGTACACCTCCTGAGCCAGGGTTTCCAAGGTCTCAAAGTTGTTGGCCAACGCCGCCAACAATGCTGACTCCCGCTTCTCCCTGTGATAAATCGCATTCTGAAGCACACTTTTCCCGAAGGCACTTGGACAACCATGAAACGACATCAGCAATTCAGGACTAAAACCAGCCATACGATTGATGGAATCGATGTAAGTTTTCAAATGTCCATCCGGAGGGGACACCAGGATTGTCGTGGATGTTGAGACAAGATCACCCGCAAACAAAGTTTTTGTCCGGGCCTCAAAAAAGACCAGATGCCCGGGAGCATGCCCGGGGGTATGATAGGCTGTCAAAACGAGATTTGAGCCTGTAAAGGGATTAAAACCAAGGGGAATCTGGCTGCAATCATCAAGGAGATGATTTATCTGAACTTTGCCAGATAGTTTTTCAGCAGTCGCTGGATGAGCGTAAACAGGAACATTCCAAAGGTCTGCAAAATGCTTAGCGGAGTTGGAGTGGTCAGGATGATGGTGGGTCAAAAGGATCCCATGGAAAACATCCCCAGAATTCACCCTTGATTGAATTGCGGTTTGAATTGCCAATAATCCTTGATCATCCAATGCCCCGGGATCGATAAGATAAAATTTAGAAAGACCAACTAGAAAAACATTCCCGATTTGAGGAACCGAAGGACCAGGGCAAGCCACCGAAACAACCTGGATCCAAGATGCGAATCGCACCCTTTCCAAATGGAACTCATCTGTTGAAACCAATCCGGATGCAGATGATAGCCGCCAATCCAAAGGATTAGATTTCTTAAATTTCTCCAATAATTCAAGAACTGGCGGAGAAATCAATGTTTCATCCGAATACCACCTTTTCAAATGATCGGAAGCATTACCCCATACTCCATTTTCTAGTTCTCCTTCAAAAATCTCTGGAGTCTGCCCTGAAGGTATCTTTGCAAGAAAAAACCGGGTTTTAAAACGGATCGGAGAAAAATGCGGAGTTTCAAAATAACCCAGCGGGTAAAGATCAGAATGAGATAAAGACCACTTGTTATCCCTCAATACAGTTGCAAAATCAGTTCTTTTTTCAACCAAATCACACCTGATCTGAGACAACATTGGTGTCGACTTAATGGAATGATTAAGCCCATCATGACATAAAAGAACACCGGTCTCCTCAAACAATTCACGAACCGCCGCGACCAGAGCGATATCCCAGGGATCCTGGGAATTGGCAATTCCACCATCAGGTGGATCAACTTTACCTCCCGGGAAAGCATGAAAACCGCCAAGAAATTTAAGTCCTTTGGCCCTCTTTACCAAAAAAATGCTACCTACCGAGTATCGGTCTTCCAAAATTATTGAAGCAGCAGGCAATGGATTAGACAAAATTGCTCCCCATGTTCATGATATGAAATGTGAAACCATGGAGATTTATAAGACTTTTATTCTTGAGGCTTCTTGGCCTGCCCATTGAGCACTTTATTGACTGCCTCAAGCAACTCATCCATTGCAAAAGGTTTACGAAGATAATCGACCACACCAAGATATTCAGCATAGGCTTTGTGTCTTTGTCCTTCGTTAGCGGTCATCATGATGAATGGGGGAACATCCTGTTTACCCCTGAAATGCTCAAGCACGGGATACCCTCCCATTTTTGGCATCATCATGTCAATGATCACCAAATCGGGGCGTTGATTATAAATCAACTGTCTGCCCTGCACACCATCCCTAGCCTGTAGAACTTTGTAACCATTCTTTTCAAGAATCAGTTTAAGTCCATCACTTAATTCAAAATCATCATCGACCAGAAGTATGGTCTTTGGTTCAACCATTTTTCTTTCCTTAATTATTGCTATCCAATTCAGGCAGGCTGTTTTAGAATAGCAAGGATGGGGCAAACGCACAATACTTTAAATGAATAAGTAAACGATACCCCTTCATAAAACTTAATGTTGCACCGCGTAGTTGTTCTATCAGTAGCATAAGGGGAACAAGGAAAGTAATAATAAGACAAGGAAGTTAAGAAATGCAATTTACTATGCTGGCTAGCGGGAGCAAAGGAAATTGCTCACTTATTGACGATGGTCAATCCTCTTTTTTAATAGACGGTGGCATAAGTCCAAGGACACTTGAAACATTTCTGAAAATTTCAGGTTTCACCTCAAAAAGAATTCAAGGGCTAGTTTTAACCCACACCCATGGGGATCATTGGAACCCGCGATTTTTGGCATATTGTGCTGAAAAAAAGATCCCCTGGTATCTACACAAATCCCATGCGCGGTCAATTTACAACCAAATCCCCGATTTCAAGGTTTTTTACGATTCTGGGTTGGTTCATTTTTACACACCCCACACAATTTTTGAAACAATTGCTGGATGGCAATGGCTACCATTGAACATATCCCATGACAGCGAGGAAACCTTTGGCTTTCGTCTGGACATAAAAAACGGGAATAATCCAGACATTTCGATTGGTTATCTGGCAGACCTAGGAGTGTGGGACAAGGATCTTGCTGTGAAATTTGCCGGCTTGGATTTGCTGGCGTTGGAATTCAATCATGATGAAAAACTTCAAAAAGAAAGTAAAAGACCCCCCTTTTTAATCGAAAGAATCATGGGTGATGAGGGACATTTATCAAACGATCAAGCCGTTGCTTTTTTGGAATATCTAAAAAATATGGGAGTTGATAATCTGCCCAAGCAACTTGTGCAAATTCATCTAAGTGAACAATGCAATACCCCTGAACACGCCAGGGCTTCATTGAAATCTTTTCTGGAGGACGCCTCCTTTTTCATGAAGGTACAGACCGCGCACTCCAAAAAAGGCACAAGCACAATAAACCTTCTTCAAAGAAACCTATTTGCATTTGCGGAACATATTGAAGATAAACCTTGATAGAATTATTTTTTTGAACATCAACAATTAAAGTGAAAAGAATATGACACCTGAACAATTGCTGGCCAAGCTTTACGAATTAAGAAAAGATTTTCAGGATGAAGATGAGCCATCAGACCCTAATTACCTTGCATTACATCACGCATTTTTATTCATTTCCTACAACATGGAAAAATTCAAGGATTATTGCAAGGAAGCATTCAAAACCAAGCAATCCCCGCCTCCCCCAACCACCTAATTTAACAAAAATCTCGAAAAATCATCATGAATTCCCGCTAAACTGGCATGGACAAGTATCCAATTAAAAAGGATATGCGCTCCACTGTTTGAAAATCATGCAGCCGCGGGGGCGTGCTGAATGGTTGACGACTGATCTTTAGTGGGGGAAAAATGATACTAAGGAAAATAACATTCGCTGGTATTTTTACCATTTCAATCGCCAGCCTGGCTTTTGGTGAATCAGGTGGGACAAATCCACCGAAACCAAAAACATGGTGGAATTCCGGCTCCGCGAAAAAAGAAGCTATTCCTGAAGCAGATTTAAAAGACAAGGAATCATTGTCTAAGACAGTGGTAGCAGAACAAAATCGCAAGATCCTTAATCGTGAGGAAAAAGCCTTTTTCAGAAGGCTGGAAGCATGCGACCGCCTGATGCAAATTGCCATCACAAAAAACGACAATCCCATGCAGGAAAAAATCATCACTCTCCAGGAAAAGATCCAGGCGGTGTACAATCGAAAGACTTCCAGTCTGCAACTTCCCACCCAGATGTCCAATGGAAACGGCTTGGCGGAATTAGATACCAATTTTGACAAAGATGCGGAAAAATTGCTGGCTCCCACTTCCAATAAAAAAAATAAAAATCAATCCGCCCAGCGAAAGGATGATTAAACATGAAAAAATTAACCACCATCTTGATTCTTGGTATTTTCACATCAACCGGTTGTGTAACCCTGCCTGAGTTGGATAAAAAAGCTGAATTAAGCAACAGCCAGGAAAAGACCCGGGGATTGTCTAACGACAAAGTTCCAGTAATGGCGGACCAAATTACCGCGGATAATGCCGGGAAAATGCTTTCAAACTTGGAAGAGGAAGTCAATAAGGCTTATCAGGAACCCTTGGAATTATCTCCGGACAATAATTAATAAAGCCCGGTTTCCCGGGCTTTATTATGCAAACAATTCAGCTATGAATTTCGAATCTCCCTGAATGGTTCGAGTCGCTGACTGCGACCTGGTTGGCGAAGCTTCACAATCGCCCTCGCCTCGATCTGCCTTATCCTTTCCCTGGTTATGCCATAAGTACTTGCGACATCTTCCAATGTCTTGGGATTTCCATCAACCAATCCGAATCTAAGTTCAAGAACCTCACGCTCCCTTGGGCTGAGTGATTTCAACACCTCTTGCACACGGTCCTTTAAAAGATTCTGATCAACCGCGATACCAGGGCTATTGGTGCTTCGATCATCAAGAAAATCCTCCAAGGCGCGTTCTCCATCCCCACCCATGGGTTCATGAATGCTAAGGGGGTTTTTGGAAACTATCCGCAAAAGCTGCGTTTCCTCGGGACTTACGCCAACAATTCCAGAGATTTCCTCGGCAGTTGGTTCTTTTCCTGTCATGCTGGATAATTCATTTCGAACCCTTTCCACAGCGGCAAGTGTGCCCACTTGGTGACAAGGAACCCTGATTGTACGGGCATGATCCGCCAAAGCCCTTGTTATACCCTGCCTGATCCACCAGGTCGCATAGGTTCCAAATTTATAACCCAGTCTATGCTCGAATTTATCAACCGCGCGCATCAAACCACGATTCCCTTCCTGGATCAAATCCGAAAATGCCATTCCACGCATGCGATACCTTTTAGCTATAGAAACCACGAGCCTTAAATTCCCCTCGGCAAGATCCCGCCTGGCTTTTCGATAAAGTTCTCTTCGAGACACCAAAACAGCATTAAATTTGATGAAATCCTCAACATTCGAAAATGAGGAAAAGCTTAGATTACGAAGTTCCTTTGCAAGACGGGTATGATTCTCCCTTTGCTGTCGGGAACGCAGGCTTCCCCGCATTTCAAATGCCAAATGCTCCATTCTTGAAGACCTGCAAAGTAGATCATCCACCCAGTTGTCGATCAAATCAATCCTGGGCGCAAGTTCCTCGACAAGCTTGATGGATTTGCGAGTTTTTAGCCAAATCTCCTTGCCCAGGCGCCTTTTCACAGCTTGTGAAGTGGTACGAAACATTGCTTGAAAATCACTTTTTGCAGCATTGATAATTCTTTTTAATGTGCGTAAATGATACGGGAGCCTTGCAATGATTTTTTCCCTGGTAATACCCATTGTGCCAACGACATCGACATGGGGGTCGATTGGAAGGTCGCCCTTTTGAATTTTCTCAAACAATTCAATCGCGCGCGAAAGGGTCAAAATATTTGACAATGCGGCTTTTCGATAACGATTGCGATGACGCTCCAAAGCCATTGCAAGCTGAAGTTCCTCTTTGCGATTCAAAAGGGGAATTGACCCCATTTGTCTCAAATAAAGGCCCAAGGCATCATCAGCACCCTGACTGGAAAAATCCCGGGTATCACTCTTTGAAGAATTTTCATCCGAGACCTCAGCCTCGATTTGGGAGTACATTTCTTCAGCTAATGAGGGCATGAAAACCTCATTGGGTTGCAATTGTACCGTAAGTTGCTGGCTTACTTTTTTCCTAGGAGCCAAACTCTGAACAACATCTTTAACCTGAGCAGGCTTTTTGATATTTTTCTTCATTTTTCAGATTGCCCTGTAATTGTAATTATCTTGAGAACCAAAAAATTATATACGCATGTCCAGCAAACTGTTTCAAAAGTAAACTTTTTATCCTAAAATAAGTTTAACTTCTGGTTTCAAATATCACTAACCAGCAGACACGGAAGAAAATCTACCATGACAGCCAATTCAACAACTAAAACAACCACCTATTCAATTATTAGAGTTAAGGGGAGGTTTTTTTCCTCTTTTGGTAAAAATGCTTCAATATTTCTTGAAAAATTCAAAATATTGTCTTTATTTCTTCTTTTCCTGCCAGTGAATTTTGTTTTTGGACAAACTTCAGTGCCCTCAGAGCCTGAAATTTCAATGGCTGACAAATCACACTGGGCTTTCCAATCCCCGAAAAATCCAAACTTTCCAGTGGTTAAAAACACTTCCTGGCCACTAAACCCAATCGACCTTTTCATCCTTGAAAAATTGGAACTCAAAAAACTTTCCCCTTCACAACCTTCAAGCAAGGAACATTTAATCAGGCGCATCACCATTGACCTTACCGGACTTACTCCCACCAAGGAGGAAATAAAAGAATTTTGTGAGGATTTAAGGCCGAACGCATATGAAATATTAGTGGACCGACTTTTGAACTCGCCGCACTACGGGGAGCGTTGGGGCTTGTTTTGGCTCGATCTTGCAAGGTATGCGGAATCAAATGGATATGAGGCTGATGGGGAACGACCCCAATTCTGGCGATATCGCGATTATGTCATAAATGCCTTCAACTCTGACAAACCCTACTATGAGTTCATCCTAGAACAACTCGCTGGTGATATACTTGCCAAGAATTTGATCAAGCCAAATGAGGATATTGCACAGGCTATTCTTCGAAATCCAAAAATATCTGAACTTCTTTACGCGGTTGGGTTCAACCGCTGTGGTCCGAGTCACATGGTGGGTGGAAATACCGACCAGGAAATACTCAGACAGGAAAATCTCACAGAAATGACCACGGCAGTGGGTAGTGTTTTCATGGGACTAACCATCGGGTGCGCGCGTTGTCATGACCACAAAATCGATCCCATATCCCAAGTGGATTATTATCGGCTGCAAGGTTTTTTTGGCAGCACTTATTTCAAGGACATCGATACCGTGCCCGCCGCCCAGAAAAAAATAATTGATGACGAAGCCTCCCGACACAAACAACAAACCGCACCGCTTAAAGCCTTGGTTGAGGCGATAGACAGGCCGGTAAGGGATAAACTTTCCAAGTCAAAAGTCGAAAATCTCGATAAGGAAACCCGAGTAGCCCTGAGCACCGACGTGAAACAACGCTCACCGCAACAGCACAAATTGGTTGCAACAGCCAACCCCTTGATAAAAGTGACCTGGGATGAGGTTTTGGAAGCGCTACCAGCAAAGGCACGGGAGGAGCGTGATAGGATCAAAGCCCGGATCCATGATATTGAAGCTCGTAAACCCCAACCATCCCCCCAGGCATACTGCGTTTATGAGAATGGTACCCCGGGCACCAATTTTCTCAAACGGGGTAACCCTAAAAACAAGGGGGCTCGAATCGAACCGGGCTTCCCTAGACTTCTTGCACCCGAGGCTTTGCAAGCTGGTAATGGAAAAGTGCCCAACAGGTTGGACCTTGCCCAATGGTTGATTCGCTCTGAAAATCCAATGACGGCGAAAGTGATGGTAAATCGAATATGGCAACAACATTTTGGAATGGGAATAGTGGCATCACCCAGCGATTACGGGATCAAGGGTATTCCCCCAACCCATCCTGAATTACTCGATTGGCTCGCGCTGGAATTTGTAAAATCCGGGTGGTCAATCAAGCACATTCACCGGCTTATTGTTTCATCTTCGACCTACAGGCAAACATCCAAGAATGAAAACCTAGCAGGATTGGCCACAGATCCTGAAAACAAATATCTTTGGCGAATGAATCGGAAAAGAATGGACGCCGAAGTTTTAAGAGACTCAATGATATTTGTAGCAGGTAAAATGAATCACAAATATCATGGCCCGATGATCAAAATCCCGTTGGAGCCTGAGGTTTACGACCTGATCTTCACCGAGGGTGAACCGGATGGGTTATGGCTCGAGACTCCTGACACCAGGGAACATTTTCGAAAAAGCATTTATTTGTTCAACAAACGAAATGTGAGACTTCCTGTCCTGGAGGTTTTTGACCAACCCGACACACTGGTGACATGCCCTGTAAGAAATTCATCCACTCACGCGCCCCAGGCCCTGACTCTGCTTAATGGACCACTTTCCCAGGAACTATGCCTTACTTTGGCTTCAAACATCATCAATAATTCCCATTCCAAGCATGAAGAATGGATACCGACTTTATGGCAGCAAGTATTAGGCCGCACCCCATCCCAGGAAGAAATTGATGGTGCGATGAAATTTTTGAAGGACCAGGAAAAAAGAATTGAAAGTGTGGTTTCGGGCCAAATCACGCTCCGCGTTCCCAAAACAAATAAGAGTTTGCAAGTCAACCCCGGGCTTGCTGCAGCTTTTGCTGACTTATGTCTCGCTTTGTTCAACACCAACGAATTCGCATACAGGCCTTGATATAAAAATGAATGAAAACAAGGGATTCGATGTTCTAGGCATGGGTTGTGTCGCGGTGGATGAGATACTGCGGATTCCTAAATGGCCTGAACAGGACACCAAGGTTCGATTAAATCATTACGACAAGCAATGTGGTGGTTTAACAGGTAACGCCCTGGTTGCAGCATCGCGTTTTGGGGCCAGATGCGCATTTGCAGGACATCTAGGATTTGATTCCAATTCAGATTTTGTCAAAAACACTTTCCTCACTGAGAAAGTCAATATTGATCATGTGCCATGGAAAAACGATTCCATGCCCATCCACTCTTTCATAATTGTTGATGAATCCAATGACACGAGAACCATATTATTCCACTTGAATGGATCCACTGGTGCCCCTGTCGACTCTCCCGCGGAAAATGTAATCCTCTCCAGCAAGGTGCTTTTTGTCGATCATTACGGAATTGAAGGCATGATCCGATGCGCCAAGATCGCAAGGCGGGCGGGAATACCCGTTGTGGCGGACCTTGAAAGAAACGAGTGGCAGGGTTTTGACGAGCTTATCTCCCTTGTGGACCACCTAATCATATCGATTAAGTTTGCCCGGAAAATATCAGGCTGCAGTTCTCCCGGGGCCATCGCACATAAACTTTTCACTCCCGGGAAAAAAGTGGTGGTGGTCACAGGCGGCGAGGAGGGATGCTGGTACATCGAGGAAAACAGGGTTTTAAAACACTTCCCGGCTTTCAAAGTCAAAGCCATCGATACCACGGGTTGCGGAGATGTGTTTCATGGTGTTTACAGCGCCTGTTTGGCTGATGGACTTCCGATTCATGAACGAATCAGGCTTTCCTCTGCTGCTTCAGCAATGAAAGCCCTGCATCCGGGGGCGCAAAAAGGAGCACCAACAAGGGAACAAGTATTGAAGTTTTTGGAAACCCGCTAATGCAGGGGCAGTGATTTCCTCAAGATGCCTTGGATTCAGGATCTCGACCTGACTGGGAGCCATCATCTTCCAACTGTGGTTCAACCCGCCTGGCTTTTGAAAAATCAACACTTCCTGAATATAAATCCACCTCTAGTCTTGGTTCGGTGCTTAATTCAATAGGAATTACAACAGTAAAAGTGCTCCCTTTTCCCAATTCACTTTGAAGTGAAACCTCACCTCCCAACAACTTTGCAAGTTCCCTCACAATGGAAAGCCCAAGACCGGTGCCATCGTGTTCCCTTGTAAGGGTGTTGCCCGCCTGTCTGAATTTTTCAAAAACAAGCTCCTGCTCCTCGGGTGCGATACCGACCCCAGTATCGGAAACAGTGATGCAAAGATTTTTACCGTCTTGCTCAACCTTGAGGACAACCTTGCCACCCTCGGGAGTAAATTTAACAGCGTTAGAAAGGAGATTTGCAAGGATCTGCCTTAATTTGCCCCTATCCTGCCTAAGATTTTTGATATCAGGAGGAATAACGGATTGAAGATCAATATTTTTCTTTTCCGCCAGCGGCCTGGTCATTGTCAACAACCCTTCGCTAATATCATCAAAGCGAAACTCGGTTATCGAAACTTCCATTTTACCGGCTTCAATTTTTGCCAGGTCCAGAATCTCATTGATCAAACTCAGCAATTGTTCCCCGGAACTTCGGATATTCCCGGCCCAGCGGACATGTTTTTCCGTGAAGTTCTGGGTGTTAATCAAGAGATCGCTGAAACCAAGGATCGAGTTCAAAGGGGTCCTAAGTTCATGTGACATCTTGGCAAGAAAGTCACTTTTCAACTTGTTGGATTCAAACAACGCGAGGTTTGCATGGGCCAACTCATCCACTTTCCGATCAAGGTTTGTATTGACCTTCCTCAACCGGTCCTGCATGCTTACCAGATTTCTAAGCATACGATTGAATGCATGGCTGAGATCCTCAAATTCATCACCCGTCTGAATTTCACTCCGGACATTCAATTCCCCGGCACTGATGGCATCACTAACCTCTTTCAAATGTTTCACGGGTTTCACAATCACATACCTGACAATCAGGTAACTTCCCCCCATGATTAACAGCGCCGTGATCAACGCATTTGATATGAGAATCGCACGGTTGATATGCACCTGTTTTTCAATCGAATCGATTGGAATATCCACATCGATTTGAATCATGGCAAGAAGATCATTCTCCTTGATGGCCCCTTGCATCTGCGTATGGCATCCCATGCAAGACTTGCTTGCCCTAATCGCGGCATAGTAGTGATTCACCGACCTGGAAAGGAATAATTTATTCTCCTCGTTTCTTTCGGGGTTATTGATGAATTCGTTAAGTTGTTCATGCCCGTATGGATCATCAGGTTTGTTTTCCGCCCTGGTTGCGTTTGGAGTTATAAGGCGATAACGATATTCCTTGAGGGCCCTTGGCCAATTTTTCTCCCATTGCCTGCGAAAATCAGCCAACGACCTGGCTGTCTCGGGAGCGACAGGCAGGGCCGAATCCACGGGCTTTCCATCAACACCCACAGTCTTGCACACAGAAGTCAACAGATGGTCCACAATCTGGTTGACAAGCAACCTGCAAGTCGTCGGTATTTGCTCATAGGCAAGATGCTCGGTTTGATATGCGTAAAGCGAAAAACTTCCACTAATCAAAAGAAGGATGAAACCGCCGAAGAGAAAGCGGCATTTCCGCTCCAGGCTTGTTTCCCCCAACAATCTTTTAAAAGCCCTGTATGACATGTAATACGCTTATATGAATTTACAAGTTAAACACTTAGTGAGATTCTACCGCTTGTGGATTTTTTTAGGCTGACAAATCGGACAAAAATGTGTGGATCTTCCAGCAAGAATGATTTTTTCAATTTGACCACCACATTTCCCACAGGCTTGCCCTGCTCTTCCATAGACTTTGAATTCGTCCTGATAGCCTCCCATCAATCCAGATCCTCCCACATAATTCCTTATGGTGGAACCCCTATTTTCAATGGCACTCTGAAGCACCTGCCCAACACACTTTGCAAGGGACAATGCTTCTTTTTCAGACAATGAACTTGCTGTCCTTGTGGGATTTATACCGGATTTATGCAAAGACTCATCTGCATAAATATTGCCAACCCCAGTGATGTTTTTCTGGTCCAGGAGAAAAGCCTTCAAATTTCTCGTGCTTTTTGCGACTGTTTTGAGCCAATAATCCCTAGGTATGTCAAAAGGTTCTGGCCCCAGCCTTGATTTAAAAAACGCATCCAATTCCGCCTGGGATAGAAATAAATCCGCGGAACCAAACCTTCGGATATCACGAAATCTTAATTCTTCCCCCCCGGTGTTCAGGGAAAAAACCAAGTTGGTATGGGATTGCCTGGGTAACTTACGATCAAAAACGCATAATTGGCCGGTCATTCCCAGATGAATCAAAAGTTGCCTTTTGGAATCAAAGGAAATAATGATCCATTTGCCCCGCCTTGATACATTGGCTATTTGCTGTTTTTCAAGCAATTTATTCCATCGAATATTCCATGGCCTGCGAAGCTTCTTGCCGGGAACATCCACTTTGGCAATGGTTTTCCCGATTAATAAGGGGTATAAATCCCTGACCACAGTTTCCACTTCCGGCAATTCTGGCATCACTAATCCCTTGAATCCAACCGATTGGATTGATTTTTCAAGCCTCTTTTCAACTCATTGCAATTATTGAATAACAATTCGAACCATTAAGCAATAAGTTATATTTAGGACTTATATTCAGGTTTGCTTGACCTACCGTATCTGCAAGTCTAGTCTGAATATGTTGGATCATTTGTTTTTGCACAAAAAGGTTGAACATGAACGCAAAACTTCAATCAACGCCGGATGCTTTGGGAAGATTCGGATCTTTTGGTGGCAGGTATGTGCCTGAAACCCTCATTGAGGCATTGAATGAGCTGACAATTGAATACGAAAAAGCCATCAAGGATGAATCTTTTCAAAAGGAATTCCATAGATATCTGAATGAATTTGTTGGCAGACCCTCAAGATTATACTTCGCTGAAAGGTTAACCAAGGAAGCGGGCGGAGCCAAGATTCTACTCAAAAGAGAGGATTTAAATCATACCGGTGCCCACAAGATAAATAATTCCATCGGGCAGGCTCTTCTTGCGAAAAGAATGGGCAAGAAAAGAATAATCGCTGAAACCGGGGCCGGGCAGCATGGCGTCGCGACCGCCACAGCTTGCGCTCTTTTCAATTTCCCCTGCAGGGTTTACATGGGCGAGGAAGATATCCGCAGGCAAAAACTTAATGTTTTTAAAATGCAAGCGATGGGAACGGAAGTCTGCCCAGTGACTACGGGCAGTAGAACTCTTCGCGATGCGGTAAACGAAGCCATGCGCGACTGGATGTCCACCGTGGGCAACACCCACTACATCATTGGAAGTGCTGTCGGCCCCCACCCCTTCCCTTGGATCGTGAGGGATTTCCAATCCGTGATCGGATCAGAATCCAGGGAACAATGTATTGCCCAAACTGGAAAACTCCCAAAGGTCGTGGTTGCCAGTGTTGGTGGTGGAAGCAATGCGGCCGGGATGTTTTTCCCTTTCATCCATGACAAGGAAGTTGAATTGGTCGGGGTTGAGGCTGGTGGGCATGGGCCCAAGCCAGGTGGTCACGCGGCTACCTTATCCCATGGATCACCTGGGATTTTGCACGGCACCTTCAGTTATGTCCTTCAAGACCATGATGGTCAAACCGCTGATGTTCACTCTGTATCTGCAGGACTTGACTACCCGGGGGTTGGCCCTGAACATAGCTACTGGAAAGACTCCGGCAGGGTCAGGTACACGAATGTGAACGACACTGAAGCACTTGCCGGATTTGACCTTTGCTCCAAACTTGAAGGGATTTTGCCCGCGCTGGAAACCGCACATGCCGTGGTAGAAGCAATGCGAATCGCCTCAAAACTCAGCAAAGATGATGTAGTGGTGGTATGCTTTTCGGGACGGGGCGACAAAGACTGCTACGAAATCGCCCGTGTTGCAGGAAACAGTCTCGAATAACAACTCAAAACCAACCGGATAAATTATTTGGATAACGAAATCAGGAAACGAACCCAATGAATGCCCTTGAATCTGCTTTTGCAAATTTAAAAAAAGAAAACAAAAAAGCATTTATCCCGTTCATCGCAGCAGGTGACCCGGATATCAACAGCACCAAGGAACTTGCGATAACCCTGGCAAAAAATGGAGCCACCGTGATTGAGATAGGTTTTCCCTACAGCGATCCGATTGCTGATGGACCGGTGATCCAAGCCGCATATACGCGGGCTCTGGACAAAGGCATAAAAATCGAACATATCTTCAAGGCGATTTCAGAAACATCTGCCGAACTTAAAAGAACAAGCTTACAAGTTCCGATTGTAGCGATGGTTTCAGCAAGCATCATCCACAGGTTTGGCAAAGAAAAATTCATCAATGAATGCTCCAAGGCCGGGTTCTCAGGATTGATCATTCCCGATCTGCCGGTTGAGGAATCTTTGGAAATTTCAGTTGATATCAAAAAAGCAGGTCTTTGTTTGATTCAACTTGTTACTCCCAACACACCAAAGGAAAGAGCCCTACTCATCCTTTCAGCATGCAGTGGTTTTCTCTATTGTGTAAGTGTTTCAGGAATTACCGGTGAAAGGGATAAAATCCCCGAGGAACTCATTCAAAATCTTGCTTGGCTGAGAAAACAAACCCCGCTTCCCTTGTGCGTGGGTTTCGGCATAAGCAAACCTGAACATGCAAAGGTGCTTCGCGAGCATGCTGACGGGGTAATAGTTGGGAGCGCAATTGTGAAACATATCGAAACCACTGATAAAGCGGGATTGGATGCGGTCAAAAATGCAATCGCAAACCTTTCAGCATCCTTGGTGGGCGCACTTAACCCCTAACAAAAAGAGCTGAAAATTGCAGGAAAGAAAGCGAAGAAAAATCGAACGAGAGTTTGGAGTACCAATAGCAGGCGAAATCCTTGAACCGGAATTCTGGACCCAAACAGCCTTAAAAAAACTGCCTAACCAGGGAACACTTGACCTTAATGAATTATTTGGAAGAACCGCACCATTGATAGTCGATGTTGGTTGTGGGAATGGAAGATTTATCCTTGGTAGTTCAGTCTGGCGGGAATCCCATGATCATCTAGGGGCGGACATTTTACCCGTAGTCATACGGTACGCCACACGAAGAGGTAACCAGCGAGGGCTTAAGAATCTTCGATTTTTAGTCACCGATGGCCTAAACTTTGTTGAAAAACTTTTGCCGACGGGATCTGTTACTGAACTTCATTGCTATCATCCCCAGCCCTACCATGATCCGGAAAAATCATTGGAAAGATTACTAACCCCCAGGTTTTTAGCGGCTGTTCACCGTGTTCTTGTCCATGATGGGCAAATTTTCCTGCAAACGGACAGCAAAGCTTACTGGGATTACATCAAATCAATCGTCTCTAATTTCTTTAGTTTCAATGAGAGAATCGGCTGTTGGCCTGATGCGCCCCGGGGTCGCACCAGGAGGGAAATTCTATCTTTAAAAAGAGGCATGAATATTTACAGGGGCCATGGCACAAGACTAAACAATCTCACGGAAAATGACCTGCAAAAATTGGAGTCCGACTTACCCATGCCCTTGTTCACAACGGAAAGCTATCTTCAAAAACTGGATTATGAGGAGAGCCAGTCCAACGAAAAAGAGTGATCCGGAATACAAATTCCGAATCACTCTCTCGATTGATTAAATAAAAGAATTATTTATTCATGCCGGGAAACTCAAGCTTTTCCGCCAATTCTGGGTCCAAGGGTTTGGTTCCCTTGCACTTGGGATACTTTGAACAACCCAGAAAAAATCCTTTTCGACCGGGCCTTAGTTTCATTGGACCGTCGCATTCCGGGCAAGTATCCGTGATCTCGACATCCGGGATCTCCACTTTAGGCGGAGGAGGATACATGATATTGACCTTTTCCTTTAATTCTTCAGGAATAGGTTTGGTACTTCGACATTTGGGATATGCGGCACACCCGAGGAATGGTCCGCGTGGTCCCTTTCGGACATTCATGGGGCCGCCACATTTTTCACAATTCACGCCAAGATCCAATTGCTTCACGGGATTACCCTGGGCATCAACATCCTTGGCATTTTTACATTTGGGATAACCGGTGCATGCGAGAAAAGGCCCTCTTCTCCCCTCACGAATAACCATTGGCTTGGAACATTTTTCACAGGTATGTTCCGTGGGTTTTGTGGTCACTACTGGCACCCCTTCAGGATCAAAGTTCATGGTGGTTTTACAATCAGGGTAACCAGAACAACCCAGGAAAGGACCAGTTTTACCTGATCTTTGCATCATTTGTTTGCCACAACTGGGGCAAATATGTTCGGTAAGAACAGGCTTTTCACGGGGTTCAGTTCCTTCAGCTCTCTTTATGTAATTACAATCGGGATAGCCAGCACAACCATAGAAACGACCACGCCTGCTGTATCTTTCAATGATTTCCTTGCCACACTGAGGGCATTTCTCGGTGGCACCGGGCATTTTTTCCTTGGCATCACTCATCGAGGATGAAAAGGGCCCGAAGAAATCATCCAAGACTTTATTCCTTGGAACAGCTGATGTTTCAATCTGGTCTAATTCCTCTTCCATTTGGCTTGTGAATTTAAGATCCATAACTGTCGGAAAATAATCCACCAGGAGGTCATTCACCTTGATTCCAATTTCAGTCGCGTAAAATCTCCTGTCCTTCACCTCGACATAGGATCTTTCTTGGATTTTGCTGATGATAGTCGCATAAGTGCTAGGGCGGCCAATGCCTTCCTTCTCCAAAACTTTCACAAGACTTGCCTCGCCGTAGCGGGAGGGCGGTTGGGTGAAGTGCTGGCTTCCAACCAATTCCTGAAGATTTAATTTCTGTTTTTCCTTGAGTTCAGGAAGCATAGTGTCTTCCTGTTTGCCACCCGGCGCCAACACTTTTCTAAAGCCTGCGAATTTAAGAATTTTACCCTGTGCCTTGAACAAACCCTTGTCGCATTTGACCTCAACCTGGGTGACAGAAAAAACCGCGGGTTTCATCTGGCTTGCCACAAAACGATTGTAGATCAAGGCGTAAAGCTTAGCCTGTTCAAGGGGGATAAGACCTGCCACTTTTTCCGGAGTATAACTTAAATCAGTGGGCCTTATGGCTTCATGCGCTTCCTGGGCGCTTTTTCCCGAGGCAAACTTATTGGGATTTGCAGGAAGATAATCCGCCCCATGTTTCGAACTTATAAGTTCCCTGCAGGACTTCAAAGCATCATCGGAAACCCGAGTGCTGTCTGTTCGCATGTAGGTTATGAGCGCGATCGATCCCTCACTACCCAAATCAACCCCTTGATAAAGCCTCTGGGCGATCCCCATGGTGCGCTTGGCAGTGTAACGCATGCGGATACTGGCTTGCTGCTGCAGGGTGCTTGTTGTGAAAGGTGGCGGGGCTTTTTCCTCCCTGTCTTTTTGCTCTAGCTTGGAAACTTCATAGGCACCTTTTTCAAGAATTCCGGCAATTTCCAAGGTGTTTTCTTCATTTGTGGTGGAAAATTTCCGGCCATCCCATTCAGTTAATTCAGCCTTAAAGACCCCCTCGGGAAGATCATTTGAACCTGGTGTTTCTTCCGCATTGGTTGCCTCGGTCTCTGGATCCGGTTCATCCTCATCCTCATTTTCCTTCTCGGAACCCTTGGCTTTTTTTATCGTCAAAAGGTTTTTCTTGGTCGACTTACCCTGTGTTGAAAGGGTGGCAATTATGCGCCAATATTCTTCGGGCTTGAATGCCTGAATTTCTTTTTCACGGTCCACAATAAGGCGCACTGCCACAGATTGAACCCTACCTGCACTCAATTCACGGGCAAGAACCCTGCTAAGCAATGGACTAAGGTTATACCCCACCACCCTATCCAAAAATCTTCGTGCTTCCTGGGCGTTTACAAGGCCCATGTTTATCGCACTGGGGTTGTTGAATGCCTCTGTCACAGCTTTCTTGGTGATTTCATTGAAAGTGACGCGCTTGGTTTTTTTGGGATCCAAGTCAAGGGCTTCACTCAGATGCCAGGCGATTGCCTCTCCCTCACGGTCGGGATCGGGTGCGAGATACACCATGTCAGCCTTGGATGCCAACTTTTTTAGCGCTCCTAATTCTTCCTTCCTGTCAGAAAGGTTTCTGTAGGTTGGGATCCAGCCAGCATCTATGTCGATTCCAAATTTACTTTTCGGCAAGTCACGAACATGTCCCTTGCTTGCGGCAACATCAAAAGAATCACCAAGATATTTCTGGATAGTTTTTGCCTTTGCGGGAGATTCGACAATGACCAAGCTTTTTTTCTTTTTGGGTGGCACTAAACTAACTCCAGACTTTTTGCTTCTGTTTTCATAAAAACCTAGTTAAGATCCAACAATTGAATAAGTTAAGGTTGTATTGAAGGTAAGACCCGCTACAATCCCTAACTTATTGGGATTAGCCAACATTCCATTAATATAGGGTCTTGCGGGGTGTCAAGGCCTAAGACTTAAAAATTTGTGCTATTTTTTTCCGTAAAGGACTCGGACATATGGCTTTTAATCCTTTTGAAAGTTTTCGAAAAAATCAACGTACGCTTATGGCTATCGCTGCAATTGTATGCATGATTGTGTTTGTTTTTTCATTCGGCCAAGGCGATTTATTTCAAACCCTTCAAGAATGGCTAGCCAACCGTACCAGGCCGGGGATGCAAGTCGCCACCTTGTATGGGGAACCTGTTTATGAGTCAAAATTAGATAAAATCGCGCGTCAAAGAGACCTTGCGAACAGCTTCATGATTCGAACAACCGCCATGGGTGTTAACATGGCAATGACTGAACTTGAAAAACAGCAAAAAGATATAAAAGAGGGCACAGAAAATCCTTTCGGCAGGGTGATGCAGGGATGGGGAATGCGAAGAAATCCCTTTTTTGCCCAGCAAATGCGACTTCCCCCGGGTTGGCAGGCGATGAGTGTGCAAAATGATTTGAGCTTTCTTTCCGCACAAAGCACCGCGATTAAAAATCCGGACCAAATGCGCACATTGGATACCCTTGCAATATCATTGGGATTTGAGGCATGGGAAACCAACACGGCAATGCGCGGTATTGAAGAGCTTTATTTTGGCGGTGGAAAAAACCCTGAAGATCTACTTGATTTCATGGTTTGGATAAAAGTAGCTGACAGTCTCAAAATAAAATTATCTGAGGAAGAAATCCGCAAGATTATAAATCACGAAGCGGCTAACCAGGAGGTCTGGCCTTCCGGTGCTTCAATCAAGCAAATACCAAGTGCCCAGGGTTTGGCCAAAAACGGTTATTTGAATGAGGATGAATTGGTTTCCATCCTGATAGATGAATTTCGCGTCATGCTTGCGAAAGAATCGATTTTAGGCGAATCACCCGGGGTTCGCAGTTATCGTGATCTTCGAGAACCGATGCAGCGTCTGGGAAATGCTGGAACCCCAAGCCCGACTGAATTTTATAATTTTTTCAAGGATTATCGCGCCAGCCTCGGGGTAATAATGCTCCCCATACAAGCAGAGGATTTCATTGCAAAGGTCCAAGAAGAACCCACTCAGAAAGAAATCGAGGAATTTTACAACTCATTCAAGAATTTCGAGATCAACCCGGGCAGCGACCGCCCTGGCTTTAGACAACCTCGTATTGTCAAGGGTGAATATGCCACAGCCAAAGCTGAGTCACCCGTGTTCAGAAAGAAGGCTGAAGCAAACGCACTTTCACCATTTGTGACCAGAACCCTTGCATTTCTTCAGGCGGACAGTTTTGGAGGATCCATCGGGGCCACATTAGGAACCATTCTGCCTGGATTTTCGCAGGAGCCCATGTATGCGGAATACAGGATATTCAAGGATTCCAGGTCTTCCTGGTTTGATCCGCCATTCTCCTCTTCCGATGTCCTTCACGAACAGAGTATGCAACGGCCTGAATTAGTTGCAGGATTGATTGGCCAAATTGCCGGGACTCATCAAACACTCGGCTCACCATTTCTCAATGCAGCGATTTTTCATGGGGGGGCCTACGCTTTCGAAACTCAGGCCAGGCTAAAAATATTAAGTTCCTCCCTATTGGCTTGCGCCTCCACAAATCCTTTCACTGCAATTTCACTTCCATTTAATTTTGTTCCATCAGTTCCAGAAATGGAAACCGTAATAACCACCCTTTTTGACAAATATCTGGATGTTCTTTCGCCAAGAATGATGCGAGAGAATCTAGTGCTTTTCACAGAAGAACTAGGAAAGTTGAAGAACAAACCTGAAGAGGCGAACAAACTAGTCTCCAAGGGTGTTTCAGAATACGGTTTGGAAATTCGCTCCATGAAATCCGCCAAGCCCTATTTCCAGGTAGGTTCTGACCCAGAATTGACCGATCTTAAAAAATCCTTCATCGAATCCTACCGGGATGCTCCGCAAGCTCCTGAATTCTGGCAATTGTTCTTCCAGGGTAATGGAACTTATGAGACAACCCGTTGGTCTCCCGATGAAAGAATGTTTCAAAATGACCCAAGCAGATGGATATTTTCAAAGGAACCATATTTGATCTGGCGATCCGAGGATATATCGCCAAAGGATCAAACTTTACAGGAAGCCAAACCCGAGATCATCAAGGCATGGAAACTTCAAAAAGCCAGGAAGCTGGCGCGGGCTGAGGCTGAGAAAATTGCTGATGAGGCAAAGAAAAAAACATGGCCCACCACTTACACTGACTTGGTTCGGGAGTCCAAAGGGTATTTTTCAAGTTTCACTGCAAGCAAAAAAGACACCGATCTGAAAGAATTGAGCGGGGTTACCAGAATTCTTCCTCAAAACACAACTGGACCGGGCCAGTCCAAGGTTTACCAACCTTTCCGGATTCCAACAGACATCATTCCTTATCCCAGGAATAATCTTTTGGAGCAACTTTTAACCCTCAAAAAGCCGGGGGAAGCGATGGTTGTCAGGGACCGTCCTGAAAACACTTTCTATGTCACCCTGCTGCTTTCCAGGGCAGAACCAGGCACATCGGAATTCAAGAAAATTTATGAAAACGCCTCTTCAAGATCAAAGGAACCCGACACCTTGTGGCAGATATTCCTTGACCAGTACAGCCGGGACTTCAGGAATGAAACCATGAAAAAACTTAGGTCTCAAGCTTCAAGTAAACTTGATGATAACGGAAGGATTCCAATCGCGGAATCTTACCGAAATCGCAATACGAGGGAAGATTCAGGAAGTTGAAGTCAAGACAAAATCGCCAATGTTGAAAAAGCCGGACTTAATCAGTCCGGTTTTTTTTAAACACCTGCCTCATTCATTTTGGTAATTGTCACATCAGGCCCCTCAATTTTGTGCAGCAAATGCCGGGGGACCGAACAAACGAAAATCGCCTTATCATCAACAAATTCCTGCCTGATGATTTCAGCGTTCGATGCCAGATAGGCAAATAATTTGCCATTCCCGGATGAAGCTTCGACTTTGAGAGTCACAAATTCAGAGCTCAGGGCACTTATCACCGCATCCCTTAGCTGGTCAACACCTTTGTTGGCAGCCGCACTTATGCAAATTGCATTCGGATGCCTTGCCTGCAGCACATGAAGGATGGATTCATCAACAATTTTGTCGATTTTATTTAAAACCAGCAGGGTTGGTTTATCAGCACACCCGAGGTCTGACAGCACTTTTTTCACTGCGATTATATGATCTTCAACATTTGGACTGCTGGCATCAACGACATGGATCAACAATTTCGCCTGCACAGCCTCCTCAAGAGTCGCCTTGAATGAGGCAACCAAGTGATGAGGTAAATCTCGTATGAATCCAACAGTATCGCTAAGCAATACTTTGCCCCATTCCTTGAGACGCCATTGCCTGGTTCTAGTGTCCAAGGTGGAGAAAAGCTTATCTTCCACGCCGACCCCGGCATCAGTTAGCACATTCATCAAAGTGCTTTTACCCGCATTGGTATAACCGACCAGAGAAACAGTATGTTCCCCTTTTCTGGATTGAACTTCCCTCTCTTTCCGAGCTTGAACCTCACGAAGCTTATTCTTCAAGTCGCGGATACGATATCCAACAATCCGACGGTCCTCCTCCAACTGGGTTTCGCCAGGGCCCCGCATACCAATTCCCGCAGCAATTCTTGAGAGATGGGTCCACATTCTTTTAAGTCTAGGCAACGCGTAAACCAGCTGGGCCAATTCAACCTGCAACTTGGATTCCACAGTTCTGGCACGGGTCGCAAAAATATCTAAAATTAATTCACTTCGGTCCAAAACCTTCACTTTTGTGGCTTTTTCAAGGTTTCTTATTTGGGCCGGGGAAAGTTCATTGTCAAATATAACAACATCTGCACCAGTCATTAAAACCTGTTGCTTCAATTCCTCAAGTTTACCTTTGCCAAGATAGGTAGCCGGGGCAATTCCGTGTCTTTTTTGACTAATACCGCCCACAATAATGGCGCCTGCCGAAGTTGCTAAACCGCGAATTTCCTCCAAGGGGTCCTCATTTGGCGGGCGCTCTGTCAAGACAACGCTAACTAAGAAGGCTTTTTCCGATCCCACAGTGATTTTATCGCGTTGAACATCTAGGGTCACGGGTTGAATTTTTCTCCTTAAAATTAGGTCAGGGATCAAAATACCTCTATATATATTATCAAGAAAAGATTAGCATCTCGCTTAAGGTATCCCTAATGAAATTATAGGCTATGAGCTTAGGTTGAACTAAAATCTAGCCTTTATTTCAAAAAGTCAATGAGCATGATTTCTTTAAATCAATGAAAATCATGCTGTATTGGTTCTTAATGCGGTACCCAAAGTTTTGTCTTCCCTAGGCTGGTCTATCCCTGCCTTGGAGGAAACATAGAATAAGTAAGTCAGGCGATTTGTTTGACCGCTTCTTGGAGTCGTGCTTATGGATAATGGCAACAGTGGTGTGAATGGGTCTTCCTCTGCAATTTTGGAATCTCCCTCGACAGGTAATGATGTCGACATGGTGGAAACCCGCGAATGGCTTGACTCCCTATCATCAGTCTTACAAACCAGCGGCATAGACCGCGCTGAATACCTTCTGACCCAGTTACGATTAAAAGCCCATACCGCTGGCGTTAACATTCCCTTCACTGCAAATACGCCCTACATCAACACCATTCCTCCCGGTAAACAACCTGCCTATCCGGGTGACCGACAACTCGAGCGCAAAATAAAGAGCTTGATCCGATGGAACGCCATGGCAATGGTGGTTCATGCGAACGAATTGGATGGAACCCTTGGTGGCCATATTTCAACTTTTGCCTCCAGTGCGACTCTTTACGAAGTGGCGTTTAATCATTTTTTCCGTGGGCCTGAAACTCCCGGGGGCGGCGATTTGGTTTATTTCCAGGGTCATGCATCTCCTGGTATTTACTCCCGGGCTTTCCTTGAAGGCAGGCTTAATGAACAAAACCTGAAAAACTTTCGCAGGGAACTTGAACCTGCGGGTGGTTTGTCATCCTATCCTCATCCATGGCTTATGCCTAACTTCTGGCAGTTTCCCACGGTTTCCATGGGTCTTGGACCCATCATGTCCATTTACCAGGCTAAATTTAACCGCTATCTGCAGGATCGAAAAATTGTTCCCCATTCGGACCGCAAAGTCTGGTGTTTTTTGGGTGATGGTGAATGCGATGAACCTGAAACTTTGGGTGCGATCAACCTCGCTTCCCGGGAACGACTGGATAATCTAATCTTCGTAATTAACTGCAACCTACAACGGCTCGACGGGCCGGTAAGGGGTAATGGCAAAATTATCCAAGAACTCGAGGCTGCATTCAAAGGTGCCGGGTGGAATGTAATCAAAGTAATCTGGGGTAGTGAATGGGATCCTATTATTGCAAGGGACCGCACCGGTATCCTTCTTCATAGGATGAACGAAACCGTTGACGGTGAATACCAAAAATACGCCGTTGAAAATGGCGCTTACCTGCGTGAGCATTTCTTCGGTAAATATCCTGAACTACTCAAGCTGGTTGAAGATTACTCGGATGAGGAACTAACAAAGCTCCGTCGGGGTGGACATGATCCCCTGAAGGTTTATGCGGCATACAAAGCCGCAACCGAGACCAAGGGTATGCCGACCGTGGTCCTTGTGAAAACAGTAAAAGGGTACGGCCTGGGTGAGGCGGGCGAAGGGATGAATATCACCCATGGGCAAAAAAAGCTCAAAGCCAAGCATCTTTTGGATTTCAGGACTCGTTTCAATCTGCCTTTCTCCGATGAGGATGTGAGCAAGGCAAGGTTCTTTCTACCCGACCAAAATAGCCCTGAAATCAAATATCTTCACGAGCGTAGGAAAGCACTTGGAGGATATCTTCCGGTTCGATCATCCAAGGCGCCTGAACTTAAAACCCCAGGGGCGGAGTTCGTCAACCGATATGTCACGGGCAGCGGGGATAAAGCCCCATCCACAACCGGAGTTTTTGTGGACATGCTAGGGCAATTCCTAAAAGACAAGGACATCGGTCCCCGAATTGTGCCAATTATTCCTGATGAAGGGCGAACCTTCGGGATGGATCCCTTCTTCACGACATTCAAAATTTACTCCCATGTGGGCCAACTATATGAGCCAGTAGACGCCAAAATGGCCGTTACTTACCGCGAGGCGACTGATGGCCAGATTCTTGAGGAAGGAATCACCGAAGCCGGCGCCATGTCCTCGTTCATTGCCGCTGGAACCTCATACACCACTCATGGCGTTCAAACAATTCCGTTTTACAGCTATTACTCGATGTTTGGATTTCAGCGGATCGGTGACCTTGCATGGGCTGCAGCAGATCTGCGAACCAGAGGATTCATGCTCGGAGCCACCGCGGGTCGCACCACATTAAGTGGTGAAGGGCTTCAACACGAGGATGGTCACAGCCATCTTGTCGCATCCACCGTGCCTAACCTGGTAACTTATGATCCTGCATATGCTTTTGAACTTGCCATTATTCTGCGCGATGGCATCCGCAGGATGACTGGCCCGAATCAAGAGGATATTTTCTACTACATCACCCTCTACAATGATAATTACCCAATGCTACCCATGCCCCAGGATGCCGAAGAGGGTGTGCTAAAGGGTTTTTACAAGTTGAAAAAGTCATCCATCGAACCCACTGAGGGTAAAAAAGTGCATTTGTTTGGTAGTGGCCCGATCCTTGTCCACACCTTAAAAGCCCAACAAATGCTTGCGGAACAATTTGGTATTGCCGCTGATGTCTGGAGCGTCACCAGCTATCGTGAACTTCGCAGGGAGGCATTGGAAGTGGACCGTTGGAATATGCTACATCCAACCAGCACGCCCAAGGTTTCCTACCTCGAAAAAACATTGGCACAGGAGCAAGGTATTTTCATCGCTGCCAGTGACCATATGCGTTCGGTTCCTGAGATGATAACCCGTTGGGTTCCCGGTGGATTATTCGCCTTGGGAACAGATGGGTTTGGCAGAAGTGAGACCAGACCCTCTCTTCGAAGACATTTTGAAATTGATTCCGAATGCATAACAGTTGGAACGCTGTACCAACTCAGCAAAAAAGGTATGATTGAACCTTCGGTTGTTGCTGAGGCGATTACAAAACTGGGTATTAATCCTGAAAAAATAAGCCCAATGACTGCATGATTATTTTGGTCTAGCCCTGACGATCGGTTGATTTAAACTTACTTACTTGCAAGGATTTTATACGATGTCGATTGAATTCAAACTGCAAGCCCTTAAAGAAAATGTTGAGATAGTTGAAGTTAATGCGGTGAAGGTGAAAGTGGGAGACACTGTAACCAAGGATCAACCTTTGGTTGAAGTTCAAGCCGACAAGGCTGCCCTTGAAGTCCCCTCGCCCGCTGCTGGTAAAATCTCTCAAATTCTCATAAAGCAGGGTGATCAGGTTAAAATTGGCCAATTGATTTTTTTAATTGATCCTGTGGGTTCGAGCAATGGCACCACCAGTCCCGCACCAACTCCCGATAAAACTCCATCGCCTGCGCCTATAGTTGCCCCAACCCCACCCACGGTTGCACCAGCAGCAAAACCGGCACCATCACCCGTGGCATCCAATGATGATAACAAGGTGATTCCTGCTGGACCTTCCACCCGAAGAATCGCTCGGGAACTTGGCGTTGACCTTAATGTTGTACCTGGGACTGGACGGCACGGAAGAGTCAGCGAGGAAGATGTGCGAAACTTCGTGCGAAGCAATGGCTCAGTACCATCCGCTGGGGGTTCTGTATCCGTTCCGCCCCTTCCAAGATTCGAGGATTTTGGCACGGTGGAACGCCAGCCAATGTCAGCCATCCGCAGGGCCACAGCAAAACAAATGTCTCTTTCATGGAGCCTTGTCCCCCATGTAACCCAAAGCGACATATCAGATATCACTGATTTTGAAGCATTCCGAAAGTCCCAGTCCAAGGGGCCCAAATTCACAATTTCTGCATTCGCAATGAAAGCCGTGGTTGTGCTTCTTAAAGAATTCCCAGTGTTTAACAGCAGTATTGATGTTGCTGGAAATCAAATAATCCACAAGAAGTATTACAACATCGGGGTTGCGGTTGACACAGAGAACGGCCTTCTTGTTCCTGTAATCCGGGATGTTGACAAAAAAAGCATCATTCAACTCGCTGAGGAATTGACATCAATCGCGGAGCGGGCCCGACAACGCAAGCTTGACTCAAAAGACCTCACGGGAGGAACCTTCACCATAACCAATCTTGGTGGCATAGGTGGCACCGGATTCACTCCGATTGTCAATTATCCCGAGGTGGCAATCCTGGGTATTTCCCGCAGCAGGCTTGAACCTGTCGTTCACAATGGCCAAATAGTTCCACGATTAATGATGCCTTTGTCCGTGTCATACGACCACCGAGTTATCGATGGAGCTATTGCCGCAAGGTTCACGAGACGGTTGGCTGAAATGCTGGAAAACCCCTACCAGTTGTTGATTCACGCATAGTATTCCCGGCTTATTGGATTATTATTTTTGAATAAGGATTAAATGAATGGCTCAGATTCAAGAAACCCAACTGGTTGTTTTAGGAGCGGGGCCGGGCGGGTATGCTGCTGCTTTTCTTGCTGCTGACCTAGGAATGAAGGTCACTCTCATTGAACTGGGTCCAAAACCCGGGGGCACCTGCTTGAATGTGGGTTGTATTCCTTCAAAGGCTGTGCTGCATGTCGCCAAACTAATTCAGGAAGCCAAGGAGGCGATTCACTTCGGTCTAAAATTCGGCGAGCCAAAGATTGACCTGAATCTGGTTCGTGGCCACTGGCAGAATGTCGTGAGCACATTCTCCACCAATCTGGGTAGACTTTGTGATGCCAGAAAAATCAACTATATCCAGGGCAGAGGCAGATTCACTTCCGCAAACACCATCGAGGTCGAGGGAAAAGGAACCGTCAAATTTGAAAAGTGCATAATCAGCACTGGTTCAAGCCCGACAAAACCTCCCGCCTTCAATCTCCCAACCAATCGCATCATGGATTCTACGGGGGCTCTTAAACTTGAGGACATCCCCGCGAAGCTTCTCGTAGTTGGCGGTGGTTACATAGGCTTGGAACTTGGGTTTGTATACGCATCCCTTGGTAGCAAGGTGACGGTTGTTGAAATGTCTGACGGGCTATTACCGGGTGCCGACCGTGACTTGGTTCTACCCTTGCATCGAAGGCTTGAAACAATATTCCACAAGATTTTCCTCAAGACAAAGGTTGTCAAGGTTGAGGAAGTTGCAAAAGGTATAAAAGCGACAATCGATGGCCCCGAAGTCACTGAGAAAGAACCGATCTTCGACAGGGTTCTAGTTTCAGTCGGAAGAAGGCCAAACACCGGCGATATCGGACTTGAAAAGGCGGGGATTGTTTTGGATCAAAAAGGATTCATCCCTGTTGATGAACAAAGGCGCACTGCTATTGAACATATTTATGCGATTGGTGATGTGGCTGGCGACCCAATGCTGGCGCATAAGGCCACTTTCGAGGGCAAGGTTGCAGCAGAAGCAATCGCAGGGGAACCATCTGTTTATGATGTGAAAGCGGTTCCCGCTGTTATTTTCACAGACCCTGAAATTGCCTGGTGCGGATTGACCGAAACTGAAGCCCAAGCCAAGGGAATTGAAGTGAAACGGGTCCGCTTCCCTTGGGCGGGTTCCGGAAGAGCCATGACACGCAAGCGCACGGAAGGGCTTACCAAGCTATTGGTCGATCCAAAGACTGAACGGATTCTCGGGGTTGGCATCGTAGGCGTTGATGCCGGCGAAATGATTGGTGAAGCAATGCTTGCGATTGAAATGGGCGCTTGCGCCCGTGACCTCGCAATGACAATGCATGCGCATCCCACCCTGTCTGAAACGCTTGCTGAAGCTGCTGAATCCATCTTTGGTCATCCAACGCATGCCATGCCTAAGAAATCATAGATCTTTAAGTCCACCCTAAAAATGAAAGAAGGACGGGATTCATCTCCTGTCCTTCTTTCATTTAAGCGAACAAATTATTGGATTAATTTGGCAGAAGCTCCGGTCCATCTATCACTTTCACTTTAGAGTCCTTCTTAATCGGTTCCAATTTCAGTGGCTCGGGACTTTTTGAAGATGGAACAGGTCTTAACGAGGGACTGGTTCCTGGAACCATCAGATTAATTCTTGAAGTAGGCTTGGCAGGAACCGGGGTACCATTGGAAACTGGCAATGGTGGTATGACAACCGGCGCATCAGCCAGGGGGGGTTCCCCACTTTGAACCGCGCTTTCAATATTTTTAGGCGCCGACCTGTATCCCGCTAGGTTATATTGAAGCAATGAACTTCTTGCCTGGATTCGAACCCTCATAGAAGCATCTTTGCTGACTGCATTTTCAAGAGCTTGTCCAACCAATGGTGATACAGGCCTGATTTTACTTAGAGAAATAGCAGCTTCAGCTCTAACCGATGGTTTCTTATCATTTATCAAAGCTTCAATTAATACAGGAACGATCATTGGAAAAGCAACAGGATCGAACTGCCTGAGTTCAGATGCGGCATCAGCCCTCTTATCCTCATCCCCATCAGATTTAAGAACCCCGATCAACTCGGGAACTCGTTCTGCAGGATTTTTTGCAGGCTTCTTTCCAAAAAACAACCCACCATTGATAATTCCAGCTTGAATGGGACCAACGCTTGCAACTCCAAGCATCATTATCAAAAAAAATCGACTGTCCATGATTCCCTCCAAAACAGCCAAAATAAAACAATCAACCTCTGCGATAGGTTTTAAAATCGACAAAATCGCAGTTTAATCAATCGATATTACAAGACAGACAAAGTTTATTTGCCTCACAGAAACCTCACCATTGATACACTTTGACAACTGCAAAAAATATGTATGGGTTGTAGGAATGGCTTGTGTTGGGAAGAATATAGGGCGCAAAGGAAAAGTCTTCCCAACCGTTAAAATTTAAAGTCCTTAAGACTATGGTTTTTATGTCAAGTAAGGTTATGATAACCAACTGAAATTAATGGTTCAAATTGAAAGGCTTTTGACATGATTCGTATCGGACTGGCTGGCATTGGGTTTATGGGAATGATTCATTATCTGGCAGCCCAAAAATTAAAAGGCGCCCGCGTGACGGCTATCTCCAGCAGGGACTCAAAGAAACTGGCCGGGGATTGGCGGGGGATTAAGGGTAATTTTGGCCCCCCCGGTACTCAAATGAACCTTTCCAACCAAAAAAAATATGAGCGATTTGAAGATATGATTGCTGATCCGGATATCGACATGGTTGATATCTGCTCCCCAACACATTTACATCCAAGCATGGCTATTGCCGCACTCAAGGCTGGCAAACATGTCCTTGTTGAAAAAAGCATTGCCTTAGACACGAAGTCGGCGGATGCGATGGTTAAGACCGCGAAAAGCTGTGGCAAACTGCTGATGGTTGCCCATGTTTTACCTTTTTTCCCGGAGTTCGCCTTTGCCGCCGAAGCCATTAAATCTGAAAAATATGGCAGGCTGCAAGCCGCCCATTTTGTAAGGGTGATCTCCAAGCCGGATTGGTCTGGTGATTTTGATGACAGTAGTAAAACCGGCGGTCCCGCTGTTGATCTACACATCCATGACACCCATTTCATAGGCCTGGTTGCGGGAGTTCCAGGCAGGATATTTTCAAACGGCATCACTAGGAATGATGGCTCAGTGGAATTTCTAACCACTCAGTATTTATATGGGGACAATGGCCCCGCAATCTCATGCAGCAGTGGCTCGCTGAACATGAGCGGGCGAACATTTGCCCATGGATTTGATATTTATCTCGAAAAGGCCACAATAACTTATCATTCCGCCGGCCAACCACTTACTTTACTCACGAAAGATGGAAAAACCAAGCAGCCAACCCTTCCAGGCGGCGGCGACCCAATAATAGCCTTTACCCGGGAAATTCAAGCTGCTGTCAATGGCGTGGTAAAAGGCGTTGAACCAGATTTGCTAAGCGGAACTCTGGCCCGGGATGCTCTGGTTTTGTGCCATAAGGAAATTCAATCTGTGAACACAGGAAAGATAGTGATCGTAGGTTAAACAAAACCCCATAAAGTTATAGCAACCCATCTGCCTCATTTTCCCAAAATGGCAAAATTCGAATTATTATCAACTTTTTCCTAAAGCTAAATCTTTACCTCACCCGAAAAGAAAATACAGACTCAAGTATGATTAATTCGGGTGGGGAATTTCCATGGGTATCAAAAATTTATTTTTTCAGTTCCTGATCCCATTAAGCGGGTTTCTCTTTTCATCCCTTGGATGCCAGATTTATTACCCCTCTGAACCTTTCATTAGAAATCTTCAACCTGATTTTGAAAACCTCACAGATGAATCTTCCTCAGGATCAAAATGCAAGGTGGCTGTTTTTTTCATAGAGGATTTCGATTTCTGTGATTGCAGTGGATTTCGTGAGTTAAACGCCCAAATAAGGGCATCAGGGTTTAACAACACCTATTTTGGTTATCTTTACCATGCACATCAATTCGCAAAGGAAATTGAATCCCTTAGCCAGAAAGATCCAGAAATGCATTTTGTCATCGTGGGGCGTGGACTGGGTGGTTCAGCGGCATATTGGGTTGCGGGCAAGGTAAACCCAATCACAGTCGACCTGCTTGTGACATTGAATTGCCATGAAAAACTTTGGGGAACACAACATCCAAATATCGTGGACAACCTCCATCTTCCTGCCGGGGAAATCAAAACAAAAGAGAACAAGAAATGTGAGGCAGGCAAGGCATGCCCCCCCGAAAAATCGCTGGATGGCCACATGGTCATCGCCCAGATCTCGGAAATCGCAAGACAAATTGAAGAGTCTAAAAAAGGAAAACCCACAGTCAAAGATAACTGGGATTTCCTTAAACCCAAGGAAGATACCCGTAGCAAAAAAACGGGGCAGCCCTCGCCACCCCGCATCCTACAGAATTCAAACTAACTGGGAAAAGAAAGTATCAACCCATAGCCACCGGGTTACGAAGAATTCCCAGGCCTTCGATTTCAACCTCGCAAAGATCGCCTGCCTTGAGATAAACAGGAGGCTTGCGGGCAATACCAACTCCCGGAGGTGTACCGGTAAATATCATGTCTCCAGGCAATAATGTCACAACCTGGGTTAGATAAGCCAAGATCTCACCAACGGAAAAAATAAGCTGGCTGGTGGTGCTATCCTGCATGGTCTGGCCATTAAGCCTAAGCTTGATCCCAAGTTTATGTGGGTCGGGAATCTCATCGCAAGTCACAAGATAAGGTCCGCATGGGGCAAAAGTATCAAAAGTTTTACCCGCCATCCATTGCTTCCCATCTTTTTCCAACTGCCAGTCCCTGGCGGAAACATCATGCCCAATGGTGTAACCAGCGAGCCAATTCATGGCATCCGCAGCCTTAAGATTTTTACCTTTTTTACCAACCACTAGCACCAACTCAGCCTCATAATCAACTTTCGAACTTACTGGGGGTAAAAGAATGGGTTGGTCATGACCAGTCAAAGCCGTGGGAAACTTACTGAAAAGAACCGGTTCCTTGGGAATGGGCATGCCACTTTCAGCAGCATGGTCCTTATAATTAAGGCCAATGCATATCACCTTGTTTGGATCCACAACCGGTGATGCAAAAGCAATTTTGTCGGAAGGAATTTTGACAACCTTGGCCGCCGCCCCCAACCCCTTCACTTTTTTCAACACATCACCACCAGCTTCCAGAATGGCTTTGACGCTGGAGGGCAGTGATGAATCAGTGGCGTTGATGTCAATATGGGCGCCTTCATGAAAAAGCACAGCCCTGTTTCCCTGGGGTGTTTGAATCGTAGCAAGTTTCATAATGAAATCTCCATGGTTAAAAGTTCATTAGAATAGGATACAATTCTTCGTGCTGATTGCCAGCATTAAGATGACTTCCATGAGTAAGGAAGGTATTTTGCCAACAGGCATATTTTCCTGAATGTGCTTATCCTTACCCTGCCATTGAATAAATCGAATTTATTGGTTCGCATCTTGTCTAGAATCGCCTTATAAGTGTGCAACATCGCCAAAAATATTCCGCGGGAATTCCCCTCCAGGAATTGTGGCAACTCCTGGGCTTCCTCATAATATTTCACAGCCCTTGTCGCCTGAAAATCAAGAAGATTGAAAAAGCTTTCATCCCTTACATTCCGGCTTAATTTGATTTCATCATATCCAAATCTGGTAAAGTCTTCCCGGGGCAGGTAGATTCTACCCCTTGAAAAGTCCTCCTTAAAGTCACGGATGATATTGGTAAGTTGCAAGGCGATACCAGCAGACTCTGCTGGGATGAGGGCTTTTTCAGAATTGAACCCCCAAATATGGATGCAACACAACCCAACAACGGACGCAACCCTGTAACAATATTTATAAAGATCTTCAAATGATTCATAACGATGAATATCAAGATCCATCTCAACTCCATCCAAAACATCCATCAGATACCGATGTGGCACCTCATGCCTTTGAACCATTGAGACAAAAGCCGGGTGTATTGGATGGGAAAATTGGCCATTCAATGCCTTCAAGGTGGATTCACGCCAATCACCAAGGGCTTTACGAATAGAACTAATCTCACCAGGTTCATCAGCAATATCATCGGTGATTCGCATGAAGGCATAAAGTGCGCACATGGAATCACTTTTAAATTTGGGCAGCAGATGAAATGTGAGATAAAAATTCCCAGCCTGGGTCTTTGAAATTCTCCTGCAATAATCAAACGATTCTTTTTGGGATAGCATCCTGCCTTTAACTCCTGGGTAATAATCCTTTGACTAGGATTTGGCAAAAAATGGCAGGCGCTTGAAAAGTGATCTGCTGAAAATCATTGTTTTTTCCAATTTGGAAAGTGAAGGTCGAGTATCCCAAACCCTGTATTGCAATGCTTTTATCTTACCAAGAATTGCAAGCCCGCCCTCAATAAACAATTCCAAGTCCACTTTTCTCGAATGAGGCACCATGTTCAACAGGGGGCTTCCCATGAAAAACATTTTTTCAGTCCTTTCAACCAAGTCAGCCATCATGGACTCAAATGCGCCATTCTGCACATGATCAATTAAATCACGATGAGTGTAACCAAATTTCATTCTACAATCCGCAGGAATGTAGATCCTTCCCATGGAAAAATCCCGGGCAACATCCTGCCAGAAGTTTGCAAGTTGCAATGCGGTGCAAATATGATCTGAATAAACGCCTTTCTCTTCATCAAAGCTTTCCCAAAGAATCAGGACCAGTCTTCCCACAGGGTTGGCGGAGTATTTACAATACTTCAACAATTGCTCAAAAGTCTGGTATTCAAGCACCATCTGATCCTGTTCGAAAGCAAAAATCAAATCCTTGAATAATTGCTCTGGAATATGAAATTGCCGGATTGTTGAAGACAAGGCAACAAAAATCGGATGATAAGGCCTTTCAGCATAGCAGTCTTGGAGTTCCGACCTCCACCATTTAAGTAATTTCAAGGCATTCTCACCGCCCCCGGTTTCATCACCAAGGTCATCCGCCCATCTGCAAAAGGAATAAACCGCATGGAAATGTGGAATCAAATTGTGTGGGAGAAGGCGGGAAACAACACTAAAATTTTCATAATTTCCATGGGTGAAATCGCTGCAAAATTTCTGTGAAAATGAAAGTGATGGAAGAGGATAGGCTCTCTCGGGGCCATATTTCTCAAATGCACTTTTAAATAAAGCCTTCATGACTTGATTGTAATCATTCCTTAAACCACTTCCTCAAAAAACACTATTAAAATAAAACAAGACCCTGGATTCACCAGGGTCTTGCTTGAAATATTTAAGTTTTACTTATTGAATGACCACTGAGGTGGTATCTTCAGGAGAAACAGGTTCTCCACCCTTGGAAGGTAACAATTCCTGCCTGTAAATAGGAACATCTCTTGGCGCTTCAATTCCAAGCCTGATTTTACCCCTGTCTATATCAACGACGGTGATACAAACATTTTCCCCGATATAAATCTTCTCTCCAAGTTTACGGCTTAAAACCAACATATCGCAACCCTCCTGCCCGCGAATCAAAGTTGTGCATCATATATCGAATGTACCCCACTATTTTTAAAGATTGGCTTATTCAAATCCATAATATGCAAGGGTTTCCAACATCTGGGTGTTAAAAACCTCACAATCCGAATAGCTGTAACGATTGCATTCCAAATCGCAGGAGATTTAATCCAACAACAGATCAATTCAGCCCTTCGATGCGTAGTGATAAAGATTTTTCAATCATTTCAATCTGGAGGATTTTTTACTTTAATTGGTTTTATCCACCATGATGCCGATGGTTTCTTTTAATAATTGCTGGATTTCCTCATGCTTCATCTCATCAAAATGCCCCAAGGTAAAGCAAGCCACCCTCACCTTGTTATTTTCCCTCAACCAAATCAATGGCTCAACTTTATCCCCCGGCACTGATTTTCCTTCAAGCAATACCTTTGTATCTTTGGAAAGAGGATTCACCTTGTAGAGATGCGAAGCTAATCTTTCATTTTTGATTCGATCCAAATTAATATTTTTAAAGGAATCATTAACCGGCAGAATCTGGGTCAATGAATTGGCTACCTCATGTCCCTGATAATGACACCCCAGCACCTCTTTGTCGAAATCTTTCCACTCCTCATAACCCATGGGTAGCTTTGCGTTCGGTGCAAAACCGTGGGTTGCGGTGCGAATCGCAAGCAGTGGTTTTCGCTTGTTGACATATTCCTTTAGATTCTTCATTTCCTCGGAAGGTATCCCCCTCCTACGCAAACTGAGAACGACCAAATCAGCTTCATCAAGCATACTCAAGCCGGGAAGACTGCCAAAGCGGGCCTCGGATGAAAACCCGAATTGAACCTGGTATTTTTTACCCAGTTGATTTACCGCAAACTCCGGGATCCAAGTTCTTGATTTATATGCATCCTCGGCGGCAATGAATAAAACCCTCGGACGCTTGTCATCCTTAAACCTATACTCAGACCCACCTAATATTTGATTGCTTGTTATTGTGGGGCACCAATATTTTTCAATGTGTTCCACAACCAAGTCTGTGCCCGTGAAATGACTTACAAAGGGTGCTTTTTCAGGGTTATACATGGTATCCGTCAGGTCGCGCACCAGTGCGACTTTCATGCCCTGTTGCACCATCTGCCTTATCGAGAAAGGCCGCCCAAGAACACACATATTAGTATGAACACCCAGAACCAGCACATTGATGATACCCTTTTGCTTCATCAGGTAAAAAGCCTCGGCACTATCCGTGATGGCATCCTGTGGAAAAATCTCGATCGAATCTATCTGCCTGTTCCAGGCCCTGTAGTTTTTACATTTTGGAATGGAATCATCACCACCATCTGAATCATCGATCGGAAGCTTGTCTTCAAGCATTGGGTCAAGTTTACACCATCTCATCAATGGAGTTTTGGTTTGAACCATTGGGGCATTTTTTGCAAGCAGCCTTTGGGGTGTATCCTTGTAAAATTCCAAAGTATCACTTGGGCAATGAATGATGGTTGCACCTTTGTCCCTGATTTTTCTCAGGAAACGATCGACCGTGGGTGCCATCTGTCCAACTCGAATCGAGGCATTATTGCTCCAGTGCTTATCCCACATGTCACAAACAACAACAGCGGTTTTAGTGACATCCCATTTTTCATTCCTCAATTCGGTCGCCCAATCCCTTTTATCGCCTTTTATTTCTTTCTTGGACCTCAAAACCAAGCTTATTTCTTGTTTTTCCTCAGGAAATGACATCCCAATTTCCGAGAAAAGGATGGTTATGAACACAACTAAAACCATGATGGGTGCAAAACGCGCGAGTTGATTCATCGTTTAAATCCCGAAATATAGTTGCCAAAAGGGATCACACTGTGCCACAATATTTCCATGATGGTTTAGTTCACTCCACAATGCAATCAGGAAAATAAAAGCTGATGGGGCTTAATTTCCGAGATCCTCAACATCCAACCATTAACCGCAGGCAGGCTGTCCAAGCGGGCGCCATTGGTCTGCTTGGATTAGGCACAAATCATTTGAATGCCCTTAGGGCTTTGGAAACAAATCCCTCCAAAGCAAAAATCAAGGCAAAATCAGTTGTATTTATTTTCCTGTCAGGCGGCCTTTCCCAGATAGACAGCTTTGACCCCAAACCAAACGCCCCGGAAAATATAAGGGGAGAATTCAAACCCATAGCAACCCAAACTCCGGGTTTTTCGATCTGCGAACACCTGCCAATGCTGGCAACACGCAGTTCCAAATGGGCTTTGCTTCGATCTTTGACTCATCGCTCTAACGATCACTCCGCAGGGCACCTCATAATGCTGACAGGCAGGTCTGAAATCCCCACAGGTTTCGACCCCAGCAAACCCAAGAGTTCAGACTGGCCCTCCATTGCTTCAATCGTTGGCAATATCGCCAAGCCAACTAATAATCTACCTCCCGCAATTGTTTTACCCGAAAGGCTTGTACATACCACCGGGAGGGTAATTCCCGGCCAATTTGGCGGGCAAATGGGCACAAGAGGTGACCCTTGGTTCATTGAGGCATCACCATTTGACCCAAAAGCATATGGGGCGTTTCCGACCCATGAATTCGATCACCAGCAAAGGGAACACAAAGGATTAAAAAGGGCTTTTGTCGCCCCCAATTTATCACTCCCCGAATCACTTACCAACGACCGACTTCAAAACCGATTCTCCCTTATGAAAGTATTGGACAAACAAATACGTGACATGGAATCAATCGCAACGATCAATCAATTTGATCGTTTCCACCAGGGAGCCCTTTCACTTCTCGTTGATCCCAAGATCAGAACCTGCTTCGATATAGCCAAGGCTTCCGAAAAACAGCAGGAACGCTATGGTAAGAATTCCTTTGGCTGGTCGCTGATGATGGCCAGGAACCTGGTGGAAGCCGGAGTGCCATTGATCCAAGTCAATCTGGGGAATAATGAAACATGGGATACGCATGGCAATGCTTTTCCCCATCTCAAGGAAAAACTTCTGCCTCCAACAGATAGATCCCTATCCGCGCTTATCGATGACCTTGAAGAATCTGGTTTATTAAAAAACACACTAGTTGTGATGGCTGGTGAATTTGGAAGAACCCCGAAGATATCTAGTCTTCCGGCCCATTACAAACTTCCAGGAAGAGATCACTGGGGTGCCGTGCAAAGCGTGTTTTTTGCTGGAGCAGGAATTCAAGGAGGAACAGTCATAGGAAGTTCTGACAAGAATGGTGGTTTCCCAGAAACCGAGCCCTACACTCCCGAAAGTTTTGCCGCCACGATTTATCATTCATTGGGAATTCCATCAGACGCTGTTTGGAATGATGCCACACAGCGACCAAACAATATCTACCATGGTTCTCCCATACCCGCATTCTCCTAGTCCTATTTTCAGCTTTTTAATTTCCAGCAATTCGTTACCATATGCGTAATGTTTAATCCAGCGTCAGGTAACCCATGAAGAACATATCTTTTTTCAAATCAATTATTTTACTGATTCTAGCCACTAACTTTTTGTCCGCAGCAGAGCCATTTAAAAATGGCGTGGTGGTTTCAGTCTCACAACCAGGGTCTGATGCTGGCCTTGCAATACTTAAGTCTGGGGGAAACGCGGTTGATGCCGCGATTGCAACGGCTTTCGCCCTTGCGGTCACACATCCTGCTGCCGGAAATATCGGCGGCGGCGGATTCATGGTTGTACACCCTCCTGCAGGCAAAGGGGAACCCACAGTTTTTGAATACAGGGAAATGGCCCCCAAGGCAACTTTTGAAACCATCTATAAAAAAAATGACGGCATGTTCACGCATAAGGTTTCGGGTGTGCCCGGTACGGTGCGAGGCATGGCCCTGGCCCACCAGCGGTTCGGTTCCAAACCTTGGGCCAGCCTTATCCTTCCCGCCATCGAGTTGGCTGACAAAGGATTTCCTGTCAGCAAACAACTTGCCAACTCACTTAATGGCCTTCTCTCAACCTCCAAGGAATTTGCAGAATTACAAAGGGTTTTTAAGCCAACAGGCCAAAAGAATGTTTGGCAGGCCGGAGATATCCTGGTCCAAAAAGAATTGGGAAAAACACTGGAGCGAATCGCCAAATATGGCCCTGATGAATTCTATCTTGGCGAAACAGCTGATCTCATCAACAATGAAATGAAATCAGGCAAAGGGCTCATATCCAAAGAGGATCTTGCCAACTACCAAGCAAGGGAAAGAAAACCGATCAGGATTGATTACAAGGGTTACTCAATATATGGTCCTCCTTCCCCAAGCTCGGGAACAATCACCCTGGGTTTGATGCTTAACATGATTGAGCCGACAAATATTGCAAAAATGGGTCGTTGGTCTCCGGAAACCCTGCATCTTTTGATCGAGACAATGAAACATGCCTTTAGTGAACGCGCCAGGCATATTGGTGACCAGGGATTTGTGGATATTCCCGAAAGCCTTCTTAAAAAAGAATTCGCCAGGGAACTTGCAGCAAAGCTCGACTCTAAAAAAGCCATTCCCAGCATGGAAATAGCGAAGGAAATCCCAATTTCCAAGGAAAGTGACGACACAACCCATTTTTCAGTTGTGGATGGCCAGGGTATGGCGGTAAGCAACACTTACACACTGGAACAAAGCTATGGTTCAAAAGTCATGGTAAAAGGTGCGGGTTTTCTACTTAACAATGAGATGCTCGACTTCAATTGGTTTCCAGGTGAGACAACCACCTCTGGAAGGGTTGGAACCGCACCAAACCTCATCAAACCCGGAAAAAAAATGATAAGTTCGCAAACCCCGGTTATTGTTGCAAAAGATGGTGTTCCCCACATTGTCACTGGTAGCCCCGGAAGCAGGACAATAATCAACACCGTGTTTAATATCATCGTAAACATCATTGATTTTCAAATGGATGCCCAGAAGGCTGTGGATGCCGCCAGGCTTCATCATCAATGGTTTCCAGACAAGGCTTATTTTGAGGAGGCAAACAATCCCATGCACGAGTCAGCAATGAAAAAATTACGTGACATGGGCCACAATATCACAACCCGAAGGCAGGGTGACGCCCATACAATTCTGATAGATCTAAAAACCAAGCTGCTTCATCCCGGATTGGATCACCGAATTGAGGGAGGCCTGGCGGGCTACTAATTATAATGGATCAATTAAGTAATCAAAAAAACTTTGATATTCATGTGAAATACTGGGGAACCAGTGGAAGCATATCGTCTCCCTTGAAGCCCTCATGTGTAACAGAAAAAGTCATAAACTCCATTTGCAGCCTCGCCAGGAACGGACATCTTGAAGAAATCGAC